>CAZGLN010000083.1:0-5816 GCA_964526545.1 uncultured Chthonomonadales bacterium
ACATAGAGCCGCAACGGGCCGATAGAGCCCACATTGCTCAGCAGGATCGCCGCGAGGAAGGCTCCGCCGGCCATACCCAGGTGCGGCCGCACCGAGCCGGGAAACGGCAAGGGGATGCTGCCCAGCAGAGCCCCCAGCACAAGACCTCCGGCAAACGGCAGCAGGCTCGTCTCCTCCAGCCTCCGCTCTTCGGAGCCCACCAGGTCGCGGAACCGTGCAACAGACTCTGGAGCGCCTACAACCCGCAGCACGTCGCCCTTCTCCAGCACGAATCGTCCTCTCGGAGCGAACTCGATGCCCTCCCGGCGCGCGCGGGTAACAACCACTCCGTACCGGGACCATGCGTCGAGGGCCGCAAGGCTCTTGCCAATTACGGAAGGCTGCGAGACCACAATCTCTTCGCTCGCTATGCCGCCTGTCGGGTCCGACATCGGTTCGTCCACCGGTGCGCCCAGCAGGGTAGCGAGCTTCTCCAGCTCTTCCGCTGCCCCCACGGCCCGCACCACGTCTCCGGCGTGCAGCGTGGTGTCTGGAAGCGCCATCTGCACGACCGCTCCGTGCTTAACCCGCGAAATGCGCGCGTTGGCCACCTTGAGGTCGTGCAGATGCTGCACCGTCCGGCCCACGCAGTTTGGATTGGTTACTCGGAACGTGCGGGCTTCCAGCGGCGGCGCCTGCAAGGGATCGCTCACGGCGGCGTCACGCGCGGCCTCCTCGGGAGGCTGCCGAAGGAGCCGCGGGAGCACCTGGACAAACGCGACGACCGCCACCAGCCCGAATGGGTAGGCCAGTCCATAGCCGACTGACGCCATACCTGCCTGCTCCGGCGCAACCACGCGGATGTTGTCCATCAGCGCGGCAAGTGCAGGCGTACACGTTGTGGCGCCGCAGTAGAGGCCCGCGGTAAGCGCCCCGGTCAGGCCGAGCGCGGTGCCGCCCAGGACGGCCACTAGGGCGCCTACGAGAGTAGCCCCGCCCGCGGCGGTCAGCAGTGCCGCGCCCCGAAGTCGGAACATCCCCACGAAGCGCGGGCCTGCCTGAAGTCCCACGGCATACACGAAGAGGACAAGCCCCAGCTCCGTGAGATCCCGGGGCAGGGTGAGGCCCCAGTGGCCGGCGATCATCGCGGCAAAAAGCACCCCTGCCGGCCCGAGCGAAATGCCGCGGATCGCGATGCCGCCAAGCGCCAATCCGGCCGAGATGATGAGAAAGAGGCCCGTAACAGGAGAATGAAGAAGGGCGGAGAGATCCATTGGGGACACCATGCGGCCGGCGCCGAGCGCGCCTACGACATTCTACCTGTGCGTCCGTCGGCGCGGCTGTTCTCCGGTCTGCTCTGCATCGGCTTCCTCCGCGGGCAAGGTCCGCGATTTGACACGGACCCGTTCGGTGGGTACCATACGCGGCTGGTGCAGCCACCGGTTCGCCTCATTCTTGTTAGCGGGTGCGCGATGAAGCTTGCAGCCATTACAGACGAAATCAGCCAGGATTTTGAGCACGCCCTCGATGTGATGCTGGAGTACGGCGTTCGTTACGCCGAGCTTCGGGGCCTGTGGGGAACCAACATCGCTGATCTCGATCGGGACCAGGTGCGCAGAGCGCGCCGTGCCCTGGCGGATCGCGACATGCGGGCAATCTGCCTGGCCTCTCCCGCCTACAAATGCGAATTGGAGACCGACGAGGCGGCGGTTGCCGGACGCATGCACCTGGCGAAGGCACGCTCCTTCTCGGAGCAGCTCGAGCTTCTGCGGCGCTGCGCCGATCTCGCCCACGCTTTCGATACCAGCCTCGTGCGCGTTTTCTCCTTCTGGAAGCGCGGACCGCTCACCAACGAGATTGAGGAGCGGATCGTGCAGGCGCTCTCGGAGGCGGCGGAGACAGCAGGGGAGTGCCAGATTCTGCTCGGCCTTGAGAATGAGCACGCGTGCTACCTGGGAACCGGCGCGGAGATCGCGCGCGTCTTAGATGCCGTTGGATCTCCGCACATGCGCGGAGTTTGGGACCCCGGCAATGCACTCTGCGCGGGCGAGAAGCCAGTGCCGGACGGCTACCAGCATGTGCGCGGCCGAATTGAGCACATCCACGTAAAGGACGGAATCCGCGAGCAGGACGGCCTGGTGCGCTGGGTGGTGATTGGCGAGGGAGAGGTGGATTACCCTCTCCAGTTCCAACTGCTATCGGACGATGGATACGACGGCTATATATCTCTCGAAACTCACTACATACCTGCGAACGGCACGCCGGAGGATGGATCTCGCCCTTGCCTGGCGGCACTCCGGCAGATGCTAGAGGACTAATACCGCATGCCCAAACGTTCATCGCGTGCCGCTGGCCGCCCTCAGACCTCGCACGCGCGCAGCATCGCCTCCATCACCTACTGGAGACGTTTCGCCGCGCACCGGGTGATCTTCATCGGCATCGCCGTGATATTCGCGGCTTCGCTCGTGGTCTACTTCGGTGTCTCCACCGATGGAGGCCACCAGCGCACGCGCGAGTACATGGAACAGCCCGTTGTAACCGTCAACGGGTACCCCGTTACTCGCGCCGAGTATGAGCGCCAGGTGGAGGGCTTGCGGCGGATGGCAGGCGGCGATCCAGCGATGGTCGCCGCGTTGGAGGGTCAGGTTCTCTCCGGATTGATTGACCAGGCGCTGCTGGCGGGCGCGGCAAAGGCGCGCAAACTGACGATCACCGAGCAGGACATTGATCGCGCACTGGATGAGGTGCGGCAGCGCATGGCAGTCGGCAAGCGCGCCCCCTCCGACGCGGAGTTAGCCCAGCAGTTCGGCGCGAAGGACCTCTCCGAGGTGCGTGAACTCCTGAAGACGAGCCTCTTGCCCCGAAAACTCGGCGAGACGCTCGCGAACAGCGCGTCATTGACCGAGGCAGATCTGCGCAAGACGTATGACGAAGCGAAGGTGCGGCATATCCTTGTCGCCGTAGCGGGACCAATGCAGCGCACCGCGAAGGCGCTGCCAGATGCCCAGGCGAAGACCCGCGCAGAGAAGATCCTCGCGGAGGTGAAGGCAGGTAAGCCCTTCGCCGAAGTCGCCAACCAGTACACGGACGACCCGAGCAACCAGCCGCAGAAGTGGGACGAGAAGGCCAAGAAGATGGTCAACAGCGGCCCACCCAAGGGCGGCGAGCTCGGCTGGATACGCCGCGGACAGATGGTAAAGCCCTTCGAGGATGCGGTGTTCTCCATGAAGCCGGGCGAAATCGCCGGTCCGGTTAAGACGGAGTACGGTTACCACATCATCCAGGTCGAGGCAGTCCGCAATCAGCTTCCCCCGGACTTCGAGAAGAACAAGGCACAGCTCCTGACGGACTTTCGCAACCGGAAGGCCGTGGAGGCTGCGCAGAAGTTCCAGGAAGAGGCCAGGAAGACCATGAAGCTGGTGTGGAGTGAGCCTGCTCTCGAGTGGCGCTATCTCTATGCCCAGGCGAACCCGAACGCAATGGGCGGGCTGATGGGCTCCTCTGCCTCTGACACCGCCAAGGCGCAGGAGGAGCTGAAGGCCAAACTTGCCGCGTATGTCGCTAAGTCCCAGGAGGACAGCGTGGCAGGAATCGTGCTTGGACGCATGCTGCACGAGGAGTACATGCGCGCCGGCCTGCCATTCGATCTCTCCGGCAAGCCGAAGAAGCCCGCCACGGAGCAGGAACGGGAGCAGCTTCGAGCCAAGGCGATCGAGGCGTTCGAACTTGGGCTTCGCCGGGCAGAGGACCGAGAGACTCGTTTCACGCTTGCGAGCCTCTACGAGCAGGCGAAGCAGAACGAGCAGGCACTCGCGCACTATAAGCAACTGCAGAAATTCCTATCCTGGGATGACTCCATCGCCACGAAGTCCTATCGCGAACGCCTCAAGGCCGCCTTTACCCGGCTCGGGCATCCGGAACTGGCCGAGAAGGAGACGGTGAAACTGGCCGAGATCAGCCGCAAGGAAGCCGAGGAGCGCAAAAAGCAGGAGGAGCAGAAGCGCGCGGAGGAAGAGGCGAAGAAGAAGGCGGCAAAGAAGGACGACAAGGCCGCGGGTTCGGCCGAAGTGAACGTAAAGCCCGGGGAGCCTTCTCCGCCCATCAAGTTGGATTCCGGCTCCGCCACCCCCATAGCGCCCCAGAGGACCGAACCGAAGAGCGGCGAGAAGGCACCCGCCGGAGACTCCACCAGCGCGACCCAACAGAAGCAGGACGGCTCGGCAAAGCGCTGAGTGTCCCGATTCTGCTACCGTTTCCGCGGCCGACGCATGCTAGCGCCGGCCGCACAGTCGTAGGTTGAAGGGGAGAGGCCATGCCGGGCACACTCTACGTGGTCGCCACTCCCATCGGCAACCTCGAGGACATTACACTTCGCGCCCTGCGCGTTCTCCGCGAAGTAGATCTCATCTGCGCGGAGGACACACGCGTTACGCGCAAGCTCCTGAGTCACTACGACATCCACACACCGCTCACGGCCTGTTTCCAGCACACGCGCAAGGAACGCCTCGAGGAGCTGGCCCAACGCCTTGCGCAGGGCGCAAGCATGGCGCTTGTATCCGATGCCGGCACTCCCGGTATATCCGACCCGGGTGCCGAGTTGGTGGCACATGCGCTTCGCGTTGGTGCCCACGTCGTGCCTGTACCCGGCCCAAGCGCGCCCGCGGCGGCGCTCTCCGTGCTGGGCGTGCCGGCCACGCCGTTCGTCTTCGAAGGCTTTGCTCCACGCACCACGGGCGATCGGCGAGAATTCATGAAGCGCATTGCGTGCGAAACGCGCACTGTGGTGCTGTTCGAGGCGGGAAACCGGCTGGCGGCCACACTCAAGGAGCTTCTGCATGCGCTTGGTAACCGCGAAGTTTCCGTCTTCCGTGAAATTACCAAGAGATTCGAGGAACACTTCCGCGGGTCGCTGTCGTCAGCCGTGCAGTGGGCAGAGAATAAGCCGCGCCTCGGCGAGGTAACTGTCGTCATGCCCGCCGTGCCGCAACGGCGTGAGCTTCCATCGCCCGAGGAGATTCGCCGCGCGCTTGCCGAGGATCTCGCATCCGGGGTTAGCCGAAGGGACGCCGTTGAGCAGGTCAGCAGACGTCTCGGTGTGCCGCGCAGCGCCGTGTATGCCGAACAGCGCGCGATGAGCATCCTGGAACAGGCCGAGCCCCGACACGAAGACCGTTGACCACGTCGTTAGCTGGCTGCTGTACAACGATGGCACTTATGCGGAATAAACTGCTGGCATTGCTTACAGCGAAACAGCCGCAAGATTTTCGGGGAAATCGCAGAGTTGGCACGGATATTGCATTACCAGTAGTTGAGACGTGGCGTATCGCGAATATGTCGCCCGGCGCATCGCACCGCATGTATCGCTTGGGGCGTGCCGGCGGATTGCTATAGAAGGAGCTTGCCCGAATGGCAACTGTGCGGGGTTCCGAGACACCCCTGGTGCTGAGAGACATGGATGCCGCCCGGTCGGGTGTGCGTCTTCCGGCTCCTGCTCCCCGTGTTGACTCGACGTTCTGCTTTCCGACAGTCCCCGTGCCGTATGCCAGGTCGAAGCGAGTCTTCGATATCGTCGTTTCCGCGACGTTCATTCTTGCTTTCTGCTGGCTGTATGCGCTTGTGGCGCTCCTGGTCAAACTGACCTCTAAGGGCCCCGTGCTTTTCCGTCAGACGCGAGTGGGCCTTGGCGGCCGGCAGTTTACGTGCCTTAAGTTTCGATCTATGTGCGTGGATGCCGAAGCCAAGAAGGCGACCCTCTCGCACCTGAACGAGATGGATGGACCCGTTTTCAAGATTAAGCACGACCCGCGTGTCACTCCGATCGGGCGCATCCTTCGCAA
>CAZGLN010000083.1:5846-14446 GCA_964526545.1 uncultured Chthonomonadales bacterium
CGAGATGTCCATCGTGGGTCCGCGCCCGCCGGTTCCCCAGGAAGTGGCGAAGTACGGGGAGCGTGAGCAGCGCCGCCTGGCGGTCAAGCCGGGCCTGACTTGCCTCTGGCAGGTGAGCGGTCGGAGCAACATCCCCTTCGAGCATTGGGTCGAGCTCGACATCGCATACATCGAGAACATGTCGTTCGCGCGGGATCTCGCCATTCTCCTGCGCACCATCCCCGCGGTAATCACTGGACGCGGAGCCCACTGAACCAGATAATCAGCGCGCAGTTGCGTACCGCGGCTCACTTGGGCAACCGCCTGAGTGAGCCTTGGTTTTTGCGGCATCTGGTTCCGTGCCGTAAGCGGTGTCCTCGTGTGTTATACTGGTTGCGTTGGCGCGGCGCGCTTGCGCCTCTCCCCTTGGAGCCGCTCTACGAATGATCCTCGCGACCGGCGCGGCCGGATACATTGGCAGCCACTACGTCCTCGCGGAGCGCGCGCGGGGCAATGACGTCGTGGTGTTGGACAACCTTGTTTACGGTCATCGCGAGGCCGTGCTCGATGCTCCCCTCATCGTCGGCGATATTGGCGACCGTGCGCTGCTGGATCAGGTGTTTGCATCGCATCCCATCAAAGTGGTGGTGCACTTCAGCGCCTACGCGTATGTGGGCGAATCCGTAACGGATCCCGGTAAGTACTTCCGGAACAACGTGGCGTCCACGCTTACGCTGCTGGAAGCCATGCGCGACCATGGCGTGCAGAGTCTGGTCTTCTCGTCAACCTGTGCAACCTACGGCAACCCGGTTTATGTGCCCATTGACGAGCAGCACCCGCAGAACCCCATCAATCCCTACGGCGAATCGAAGCGTGTGTGCGAACGGATGATGGATGCCTTCGCAACGGCCCACGGGCTGCGGTACGTGGCGCTGCGCTACTTCAATGCCGCTGGGGCGGACCCACAAGGACGCATCGGCGAGAGCCACGACCCAGAAACACATCTCATTCCACTGGTGCTGCAGGTGGCGGCTGGCCGCCGCGAGTCCGTCTCGATCTTCGGCACGGATTACGACACGCCGGACGGCACCTGTATCCGCGACTATATCCACATACTTGACCTGGCGGACGCTCACTCGCTGGCGTTGGACTACCTCGCTTCAGGCGGCTCGCCCTTGGCGCTTAACCTGGGAACCGAGACGGGCTCTTCCGTGCGGGAGGTGATCCACGCATGTGAGCGCGTTACCGGGCGAAGCGTGCGAGCGGTCGAGGCGCCCCGCCGTGCGGGCGATCCGCCACGTCTGGTGGCAAGCGCGCAGAGAGCGCGTGAAGTGCTGGGTTGGCGGCCTCGCTTCCAATCCTTGGAGCAGATACTGGAAACCGCATGGCACTGGGAGTGCCATCGGCGTTACTGAACAGGATGCCCGCGCCAACCTCACGAATACCCGGCGTCCTCTTCCTGCCCCTCCTTCTCAGGAGCGACGCACGCGGCTGGCTTACCGAGCTCTATCGAAGCGACGAGCTCCCCGCGGGCTTCTCGCCCGCCATGGCCTACATCAGTCTGACCCATGCGGGCGTTGTGCGCGGTCCTCATGAGCACAAACACCAGACCGATGGATTCTGCTTCTTGTTCGGAGAGTTCCGCTTGACGCTCTGGGAAAACCGCGACGGCCAGCCGCGCCTCCGGGAGGACCACCTCGTGGGCGAGCCCTGCCCGGTATTCGTCACCATACCGCCCGGAGTGGTCCACTGCTACGCAAATGTCGGCGCAGCCGATGCACTGGTCCTGAACTTCCCGGATAGGCTCTATGCGGGTCCCGGTCGTTCGGAGCCCGTTGACGAGATCCGCCATGAGGATATCCATTCGGAGTTCAGGCCATGAGCCGAACCCTCCTGGTAACCGGCGGGGCGGGCTTCATTGGCTCCGAGTTTGTGAGGCAGTGGCTTGCAAACCAGCCCGAGGACAGGGTTGTGGTGCTGGATGCGCTCACCTACGCCGGCAACCTGGCAAACCTTGCCCCAGTCTGGGAGGATCCTCGGTTTCGGTTCTATCCTGGCCGCATCGAGGATTCGTGCGTGGTGGCCGGTATCTTTCGAGCGGAGCATCCCGACTACGTGCTCAACTTCGCGGCGGAGAGCCACAACGACCGCAGCATACTGGACCCCGTGAGTCTGGTGGCAACCAACGTGGCCGGGGTGGGCGTGCTGCTGGAAGCGTGCAGGCAGTTCGGCGTCAAGCGGTTTCTGCATGTCAGCACGGACGAGGTCTATGGAGAAATAGAGAGCGGGCTCTTTCGGGAGACCGACCCTCTGGAGCCGCGCACTCCATACTCTGCCGCGAAGGCCGGTGGGGAGCTGCAGGTCCGGGCGCACCGTATCGCCTACGGCACCGACACCATCATCACCCGCGGCTCTAACACGTACGGCCCCTATCAGTATCCCGAGAAGCTCCTGCCGTTCTTCATCACCCGCGCCCTCAACGACAAGAAGGTTCCCGTCTACGGCGCTGGTGACCAGGTGCGTGACTGGATACATGTGAGCGACCATTGCGCCGGCATCGCGGTGGCCCTGCTGCACGGTGAACCCGGCGCGATCTACAACGTGGGCGGATCCAGCGAGAGGCGCAACATCGAGGTAACGCGGCGGCTGCTGGCGCTTCTCGGCAAGCCCGAAACGCTGATTAAGCACATCGGTGACCCACGCGGCGCATCGCATGACCGCCGCTATGCGCTCGACACGTCCCGGCTGCAGGCGCTCGGATGGCAGCCCAGGGTGCCCTTCGAGGAGGGCCTGGAGAGTACGGTGCGCTGGTACCGCGAGCATCGCGCGTGGTGGGAACCGACCGTCCAGGACGCTGGCTACCGGGAGTTCGTCGCGCGCTACTATGGGCGCTACCTCGGCGACGACCTCTAAAAAACGTACGGGCACGGACCCGGGTGTGCTAGAGCCGAGGGTGGGGAGCCGGATCCAATGAGTTTCGTTGCCGCATTTGTATGCCTGGTCCAGGCGAGCCGGCTTCTAGCAGCTCCTGCCAATACCACCCTGCGCCATGAACCCGCAATCGCGCACTCGGATATCCAGCGACTGCGCGCAGCCGCGCGCGACGGACGCGTTCATCACCTGCGTGCGCCCGACCGGAAGACCGAAATGACTACCGCCCAACCCACCGGACGACGTACGAAGGTAACCATTCAAGGCGAGCGGTTCCTCATCAACGGCAAGCCCACATATGAGGGCCGCACTTACCGCGGCATGCGCCTCGAGGGACTGCTGATGAACGCGCGGCTCGTTCAGGGCATTTTCGATGATCTCAACCCAGAGACTCGTGGCATGTGGGCCTATCCGGATACCGGCAAGTGGGACCCACAGCGAAACACAAGCGAGTTCCTGGCCGCGATGCCCGAATGGCGCCGGCACGGATTGCTGGCGTTCACATTGAACCTTCAGGGCGGCAGTCCGCAGGGCTACTCACAGAGCCAACCCTGGCACAACTCCGCGCTGCGGCCGGATGGCAGTCTCGACCCGGCGTACATGGACCGTCTGGAGCGTATCCTGGACCGCGCCGACCAACTCGGCATGGTCGTCATCCTAGGCATCTTCTACTTCGGTCAGGATGAGCGGCTGCGCGATGAGGCTGCGGTTGTTCGCGCACTCGATAATGCGCTGGACTGGGTGCTGGAGAAGGGCTACACGAACATTCTGCTCGAGATCAACAACGAGTGCAACGTCCGCTATGATCACGCCATTCTCCGCCCTGAGAGGGTGCACGAGCTCATCCAACGGGTGAAGGAGCGCACCCACGGCAGTCATCGCCTGCCGGTCAGCACGAGCTACGGCGGGGGCACTATCCCGGGAGAGAACGTGGTGCGGGCGGCGGACTTCCTGCTGCTGCATGGGAATGGCGTAGGCGACCCTGCCCGCATCCGCGAGATGGTTCGCCGAGCCCGGGCCGTCGCGGGCTACCGTCCAATGCCGATCCTCTTCAACGAAGACGACCACTTCGACTTCGACAAGCCGGACAACAACATGCTTGCCGCCGTGAGCGAGTACGCCTCGTGGGGCTATTTTGACTATCGCATGCGCGGCGAGGGCTTCGACGAGGGCTACCAGAGCATCCCTGTGAACTGGGGCATCTCCTCGGAGCGCAAGCGCGGATTCTTCAGGCTCCTGCGCGAGATGACAGGAGGTTTGCGCGATGAGCGCAGCCATTGACAAGGTGCTCACGCGTGATCGGCTTGCGATCGTGCTGGAGTCGCGGCGCAGGCGCGGCGAGCGGATAGTCTTTACCAACGGCTGCTTCGACATACTGCATGTTGGGCATGCGCGCTATCTTGCGCACGCCCGCGAGCTTGGCGACCTGCTGGTGGTTGGAGTGAACAGCGACAGCTCCGTGCACGCCCTCAAGGGCGAGGGGCGCCCCATCGTTCCCGAGGCGGAGCGCGCGGAACTCCTGGCGCATCTGGCGTGTGTGGACTATGTCTCCATCTTTGATGAGAGCACGCCGGACGCTCTGATAGAAGTAGTGCGCCCCGCCGTGCATGTGAAGGGAGGGGACTACCAGGCCGACCAGCTGCCCGAGGCCGAAGCGGTGCGGAGGCATGGCGGGCGCGTGGTCATCGTTCCCTTGGTGGAGGGCCGCTCCACAACCAACGTGGTTCGACGTATTCTAGAGACCATGAGCAAGTCGCGCGCGAGCGGCAGCTAGCCGCTCACGCGAATTCCCGCCGCGATCGGTGCGCGCCGGGGTCTATCCGCTCACAAGGAGCTTCTGCATCCGTGACAAGTTACCCGGAGTTCGATCTCGGCCGTGTCGCGCCCATCCCGCTGCGGGACCGGCCCAGCAAGGTGCGGGTGGCCGATTTCGCGCGGCCCGCCGGGCCCGGGCGCTCCTTTCGAGAATTTCTCGATGCGTTGCCCTCCATACTCGCCGGCCCCGCCATGGGGCAGATTGCACAGGCCATCGTGCACGCACGCAGGCAGGGCCGCGCGGTCATCGCCGCGATTGGCGGGCACGTGATTAAGACCGGCCTCGCTCCCGTGCTGATTGATCTTATGGAGAGAGGCCACCTTACAGCCATCGCCGGCAATGGGGCCGTCGCAGTGCACGACTTGGAGATCGCCATCCATGGCGAAACGTCAGAAGACGTGCCTTCCGGATTGCGCGCCGGCACGTTCGGGATGGCGAAGGAGACAGCGGACCTCTACAACGCGGCTGCGGTTCGTGCCCAGCGCGAAGGCATTGGCCTTGGCAGTGCGCTCGGCGCGTGCATCGAGGAGGCCCGCGCACCCTACGCCGAGCACAGCCTGCTGGCCGCCGCGAGGCGTTTACGCGTCCCGATGACCATCCACGTGGCCATTGGCACCGACGTGGTGCATATGCACCCCTCCGCGAATGGAGGGGCCCTTGGCGAAGCGAGTCTACGTGACTTTCGCATCCTAACCCACCACATGCAGGACCTGGCCGATGGCGGAGTGATCATGAATCTAGGTTCGGCTGTCGTCCTGCCGGAAGTGCTGCTGAAGGCCATAGCAGTCCTACGCAACGCCCTTGGCGATGCCTTTACGGGGATGCTGGGCGTGAACTTCGACTTCATCCAGCAGTATCGGTCGAATCAGCAAGTCGTGATTCGCACGGATGTGATTGGAGGACGAGGCATCAGCCTCACAGGCCACCACGAAATCATGATTCCCTTGCTTGCCCATGCCATCTGCGAAGCCGCGGAGGACGCGGAGTGAACCTGGAGAGGTGCCGATCGCTGCTGCAAGGCTTTGCTGGCCGCCGGATTGCCGTCATAGGCGATCTGATGATGGATGAGTACGTTTGGGGCCGCGCCACCCGCATCTCCCCGGAGTCGCCCGTTATGGTGGTGGATGTAGAGAGAGAGACCGCCGTGCCGGGCGGCGCCGCGAACGTAGTGAACAACCTGCTTGCGCTTGGCGCCAGCGTGGAGGTCGTGGGAGTGGTTGGCCAGGACCCGGCGGGGGAGAGGCTCCGCGAGGACTTGCGTGCACGCGGCGCGGGAGTTGACGGCATTCTAACAGATGGCTCGCGACGAACTACCCGCAAGACTCGTGTGGTGGCGCATCATCAGCAGGTACTGCGTGTGGACCGGGAAGATCGCCTGGCGCTCTCCGAAGCCGTGGCCGATCAGATGATGGAGGTCTTCGCCGGCTTGCTGGACTCCTGCGAAGCGGTGGTAGTCTCCGACTATAACAAGGGAGTGATCGGCCCGACCACCGGCGGTCGGATCATCGGGGCGTGCAGGACGCGCGGTGCCCCGGCGCTCGCAAACCCAAAGCCGGGCAACGTGCGGTGGCTGCGCGGCTGCTACGTGATACAGCTGAATCAGTTCGAAGCGGAGACCGCGGCCGCACAAGCCGGACTGGACTGCGGCACGGTGTTTCACGAAGAGGTTGAGGCCGATCCGCAGGAGCGGCGAAGGGCGGGCGCGAGCCTGCTGCAGGTGCTTGGCACGGAAGCCCTGGTGGTTACGCGGGGTGCGCGCGGCATGTGCCTGGTCGAGCAGTCTGGCGCCTTTGCCGAGGTCCCGCCGCACGCGGTAGAGGTCTATGACGTGGCCGGCGCGGGAGATACGGTGATCAGCACGCTGACATTGGGGCTGCTTGCGGGAGCGACACTGCTTGAGGCGGCGGAACTGGCCTCCCGGGCGGCGGCCTGCGTGGTAAGAAAGGTGGGCGTGGCGACTACAACACCCGACGAAGTCCTGGCGGAGTGGGAGACCCCCTGACGGTGGTCGGCGCCCTCGTGGCCGCGATGCGGCCCAAACAGTGGCCGAAGAACCTCTTCGTCTACATTGCCCTCGTCTTTACGGATCGGTGGGCCTCCTTCGGTGTTGCCACCGCGGCGTTCGGTCTCTTCTGCCTCATCTCCGGCAGCATCTACCTGTTCAACGACGTTGCGGATCGAGAACAGGACCGCCTGCACCCCGTGAAATGCAAGCGGCCGATTGCCAGCGGGCGTCTGCCATGGCAGGTTGCTCTGGTCGCGGGCACTGTCTTCGGATTTGGCGGGGTGGCGGCCTCCTTCCTCATCAACCTGAAATTCGGGCTCGCGGCTCTCAGCTATTTCGCGCTTCAGCTTGCCTACACCAAGTGGCTGAAACACATGGTGCTGCTGGATGTCTTCGCCATAGCAGCGGGCTTCGTACTGCGAGCGGTGGCCGGAGCGTTCGCCATCCAGGTTGAGAACTCCGTCTGGCTCCTTGTCTGCACGCTTCAGCTCTCGCTCTTCCTCGCCTTCGGCAAGCGCCGCCATGAGATCATCTCGCTTCAGGGTCAGGCGGCCAACCATCGCCGCATTCTCTCGCAGTACAGCGTGCCGTTCCTCGATCAGATGATCGGCATCGTGCTGGGCGGGCTGATTGTCTCCTACGCGCTCTACGTCATCACATCGCCGACTTCCATCGCGCACAAGTGGATGGTCATCACGCTGCCCAACGTGATGTACGGCATGTTTCGCTATCTCTACCTTATCCACATCGAGCAGAAGGGCGGCAGCCCGGAGACCATTCTGCTGGAGGACCGGCCCATGCAGATAAACCTGCTGCTGTGGGTCCTGCTGGTCATCGCGGTGATCAAGATTCTATGAGCCTCCGCGTATTGGTGACCGGTGCATGCGGCATGTTGGGTCGCGACCTCTGTGATGCCCTCACTCTGGCAGGACACGAGGCACTGCCGACCGATCGGGCGGGCGGCGTGAATCCGATGGACGTCACAGACCATGGTGCCGTGCTCGCGGCGTTTTCGCGCCTGCTCCCGGATGTGGTCGTTCACTGCGCGGCAAATACCAACGTGGATGGATGCGAGCGAGATCCGGCGGGAGCGTTCCGTGCCAACGCACTTGGCACCTGGAACGTGGCCTCGGCCTGCGCGGAGCGCGAAATCGCACTCTGCTGCCTGAGCACGGACTTCGTGTTCGATGGAACCAAGGAGGATCCGTACACCGAGTACGATGCGCCCAACCCGATCAATGCCTACGGCGCCTCAAAACTGGCGGCTGAGCGGCACGTGCAATCTCTTTGCCGCAAGCACTGGATTGTGCGCACGGCCTGGCTCTTTGGTGCGCACGGCGCCAGCTTCCCGGCCAAGATACTTGAGGCGGCCCGGCAAGGCCGCGAGCTTCGCGTGGTAAGCGACCAGGTGGGAAGCCCCACGTACACGCGCGATCTTGCGTCCGCTATTGCGTCCTTGCTTCAGAACCCGCGGTACGGTATCTATCACATCACGAACGATGGGTGCGCAACCTGGTACGATGTCGCAAGAGCCGTGCTAGACATCGGCGGCCTGACCGGGTACACCGTAACACCGATATCTTCAGACCAGTGGCCGACTCCCACCAGGCGTCCGGCCAACTCCCGCCTTAGGAACCTGGCGTTGGAAATGCAGGGTGCGCAGCCCCTGCGGCACTGGCGTCAGGCACTCGAAGCATGGTATCAGGAAGTCAGCACTTGCACATGAGATATCCCGTTCTTTGCCATCCACGAACCCGAACCCATTGGCAGTCCCTGTGGATTGCTCTGCTCATATTGGCTGCAGCAACCGGCGTTGCGAGAGGGCAGGGGAGAGTCTACGACTTCGCCCGTTCGCTGAGCCTCAATACG
>CAZGLN010000084.1:0-11897 GCA_964526545.1 uncultured Chthonomonadales bacterium
CCATCAGGGAATTGACCACGGCAAGGTGGTGCCGGTGCTCTGCGGCGCGGCGACAAGGAACATGGGGGCTGCCGCCCTCATGAATCTGGTGGCGGAGGCGTTTCCCAATCCCACGGAGGCGCCCAAGCCCTCGGGGCAGACTCCCGACGGCCAGCCAGCGACGCGCGATCCCTCCGATGATGCGCCCTTCAGCGCGCTTGTGTTCAAGACTATCGCGGATCCCTTCGTGGGCCAGCTCACCTACTTCCGCGTCTACTCCGGCACCATCAAGTCCGATTCGCATGTATGGAACAGCGTGGCGGGCAAGGATGAGCGCGTTGGCCAGCTCTACTTCATCCGCGGCAAGTCGCAGGAGGCCACGCCGGAGGTGGGAGCGGGCGATATGGGCGCCGTGGCCAAACTTGCCAACACGCGCACTGGCGATACGCTCTGCGACCAGGCCAAGCCCATCATTCTGGATCCCATTCCGTTCTCCAAGCCTGTATACGAAATCGCCATCAAGGCCAAAACCAAGGTAGATGAGGACAAGTTGGGCACGGCCCTGCAGCGGGTAGCCGCGGAAGATCCCGCCTTCGCCTTCCGGCGCGATCCCGATACGGGCCAGACCGTGATCGGCGGCATGGGCGAGACGCACCTGAACATCGTGGTGGAGAAGCTCCGCAAGTTCGGCGCCAACGTGGATATCATCCCCATGCGCGTGCCCTACCGCGAGACCATCCTTTCGGTGGCGCAGGGGCAGGGCAAGCACAAGAAGCAGACCGGCGGGCGCGGGCAATACGGGGACTGCCACATCAAGCTGGAGCCGCTGCCGCGCGGTTCCGGCTTCGAGTTCGTGGATGCCATCGTGGGCGGCGCCATCCCGCGCCAGTATATTCCGGCAGTCGAGAAGGGCGTGGTGGAAGCCATGGCCACCGGAATACTTGCCGGCAATCCCGTGGTGGATATCAAATGCACCTGCTACGACGGGTCCTACCATGATGTGGATTCTTCCGAGCAGGCCTTCAAGATGGCGGGCATCATCGCGTTCAACACCGTGGCGGCGAAGGCCAATCCGGTCATTCTGGAGCCGATAGTGCAGCTGACCGTGGTGGTTCCGGAGAACATGATGGGCGACGTGATGAGCGATGTCTCCGGCAAGCGGGGGCGCATCGTGGGCACGGAGTCCATCGGAGGCGGCAAGGCGCGGGTTACGGCCACGGTACCGCAGGCCGAAATGCTGCGCTATGCCATTGATTTGCGGTCGCTTTCGCGTGGGCGCGGCAGTTTCACCGTGGAGCCCTCACACTACGAGGAAGTGCCCGCACACATCGCCCAGCAGATAATCGCGGAGTACCAGAAGAGCCGGGAGCAGTCGTAACGCCTCCGGCCATCGCTACCCATCGTTACCAGCCGGGCAGGGAACCGGCTCCGACGAGAGGAGACAACCTTTGGCTAAGAAGTGCCTCATAGTAAAGGCCAAGCGCAAACCGAAGTTCGCGGTGCGGGCCTATACCCGCTGCAACGTCTGCGGCCGCGCTCGCGGCGTGTTTCGCAAGTTCGGGCTGTGCCGCATCTGCCTGCGCGAGATGGCGTTGCGCGGCCTCATTCCCGGCGTTACCAAGTCGAGCTGGTAGGAGAGAGGCCATGGCATACACAACCGACCCGGTCGCGGACCTGTTGACGCGCATCCGCAATGCTAACCGCGCTTACCACGAGAGCCTTGAGGTCTCCGGCAGCCGCCTGAAGCTGGAGATCGTGAAGATTCTCCATCGCGAGGGCTTCCTCAAGGGCTTCGAGGTGATCAAGGATCCGAAGCAGGACCGCATAAAGATCTATCTCAAGTACGGTCCCAAGCGCGAGCGATCCATCACCGACCTTGTTCGAGTGAGCAAGCCGGGGCTTCGCAAGTACGCGGGCCACGATGAGCTGCCCCGCGTTCTGCGCGGGCTTGGCATCGCCATCATCACGACTTCGCAGGGTCTCATGACTGACAAGGAGGCGCGTCGTCGCGGGATCGGCGGCGAGGTGTTGTGCACGGTCTGGTAGACCGGCCCTTGGAAATCGCGGCCGAGATTGCCGCGAACGGAGGTAGGACGATGTCCCGAATTGGCCGGCGCCCCATCGAGCTTCCGAAATCCGTGGAAGTGAGCGTAGGGGACGGTGAGATAACTATTAAGGGCCCCAAAGGCACGTTGACCAAGCCCATCCCGCGAGAGATGCGCGTGCGCGTGGAGGATGGCGTTCTGCTGGTTGAGCGACCAACCGACTCGCAGGATCATCGCGCTCTGCACGGGCTCACGCGCACCCTCATCGCCAACATGGTGGAAGGGGTAACCAACGGATACCAGCGCGTTCTGGAAGTGCATGGCGTGGGATACAGGGCGCAGCTCTCAGGCAAGAACCTCTCGCTTTCGCTCGGGTTCTCGCATGGCGTGGAGATTCCGCCGCGCCCTGGGATCGAGTTCGAGGCCGGCCAGGAGCAGCAGACGCGTCTGCCCTTCGTCATCATCCGGGGCATTGACAAGGAGCTGGTGGGCCAGACGGCCGCCCAGATCCGCGCACTGCGCAAGCCGGAGCCCTACAAGGGCAAGGGGCTGCGCTATCGGGGCGAGCAGGTGCGCCGCAAGGCCGGCAAGTCTGGTAAGGCGGGCGGCAAGGGCGGCAAGAAGTAGTCTGCTTGCGGGGTATACTCTACTTTCGCGCGTCCTCCTGGATGCGCGGCGGATGGGCTGGTGGGTCGGCAATCCACCGGCGAGAGGATGGGAATGGACGAGAAAGTACGGCTAAGGCTCAAGCGGCATCGGCGTGTGCGCGCCAAGGTGCATGGCACCGCGCTTCGCCCGCGTCTCAATGTCTTTCGCAGCGCGAAGCACATCTACGCGCAGCTTATTGATGACGAGCGCGGCGTTACCCTTGCGGCAGCCTCCACGGTGGAGAAGCCCCTGCGCGAAGAGAAGGTGGACGGCGGCAACATCGAGGGAGCCAAGCGCGTGGGTGCACTCATCGCGGAGCGCGCGAAGGCCCACGGGCTGACGGCGGTGGTTTTCGATAGAGGCGGCTGGAAGTATCACGGACGCGTGAAGGCACTTGCGGATGCGGCTCGCGAGGGCGGACTGGAGTTCTGAGAATGGCGAAAATAAACCCGGATACGCTCAACCTGGAGTCGCGGGTGGTGCGGACAAATAAGGTGCAGAAGACCCACAAGGGCGGGCGCACCATGAGCTGGAACACCCTGGTGGTGGTGGGTGACCGCGCGGGCCATGTGGGCGTAGGCCTGGGCAAGGCACGGGCGATTCCCGATGCCATCCGCAAGGGCGAGGAAGACGCCAAGAAGCACCTTGTGGAGGTACCGATGGCGGGCTCGACCATACCGCACGAGGTTATCGGACGGTACGGCGCCGCGGAGGTGCTTCTGAAGCCCGCCTCGCCCGGTACGGGAATTGTAGCGGGCAGCTCGGTACGCATCATCCTGGAGTTGGCGGGCATCAGTGATGCTCTTGGCAAGTCCCTGGGCTCTTCCAACGCCATCAACATCGCCGGTGCCACCATGCATGCCATCTCTCAACTGCGCCGTGCGGAGGAGGTTGCGGCGCTTCGCGGGCGGACCCCCGAGGAGCTGGTGCCGTGGATGTATCGCGACGAGGCAATGAGTGGAGCGGCTTCCGATGGCTAATCAGTTGCGCATAACGCTGGTGAAGAGTCCCGTGGGCTACAGTGAGACCCAGAAGCGGACTGTGCGCGCCTTGGGCCTTACCAAGCGCGAGAAGACTGTAGTGCAGCCTGACAACCCGCAGGTGCGCGGCATGGTGCATGCCGTGGCGCATCTGGTGAGCGTTGAGGAAGTGAAGGAATAGCGATGCAGCTGCATGATCTGAAGCCGGCCCCTGGCTCTACACGTCCGCGGAAGCGGATTGGGCGCGGTCCCGGCTCGGGCACCGGCAAGACCTCGGGTCGCGGCCATAAGGGCGATAAGGCGCGAGGCAGCGTGAATCCGAACTTCGAGGGTGGGCAGACCCCGCTCCATCGGCGCCTGCCCCAGGTGCGCGGCTTCAAGCCAGTCAACAAGGTTGTATACGCGGTGGTCAATGTGGGCGACCTGGGCGTGCTCGAGGATGGCACCGTGGTGAATCCCGAGAGCCTCTATGAGATGGGCGTGCTTCGCCATCGCGACGAGAAGGTGAAGATCCTTGGCGATGGCGAGCTGACGCGCAAGCTGACCGTGCAGGCGCATAAGTTCAGCAAGTCCGCCGCGGAGAAGATTGCCGCGGCCGGCGGCACCGTGGAAGTCCTGTAGGGCGGGTATCCGTGGGTATTCGAAGCAATCCGCCCGGCGGCAGGGAGGCTGGTGACCTGTGATTGAGTCGTTGATGAAGGCGTTTACCATACCGGAGCTTAAGCGGCGCATCCAGTTCAATCTGATGATGTTCGCCGTCTTCGTGCTTGGCGCGCACATTCCGGTGCCGGGAGTGAACCACGACCGGTTGGAATCGCTCTTTGGTCAGGGCGGTTTCTTTGGTCTTGTGGATGTCTTTTCCGGCGGCGCTCTGCGCAAGATGACCATCTTCGCGATGGGCATCACGCCCTACATCAACGCCTCCATCATCATGCAGATGATGACGCTGGCCATACCGCAGTTGGAGCAGATGAGCAAGGAGGGCGAGGCGGGCCGCAAGCGCATTGCCAAGATAACCCGTTACCTCACCATTGCGCTCGCGACATTCCAGGCGCTCGGCTTCAGCTTCACCTTCCGCGATGCCTCCACGGGAGCCCTCGGCATCTTCCAGATGGTGGTGGTGATGACGGCGGGTACCGTGTTCCTGCTCTGGGTGGGCGAGCAGATAACGGAGCGTGGAATCGGCAACGGCGTCTCGCTTGTGATCTTTGCGGGCATCATGACGAGCCTGCCCTTCCAGACCGGGCTCATCATGCAGTCGGTGCGCGAGGGCGTAGTGCCCTGGATCAACGTCATCGCGCTGGTGGCGCTCTTCATCGGAACCATCTTCTTCATCGTGATGATCACGCAGGGCACGCGGAGAATACCGATCCAGCACGTGAAGCGCGTTGTGGGCATGCGCTCGCCCACGGGCTCGTTCCTGCCAATCAAGGTGAATACGGCGGGCGTCATTCCCATCATCTTCGCCATTGCGCTGCTGCTCTTTCCCGCCCAGATCCTGGGCGCGTTTCCCGCCAAGCCGGATTCCTTCCTCAAGCACCTGCAGAACATGGCGAACGCACTTAGCCCGGGCGCAAGCTGGTACGGCATGCTGGTGTACGCCGGTCTCATCGTTGTCTTTACGTACTTCTACACGGCCGTCGTGATGAACGTGCAGGACATGGCGGACAACCTGAAAAAGTACGGCAACTTCATCCCGGGCATTCGGCCCGGGCGTCCGACCTTCGAATACCTGGACCGCGTGGTGTCGCGTATCACCCTGGCCGGCGCGGTCTTTTTGGCATGTGTGGCGCTCATGCAGTATGTGGCGCCGCTTATTACCCATGTCTCGCTGTCGCAGTTCGCGCTGATCGGTGGCACGTCCCTCCTGATCGTAGTCGGCGTGGCGATCGAGACGATGCAGGCAATCGAAGCACAACTCCTCATGCGAAACTACGAGGGGTTCATCAAGGAGAGCTAGACCGGTCTGGCACGGTTCCCGCGACGACCGTGCACTCGGCCCGGGAGGGAACGCGCGGGAGGACGAGCGATGATCCTGGTTCTGCTGGGGCCGCCCGGCGCAGGCAAGGGCACCCAGGGCCAGCGGATAGTTGAACGATACGGCATACCAAAGATATCCACCGGTGAGATATTCAGGGATCTGGCGGCAGCGGGAACGCCGCTCGGTCTGAGGGCGAAGGAGTTCTGGTCAGCGGGCCAACTGGTGCCCGACGAGATTGTGATTGCGCTGGTACAGCAGCGGATATGTCAGCCGGACTGCAAGAAGGGGTTCGTGCTGGATGGGTTCCCGAGGACGGAGTATCAAGCGTCTAATCTGCACTGCATACTGGACGATGTCGGACGGCCGCTGACCGGTGTGCTGGACTTTGTAGTGGACGACGAGGAACTGATCCGCCGGCTCTCGGGCCGGAGGACGTGCGGCAAGTGCAGCGCGACCTACCACGTGGATGCGGCTCCGCCCAAGGTGGAGGGCAAGTGCGACTACTGCGGGAGTGAGCTGGTTCAGCGGGCGGATGACAATCCGGAGTCCATTGCGCAGCGCCTGACCGAATACGCGCGCAAGACGGAGCCGCTGAAGGAGTTCTACAGGCTGAGGGGTCTTCTGACGGAGATCGACTCCAACGCCGAGCCGGATGAGGTCTTCCGGCGCGTGGTGCAGGTTACGGACAGGTTGTGGGAGGAAGCCGGCGGAGCGCCCGTGAGGGACTGAGACAGAGGGCAAGCCAGGCGGGCAGATAGTAGGTCTGGAGGAGAGGGAGGGCGTAGGGCAGGCGCCATGGTTGTCGCATGATTGTGCTGAAGACACCAGAGGAGATTGCGCGGATACGGCTGAGTGGGCGTGTGGTCCACGAGGCTCTCCAGGCAATGCAGAAGGCCATCGTGCCGGGTGTAAGCACAACACAAGACCTTGAGAACGCGGCGATTGAGGTTCTCACCAGGCACGGCGCCACATCGCCCTTTCTCGGCTACAAACCATCCGGTCACCCTCCCTATCCCGCCTGGACCTGCGTCTCGGTAAACGATGAGTTGGTGCACGGTGTGCCTGGGCGACGGGTGCTGCAGGATGGAGATATCGTAAGCTGCGACGTGGGCTGCCTGCTGAACGGCTACTACGGCGACAGTGCGTGGACCTTCGCTGTGGGCAGCATCTCGGCGGAAGCCGAGCGCCTGATGCGTGTAACGCGGGAGGCGCTGCTTCTGGGCATAGAGCAGGCTCGGCCGGGCAACCGGGTGGGCGATATCGGAAGCGCTATTGAGCGCTATGTGAGGAAGGCCGGGTTCTCCGTGGTGCGCGAGATGGTGGGCCACGGGGTAGGGAAGGCCCTGCACGAGGAACCGCAGGTGCCGAACTTCGGGAGGCCCGGCACGGGAGTGCTGTTACAGGAGGGGATGACGCTGGCTATCGAGCCGATGGTGAACGCTGGAGGGCGGGAGATACGCACGTTGGCGGATGGCTGGACCATCGCAACGGCGGATGGCAGCCTCTCCGCGCATTTCGAGCACACAATCGCCATCACGGACAAGGGGCCGGTCATCCTTACACAGGGGAGCTGAATGCCACCCAAACGAACATACCGGGGAGGAGGGAGGCGCGGAGCCGGCCGTGGGCCGGCGAAGCCGCAGACGAGCACAGGGCCCAGGACCCGCCAGCCATCGCCGCAGGACGAGAGCAACAAGGAGCGCGGCATCGAGGTGGAGGGCGTGGTGACGGAGAACCTGCCGAACGCGATGTTTCGGGTGCAGGTGCAGCCTGGTCATGAAGTTCTGGCCCATATCTCGGGCAAGATCCGGATGAACTTCATCAAGATCCTGCCTGGCGACCGGGTGCTTGTCGAGCTGTCTCCCTACGACCTGACCAGAGGCCGGATACTCTACCGGTACAAATAGAGGCGCGCTGGGAGAAGACACCGTGGTGCAGCGAGCCCCAGGGAGCGCGCGCGTGCGTCTTATCCTGGGAGGGGTGAGATTGTGAAAGTTCGAGCGTCTGTGAAGAAGATGTGTGACAAGTGCAAGATCATTCGGCGCGAGGGCGTGCTCAGGGTGATCTGCAAGAACCCGAAGCACAAACAGCGGCAGGGATAGGCGCCGCCGCAGTTGCGCGCGCCCGGCGGACGGAGGAGCAACATTGGCCAGAATCGCAGGGGTTGACCTACCACGAGACAAGCGGATTGAGTACGCGCTGCCCTATATCTATGGCATCGGCGTAACAAGCTCGCGCAAGATCCTCGCCATTGCCGGGGTCAACCCAAATACACGCGTTCGCGATCTTACCGAGGCGGAGAGCTCACGGCTGAGGGAGATTATCGAGCAGAACTACCGGGTGGAAGGCGACCTGCGCCGGGAGACCCAGCTGAATGTCCGCCGCCTTGTGGAGATTGGCTGCTACCGCGGCCTGCGGCATCGGCGGGGCCTGCCCGTGCGCGGCCAGCGCACCAAGACCAATGCCCGCGTGCGCAAGGGACCGAAGCGCACCATCGCGGGCAAGAAGAAGGCGAAGAAGTAGTGAGAGCACTGTGTCTTGACGCGCGCGGGAGCGCCGCGCGCGAAGGAGTGAAAGCCTGATGGCGAATCGGCGCACCACGACGACCACGCGAACCAAGGTCAAGGAGAGCAAGAATATCGCGCAGGGCATCGCGCATATTCAGTCCACTTTCAACAATACGCTGGTCAGCATCACGGACGTGAAGGGCAACGTCATCTCCTCGTCCAGCGCGGGTTGCGTGGGGCTTAAGGGCACGCGCAAGGGCACGCCTTTCGCGGCGCAGCTCGCATCCGAGGATGCCGCCCGCAAGGCGATGGCGCACGGCATGCGGCGCGTGGAGGTCTACGTGCGGGGCCCGGGATCCGGGCGAGAGACCGCGATCCGCGCCCTGCAGGCATGCGGTCTGGAGATCACCTTGATTAAAGATGTTACGCCCATTCCGCACAACGGCTGCAGGCCGCCAAAGCGTCGGAGGGTGTAGGTAGGTGGAAGATGCGCGGGAGGAAGAAGTCGAGCCGACCAGGCCGATGTAAACTCCCAGGAGCGCGGAAGACGCGCTCTCACAACCGGCAGAGACCGGAAGGAGCATGTAGGTAAAGCATGGCTACGAACGCGGATCCCCGCTGCCGTCAGTGCAGGCGGGAGAACCAGAAGCTGTATCTCAAGGGGACGAAGTGCACCACCAAGTGCACCCTGGACAACGAGAAGCGCGCCAAACCGCCGGGAATGCATGGCTCGGCGGTGATGCCGCGCAAAGTGACTGACTACGGCAAGCAGCTTCGCGAGAAGCAGAAACTGCGCCGCATCTATCGCGTGCTCGAGGGCCAGTTCCGCGGCTACGTGGATGAGGCCATTCGGCGGCGCGGCGTTACCGGCGACAACCTGCTGCAGCTCCTTGAGATGCGGCTGGACAACGTCGTGTATCGCCTGGGCTTCGCCGCCAGCCGCGCCCATGCGCGCCAACTGGTGAGCCACCGCTTCTTCGAGGTCAGCGGCAGGCGCGTCAACATTCCGTCCTATCTGGTGAAGGTGGGCGACACCATCAGGGTGCACGAATCCAAGAGCCAATCGGACCCCATCAAGACGGCCCGGCAGAAGGCGCACACCCGACCGCTTCCTGGATGGCTGGAGTTTGACGCGGGCGAAATGGAGGGCAGGGTGATCTCGGCCCCCACGCGTGACCAGATTGATACCGAAGTTCAAGAGCAGCTGATCGTCGAGTTCTACTCGCGGTAAGTCGCGTGCAGCACCTTGTGGGCGCCGGCCCTGGGCCGCGCTGCCGCGTGGTGCTCCGCAGGGGAAATCTATGGAAAACAACCTGCCCAAGATAGAGACATTGGAAGAGAGCGCGACCTACGGCAAGTTCGTGGTGGAGCCGCTGGACCGTGGTTTTGGAGCCACGCTGGGCAACGCCCTGCGCCGGGTCATGCTCTCCTCCATCGAGGGCGCAGCCATCACTTCGGTGAAGATCGGGAAGGTGCTGCATGAGTTCGATACCATCCCGGGTGTCAAGGAAGACACCACCGAACTGCTGCTCAACCTCAAGGAGATGTACATCAAGATCAACGGCACGTCCGAGCATCGGGGGGAGCCGAAGATCCTCAGGATTGCACGCAAGGGCGCGGGCCGCGTAACCGGCGCGGATGTGGAGTGCCCGGAGGGCGTGGAGGTCGTGAACCCGGAGGTCTACCTCGCCACCATTTCGGACGAGGATGCCTCGCTTGAAGTGGAGATGACGGTGGAGATCGGCAAGGGCTACGTGCTGCCGGACAAGCAGGAGCGGAAGAGCCAGATGCCCATTGGGGTCATCCCCGTCGGATCCGCCTTCACACCGGTGCGGCGAGTGAACCACACGGTCGAGGCCACCCGCGTGGGCTACAAGACGGACTATGAGCGGCTTGTGCTGGAGGTCATCACCAACGGCACCATCACGCCGAGCCAGGCCATCAGCCAGGGCGCGCACATCCTGGATCAGTACTTCCGCCACTTCATGGAGTTCACCGGTATGGCGGCCCAGCTGGATGCCGCGGATCGCAGCCTGCCGGAGGGCGCGGGATCACAGGCGCCGGATGCCCGCATCGAGGAGCTGGACTTCTCGGTGCGCACGTTCAACTGCTTGAAGAAGGCGAATATCCTCACCATCAGCGAGCTCGTGCAGACCACCGAGGCGGAGCTCATGCAGATACGCAACTTCGGCAAGAAGTCGCTGATCGAAGTGCGCGAGAAGCTGGCCGGATGGGGGTTGACATTGAAGGGTGGGCCTACCGTCAACACGGGAGATGAGGAGGCCGCCGGCACATCCGCTGAGGCTCTGGCTATAGATGCCGAACCGGCGAGCGAGGCGAACGGAGCCGCCACCGTGGACCTGGACGAGGTGGATGCCGCCGCGCCAGCGGGCGAGGAGTAGGGGGAGAGAAATGCGACATCGCGTAGCCAGACGGAAATTCGGCCTCCCGAGCGACCAACGCCGCGCCATGCTGCGAGGCGTGGTGCGGTCGCTCTTCCAGCACGACAAGATCGTTACCACGGAGGCCCGCGCCAAGGACGCGCGCATCATCGCGGAGCAGCTCATTACCACGGCAAAGCAGAACACCATCCATGCGCGACGCGAGGTGCGCCGCTTCCTGGACTCCAACGTGGCTGAGTTCGGCATCAACCCCGACACCGGCAAGATTGCCCGCAATCCGGCCACCGGTGATGGTCAGCAGCACTACGTGGTTCCGAGGCTCTTTGAGGTCATCGCGCCGCGCTACAAGAGCCGATCAGGCGGGTACACGCGCATCACGAAGCTGGCCGCCCGTCGCGGCGATGGCGCGCCGCTGGTCATGCTGGAGTTGGTGGATAGCGATGCGTTGCCGCTCGCGCCCGCCGCGGCCGAAACCACGCAGACGCGGCCGAAGCGTGGTCTGCTGGGGAGGAAGAAGTAGCCTTCGCGCTGAGTGGAGGAGAGGAACGTGCGGTACCGCGTGAAGCTGGAGTACGACGGTACCGAATTCGCGGGCTTTCAGGCGCAGGCCGGCCTGCGGACAGTGCAGGGCGAAGTGGAGGGCGCACTGGCTCGGATTGCGCGGAGCGCTTCACGAGTGGCTGGAGCGGGGCGAACCGATGCCGGAGTGCACGCGCTGGGGCAGGTAGTCAGCTTCGACGCGGAGACTAGTGTACCGACGGAGCGTCTGGCCGCCGCGCTGAACAGCACGATGGCGCGCGATGTGCGCGCGGTGGAGGCCGAGGAGGCGGAAGAGGGCTTTCATGCCCGCTTTAGTGCGACGGCACGGACGTACGTCTATCTGCTGTTGAACCGAGAGGCGCCTTCGGCGCTGCTTGCGCGGTACGCATGGCACGTGCCCTATGCCCTCGATGTGGCGGCGATGCGTGCCGCCGCGGGACGTTTTGTAGGAACGCACGACTTCGCGGCATGGGCCAACGCTGGCGCGGAGACGCCGAGCACCGTGCGCTGCGTTGAGACGTGCACCGTCAGGCGGGTGCGGCAAGTGGTTCTGGTGCGCGTGGAGGCGAATGCGTTCTTGCGCGCCATGGTGCGCAACATGGTCGGCGCGCTGGTGGAAGTGGGTCGGGGTAGAATAGCCCCGGCCGAGATAGACGAATACATGCGGGCGGGAAAGCGCTGCGAGAGAGTGCCTACCGCGCCGGCGCGGGGCCTCTGCCTGCTTCGCGTGCGATATGATGGCGAACGGCGGCGCGGCCATTGCGGCGCGTGGCCTGGCAATGAAGGGGAGCATGGTGAATGGAGACCTATACGGC
>CAZGLN010000084.1:11967-14307 GCA_964526545.1 uncultured Chthonomonadales bacterium
GCTGGGCAGAGTCGCGGCAGATGTCGCCCGAATCCTGCGCGGCAAGCACAAGGCGATCTTCACGCCGAATGTGGATACTGGCGACTTTGTAATCGTGATTAATGCCGCCAAGGTGGTCCTTACGGGCCGCAAGGCATCGGAGCGCGTCTACCGCCATAGCGGCTGGCCCGGAGCGCTCAAGTCTATCAGTCGGGGGGAGGAGCTGGACCGCAAACCAACCGAGGCGCTTCGGCGTGTGGTGCGCGGGATGCTGCCCCATAACAAGCTCGGTGACGCGATGATTCGCAAACTGAAGGTCTATGCAGGTCCGGACCATCCGCATGCGGCGCAGAAGCCGGTGGAGTGGAATGGCCTTTCCGTGGGTCAAGGAGAGTAACGCGTGGCAAGTGCGGTTCGTTATTATGGTACGGGCAAGCGCAAGGACGCCGTGGCGCGCGTCTGGATAGTCCCCGGCACGGGCAGCGTAACCATCAACGATCGGCCCGCCAAGAGTTACCTGGGCCGGCTGGTGTTGGAGCGCCTGCTGCAGCAGCCCTTCGAGGCGACCGAGCAAGTCGGCCGGTTCGATGTGATTGCACGGTGCAAGGGTGGCGGCATCAGCGGCCAGGCCGGCGCCATCCGGCACGGCATCAGCAAGGCCCTGCTGGAGGCCAATCCTGACCTGCGGCCCACGCTGCGCAAGCTCGGTTTTCTCACCCGTGACCCGCGCGTGAAGGAGCGCAAGAAGTATGGGCGCAAGCGGGCCCGCCGCGGGTTCCAGTTCAGCAAGCGCTAGGCCGCACGCCGCCGCGCTTTCCAGATTGGCAGCGTACTCAGCGAAATGAGCAAGGGCAAGAAGAAGCCCTGTTCGGACTGCCCGCACGGCGGCTGCAAGGACTGCCCGAATGCGCGCAAGTCCAAGGGTAAGAAGAAGAAGCGGAAGTAGAGGGCGGCCCGGCGAGGGCCGCCCTTCCACCTTTGCAGGGAGGACGATGTGCCGCAAGCGCAGCGAGTCGTTCCCACGAATGGGCTGGTTCTGACCCAGGATACGGTGCTCTCCCCCGGAACCTACGTGCTGCCGGACGGTGTGCGGATTGCGGCGGACGGCATCACCATCGAGGGGGATGGCGTTACGCTGGTGGGCGTGGGGAAGTCCGGCGCGGGAATACGAATGGAGGGATGCCGAGGCGTTAACCTGCGCGGGATTACGCTGAAGGGCTACCGACACGGTATCTATGCGGTCGACTGCGAAGATCTCACGCTTATGCGCAATTGCGTGAGCGACACGCACGAGGAGGCGCCGAACACCCTCTTCCTGGACATCTGGCTGCCGGCGGAACGCGCCTACGGTGGGGGCATCCTGCTCCACCGAGTTTCACAGAGCCGAATCGAGGAGAACGACCTGCGGCACCAGCAGTCCGGATTGCTCACCTACGGCTGCAGTCATCTCACTGTTCGGCGCAACATGGCCGCCTACAACAGCGGCTTTGGCATACACCTTTACGGCACGTGCGACAGCCTCTTTGAGGAGAACTGCGCGGACTACTGCTGCCGCTTCGAGCCGCGGGAGGGCGGGCTGCACTTCGGCCACATGGGCGCGGATGCCGCGGGTTTCCTGGCCGTGATGGGCTCCTGCCGAAACCGCTTCGTGCGCAATACCGCGCGGCTTGGCGGCGACGGGTTTTTCCTCGCGGGTCTATCGCCTGATGGCACCCCCTGCGGGTGCGATGAGAACCTCTTCGAGGAGAACGACGGGTCGCTCAGCCCGAACATCGCGTTCGAGGCCACGTTCTGCCGAGGCAATGTGTTCCGAAACAACCACGCGGATCGCAGCAACTACGGTTTCTGGCTGGGATACTCCTGGGAAACCACGCTCGAGCAGAATCGCATGGTAATGAACCGACAGGCCGGTATCGCGGTGGAGAATGGGCACGGCTTCCGCGTGCAAGGCAACAGCTTCCAGGCAAACGGACACGGCATCCTGCTCTGGTCGCGTTGGGAGGAGCCGTTCGCCGCGCTCTACCCGGAGAGCCTGACAAGTCACGACTGGATAATCGAGCGGAACACGTTTCTGCGCAACGGCGTCGCGATCCGCATCGCGGCGGACCAGGACCACGGAATCCGCGCGCTTCCGGCCGAGAAGTCCGGCCGAAACGAGTGCAGGCCGCGGGACCACCAGATTCTGGCGAACGATATCCAGGACAACAGGCTCGGTGTGTGGCTGCACCGCACGGATAGAACGGTGCTGGAGCGCAACATCCTGCGCGGAAACGTGGAGGCTAACCTGCGCCAGGAGGACTGCGAGGAGACAGTCTTCCGTAACAACCTCGGCGCGGCGGGCGGCTATCTCTAAGTCGCTGT
>CAZGLN010000085.1:0-1578 GCA_964526545.1 uncultured Chthonomonadales bacterium
GGTACTGCATCGTTCCGACGTTGAGCGGCGTATCGGCGGGAAGATCGATGTCGCTCTGTGTCGGAGCAGCATCGGCCGCGGTATCCGCCCTGGCGGATAGGTTATTGCGTTGGATGTAATCGGCAATGAGGTTACATTGGTTCTCGGTAAGCCGTTTCTGAGGCCCTATATAGGGTTTGGCCCATAGCTTGAGAGCCTGGCCCGCCCTAAACACAACGCTGAGATCCACATCCAGCATCTTGGCAAGACCAAGCACTGTAACAAATCTGCCGAATCGGCGACCTCCCGCCATGGGTCTCTTCCTCCTTTGCGGCCAGCGCACGTGCACCCGGCACGATGCTTCACTCACTTCTTGGTCATGAAGGTCTGGTTCGTGACATAACGGGGGGAATCCTACAATGCGCACGAAAAGCAGCAGACATTAATATACTTTTCAGGCGCGCGGCACGCCGTGGTGAGAGGGTGCCGTGCAGGGGGATGCGACTATCCGACGGGAAGGGCGGGAGAGGGAGCCATCTGGGCAGGGAGTCCGGGCTGCATCGGTGAATCAATCAGAGGTCCGATGCTGCCTGCGTGTTCGCAAGGATGCGGCCCGCAAGGATTCACCGGAGATGAGCCATGTACCAGCGAGTATGTCCGCGCGCAGAGCCGATGCCGCCTCTCCCGGACGCCGCCGCGAAGCGGCTTCGCGAGTTCTTGGAAGAGACGGAGCGCATCGCCCCCACCCTTGTCGGCTACCCGTGCAGTCAGGATTTTGACCACTCGGAGATCGCGCCCTTTCTCCGCTACTCCCTCAACAATGTGGGTGACCCGTTCGGCGAATCCATCTACCGCGAGAACACCTTCGCCTTTGAGCGGGAAGTGGTCGCCTTCTTTCAGAAGTGCCTGCGCGCGCCGCAAGATGAGACATGGGGCTACGTAACCTCCGGCGGCACCGAAGGTAATCTCTACGGCCTCTATCTGGCGCGCGAGATCTACCCGGATGGCGTGGTCTACTACTCCGAGCACACGCACTACTCCGCGGCGAAGATCGTGCGCGTCCTGGGCGCCCGCAGCATCATGATTCGCGGCCTGCCGGATGGCGAGATGGATTACGACGACCTCCGCGAGACCGTCCGGCTGCACCGCGATGTGCCGCCCATCATCCTGGCGAACATCGGCACTACCATGCATGGCGCGATAGACAACCTGGACCGCATCCGCGAGATTCTGCGGGATCTGGCGGTAACTCGGTTCTACCTGCACGGTGATGCCGCCCTCTCCGGCATGATTCTGCCATGGGTGGAGGATCCGCAGCCGTTTGCCTTCGATGCCGGCCTGGATTCCGTTGCGGTATCCGGCCACAAGTTCATTGGCTCGCCGATGCCGTGCGGGGTCGCCCTGGCTCGGAGGAGGCACGTGGACCGGGTAGCCCGCAGTGTGGAGTATGTGGGCTGCATGGATACAACGATCGCGGGAAGCCGCAACGCGCTTGCGCCGATCATTCTCTGGTCGGCCATTCAGCGATGGGGAGAGGAGGGACTGAGGAAGCGCGCCCAGCTCTGCATGGACCTCGCGGATTACGCCATTGCGCGCTTC
>CAZGLN010000085.1:1588-14282 GCA_964526545.1 uncultured Chthonomonadales bacterium
GGAAGGAATAGATGCCTGGCGGCACCACAACTCGGTGACCGTGGTGTTTCCACGGCCCGGCCCTGAGGTCATCGCCCGGTGGCAGATTGCGCCGAAGGGCGACATCGCGCACCTCATAACGCTCCCCCACGTTACTTGCGAATCGATTGATCGCGTCGTCGCCGATGTCGCGCAATCCCTATCGCGGAAAGCGATTGTCTTGCCATGAAGCAGATAACGATCATCACTCCCCCCGACCGGCCGGGAACTATAGCGGACATTGCCGAACTCCTGGCCGCGCGCAACGTGAACATCCTGGACATTGATGCAACCGATGACCATGTTCACGGCATGATCATCCTGCAGGCGGAGCCCTACGAAGTGGCGCTTCGCACGCTCTCGGAGGGCGGTTTCCACGCCGTGGGCGAGGAGGTCCTGGTCATCCGCATAGAGGATGGCCCGGGCGCCTTGGCGCGTATCGCGGCACGGTTCCGCGATCCCCAGATAAATATCAACGCCATGCGCATCGTCCGGCGCGATGCCGGGTGGGCCAGCGTCATCCTCTCCACCAGCGACAACGAGCGGGCCGCAGCCCTGCTGGCGGATTGCCTGGTTCGGGGACCGGAGGCGGAATAGGGGCGAGAGCTTTCTAGCCCGGGCGAGCAGGGTAGTGAGGTGCGTGTGGGGCGGTGAGGCGGAGCCATTGCCTGGCTGCCGGTACCGCGCCCGGCGTAGCCGGCACGACTACAGCCCCATGATGTGGTAGCCGGCATCCACGTAGAGCACCTCGCCGGTGATACCGCGGGCCAGGTCGCTCAGCAGGAAGGCGCAGGCATCCGCCACTTCGGGCTGCTCTACGGCCCGCTTCAAGGGGGAGCGCTCGGCCACCTGCGAGATCATCTCGCGCAGGCCAGCCACGCCGGATGCAGCCAGGGTGCGGATGGGTCCCGCGGAGACGGCGTTTACGCGGATGTTCTCGGGTCCGAGATCTGCCGCCAGGTAGCGCACGCTGGATTCCAGCGCCGCCTTCGCCACTCCCATCACGTTGTAGCCGGGCACGGCGCGCTCCGAGCCCAGGTAGGTGAGCGTAACGATTCCGCCGCCGCCCGCCGCCCGCATCAGCGGCCGCGCCGCGCGCGCGAGAGCAACAAGCGTGTAGGCGCTGGCTTCCATGGCAATCCCGAAGCCCTCCGCGGAGGTGCTCACGAAGTCACCCTGCAGATCCTCCCGCTTCGCGAACGCCATGGAGTGCACCAGCCCATCGAGGCCTCCACCGAAACGCTCGCCGACGGCCGTCATCAGTGCATCCACCTGCTCCGGATTGGTGGCGTCGCAGTGCGCGATGAGGCGGTCACCTGCGTCCAGCTCCGCCAGCATCTTGCGCACCTCGGATTCCTCGCGCTCCCCGTATACCGAGAAGGCCACCTCCGCGCCCTCGCGCATCGCCGCCAAGGCGCAGTGCCAACCGATGCTCCACTTGTTGCGCGCTCCGGTTACCAGGATGCGCTTGCCCTGCATGAATCCCACGCTGATATCTCCTCAAAAGGGCGTTGCCGAAGCGGTCGGATCAGACCTTCGGCTGCGGATAGGCGGCGAGAATGGCATCGAGTTCGCGCTCCACCCGGTCCATAACGGAATCCGGGTAGGGCGCGGGGCCCTCGCGATCAAAGGGCTGCACACGCACACCCTTGCGCGCCATGTACTGCTTCATCACCACTACCGAGTTGAGCCCGTCGCTCACCTTGAGCGCCCGCGCCACGTCCTCCTGTGCCCGGCGCGCTCCCTCTCTGTCGCCCACCTCGAAGCGCTCCGCGACGGCGCGAAGGATGCGCGGGTAGACCATGCTTCCCTGGCCGATAACTCCGCAGGCGCCCTGCTCCAGGCCGTTCAGATAGTACCCCTCGTGCCCGCAGATGAGCGCAAAGCCATCGCGGCTCACCTCGGCGATGGGTCCGAACACGGCGGGATCCTGCGTGCTCAGCTTCAATCCGCGCACGCTCGGCAGGCGCCGCAACGCGGTCAGCAATGCCGGTGTCAGCCGGTACTCCTCGGGCAGGCCGGGCGGCTGGTAGATAACGATGGGAACGCGGGTCACGCGGTCCATCTCCTGAAAATAGCGCAGCACCACCTCCTGTGCCGTCTCGCCCGTGCGAGGAGCGAGCGCGGCGGGAAGCACATGCACGCTGGCATCGGCGCCTATTTTGGCGGCAAAGCGCGTGAGCTCGGCTGCCTGCTCCACGTAGTGGTCCGGGTCTGGCCTTTCGCCTCGCGCGCGCCCGAGCCACTCCCCGGAGCAGCCGAGAAGAACGCCCATCCCGCCCCGTTCCGCGCGCATCACGGCTTCGGCTAGGGCCTTCGTTTCGGCGACGGTGAAGGTATGCATTCGGCCCATGCCGCTGCGGGCAAATACGGAGCGCGCCCCGCCTCGGTAGAGCCATTGCAGCAGACTGGGGATGGCGGCCAGGTCCAGCCGCCCCTGCGCATCGAAGGGTGTGAAAAGTGGCGCAATGGCGCCGCGAAGGAAATCGGGTATGTTGCTGACCGGTGAAACGCTCATGGTGCCCGCAGTGTTCCACATGGGGCGGCTGCAATCCTTGTACTGAAACGAGGCGGGACCTGCCGGCGTAGTGTGCTTGACTTTTCTCACCCCACGGCCCCCGGCGTGTGTGCTCCGCCCATTTCGCGAGGACTCTGGGGCGTAATGGAGAGGCATCCCATGACTCTGCGCAAGACCCTTGCGGTGGTCGTATTGCTCGTTCTTGCCGCTTCTGCCCTTGCCGCACAGGAGCAGACGCGGCATCTGTTTCAGCGCCCCACGCTGAGCGAAACGCACATCGTCTTCATGTTCGCTAACGATCTGTGGAGCGTGCCCCGCGCGGGCGGCGATGCCGTCAGGCTTACGACAGGTCCCGGTGTGGAGACCAACCCGCACTTCTCGCCGGACGGCAAGTTTATCGCGTTCACGGGGCAGTATGACGGCAACACGGATGTCTATCTGCTTCCCGCCGCCGGCGGCGTGCCCAGGCGACTTACCTACCATCCAGCCACGGACGATGTGATGGGTTGGAGCCCGGACGGGAAACGCGTAATCTTCCGCTCCGGCCGCGCGCCCGTGCACTTCACCAGCCGGCTCTACTCCCTTCCAGTGGAGGGCGGCGAGGCCACGGTTTTCCCTCTGCCGAATGCGGAGGAGGGCTCGCTCTCACCGGATGAATCGCGCCTTGCCTATGTGCCGCTGGCCCGCGCATTTCAGTCGTGGAAGCGCTACCGCGGAGGGCGCGCCACTCCCATCTGGATTGCCAATCTCGCGGACTCGGCGATCGAGAAGGTGCCCCGCAAAGACTCAAACGACTTCAACCCGCTCTGGGTCGGGGAGAGCATCTACTTCCTATCCGACCGCAACGGCCCCGTAACCCTCTTTGAGTACAACACGCGCACCCGCCGGGTCACCGAGCGCATAAAGAACAGCGGATTGGACCTCAAAGCCGCGGATGCCGGCCCGGGCGCCATTGTGTACGAGCAGTTCGGCTCCATTCATCTCTTCGACTTGAAGACCGGGCAGACCCGGCCGGTGCCTATCCGCGTGGCCGCGGACCTCCCAGAGGTGCGGCCACGTTGGGAGAAGGTCGCGGAGCGCACTGCGAGTTTCGATATCTCGCCCACCGGCCAGCGGGCCGTATTCGAGGCGCGCGGCGATATCTTCACGGTGCCGGCCTCCAAGGGGGACGCGCGCAATCTCACTGCCTCGCCGGGCGCGGCGGACCGGGGACCCGTATGGTCACCCGACGGCAAGACCATCGCCTACCTTTCGGATGAGAGCGGCGAGTACATGCTTGTGCTGCGCGACCCGCTGGGCAAGGGCGAACCGAAGAGGCTGAGCCTCGGTGCGCCGAGTTTCTACAGCAACCTGGCCTGGTCGCCAGACAGCAAGAGACTGCTGTTCAACGATGCCACGTCCAGCCTCTTCTTCATCGAGGTCGAGACCGGAGCCATCACGCTGGTCGAGTCCAACGACTCGCTGGCAGGCATCAGCGGTACCTGGTCGCCGGACAGCAAATGGATCGCCTATGCGCAGTCCCTGCCCAGCCGCATGGGGGCGATCTATCTGTATAACGTTGAGACCAAGGAGCGCCGACAGATAACGGACGGCATGAGCGATGCAGCCTCGCCCGTCTTCGACCGAAGCGGGAAGTATCTCTTTTTCCGCGCCAGCACCGATGCCGGGCCCACCCGCGGCTGGATTGACCTCTCCAGCCAGGGCAGGACCATGACCAGCAGCCTCTACCTTATCGTGCTGCGCGACGATCTGCCCTCGCCCCTCGCTCCGGAGAGCGATGAGGAGAAGGCGTCGGACACCACCCCGAAACCTGCCGCTCCTGCCGCAGCGCCCGCGCCGGCGGCGCAGCCTGCCGCAGCCGACCAGAATGCACCCAAGACCCCAAAGGAGGGTGAGGTGCGGGTGGATTTCGAGGGGCTGAATCTGCGCATACTGGCCCTGCCCATGCCCGCCAGAAACTACGTAGCCCTGCTAGCCGGCAAGGCCGGCACCCTCTTCGCCGTGGAATCCGCCGGAGCGGGGCAGCCAGGCTTCACCGTGCACAAGTTCGACCTGGCTGGGCGCAAGGCCGATCCCTATCTCACCGGCATACAGGGCCTGGCACTCTCGGCGAACGGCGAGAAGCTGCTCTATCAGCAGGGCCAGCGCTTCGCCATCGCCTCCACGGCGGCCCCGCCCGCACCCGGCTCGGGCACCATCAGCCTGGATGGCCTCGAGATGCAGGTGGACCCTCGCGCGGAGTGGCGCCAGATGTATCGCGAGGCGTTTAGGCTGCAGCGCGACTTCTTCTACGATCCGGGCTATCACGGTGTGGACCTGAAGGCCCTGGAGGCCAAGTACGCGCCCTATCTCGACGGATTAGCAACGCGCGACGACCTGAATACCCTCTTTCAGGAGGTCTTCGGCGAGCTCACGGTGGGCCATCTGTATGTGATGGGCGGCGACCGGCCAAGCCCCCGCAATGTTGCCATCGGTCTGCTGGGGGCCGATATGGCGGTGGTCAACGGCCGCTATCGCTTCACGCGCATCTTCACCGGCGAGAGCTGGAACCCGCAGCTGCGGGCGCCGCTCGTCCAGCCCGGCGCCATGGTGAAGGAGGGCGAGTACCTGCTGGAGGTAAACGGTCGGCCCGTTCCGCCGAACGAGGAGGTATGGCGGCTCTTCGAAGGCACCGCCGGCCGCCAGACTGTGATCAAGGTCGGTCCGAACCCGGATGGCAGCGGGAGCCGGGAGATCACCATCATCCCAACCGCGAACGAGCAGGCCCTGCGCCGCTTCGCATGGATTGAAGACAACCGGCGATTGGTGGACAAGCTGAGCGGTGGACGGGTGGCGTATGTCTACCTGCCTGACACGGGCGGCAATGGCTGGGCCTTCTTCAACCGCTACTTCTTTCCGCAGGTGGATCGCGAGGGCGCGGTTATAGACGAGCGCTTCAACGGCGGCGGACAGGCGGCCGACTACGTGATAGACTATCTGCGGCGCCCCCTCATGAACTACTGGTCGGGAAGGTACGGCCGGCCTTTGCGCACACCGTATGCCTCCATCCTCGGTCCCAAGGTGATGGTAATCAACGAATATGCCGGCTCCGGCGGCGACGCGATGCCCTGGTATTTCCGGCGCGCCGGCATCGGCCCCCTGGTGGGCAAGCGCACCTGGGGCGGCCTCGTGGGTATCGGGGGCGTGCCCTCGCTACTGGATGGCGGCGTGGTTACTGCCCCGAACTTCGCGTTCTGGACCCCCGAGGGCAAGTGGGAGGTGGAGAACTACGGGGTGGATCCGGACGTGGAGGTGGAGTTCGATCCGCAGCTCTGGAGGCAGGGGCGCGATCCGCAACTGGAGAAGGCCGTGCAGATTGTGCTGGACGGCCTGAAGAAGAACCCGCTGCCCACGCACAAGAAGCCGGACTATCCTAACTACCAGAAGCGGCAGTAGGCGTTCGCCGAATATCGAGTCGGGCCTGTCAACACACCGGGACGGAGGAGCAAGATGCTGCACGGCGTGCTGTGGAACCTCTTCCTCGCGGCACTCCCTCTGGTGCTGGGGCTGGCCAGCTGGTGGGCACTGGGCGGGAAGGAGAAGAAGGCGCGCCTTCCCGCCTGGGTTAACTTGCCCCTGTTGGCAGCCTGGCTCGCCTTCCTGCCGAACACGTGCTACCTGCTGACGGAGTGGCGCCACCTGCTCTATGATGAGCACTGGGCGCCCCTGCTGGAGGCTGGCCAACAGGATTCCGCCTCCATGCTGGCCACCGCGAAGTGGGCGGGTTTTTTCGCCATCTACAGCGGTCTCGGACTGCTGCTCTTCACGCTCGCCATACGCCCGATCGAGCTGCGCTTGCGAATGGCGGGTGTTCGGCCGCTCATCTGGGGACCGCCGCTCTTCTTCTTGATGTCGCTGGGCGTCTATTTGGGGCTGCGGCCCAGGCTCAACTCCTGGGACCTTGTTACGCAGCCCCTGCGCGTGCTCGATGTGGTCATGGCCGCGCTCAGCACCCCTACGCTCCTCATGGCCATCCTCGCCTTCGCGGCCGTGCTCTGGGTGCTGTACGAGATCGTGGATATCTGGGTAGATGGCGCGGCGGAGCGGCTCCGCCGCTGGCACGTGCTGCCCGGCGAGACCGCCGGACGCAGCCGTTAGCTCACCGCCTTCATAGTGCTGTCCCGCGGTGCAAGATCCTCGCCTGAGTGCCGGCTGCGGGGTCGGTGTTGTGCGCTGCCTCTCGAGAAGGTCCCCTTTGGCATGGTTTGTGCGAGACGATATGGCGGGAATGCGATTCTTGCTTCCTTTGGTGCCGCGGACCGGGCACGGCGCGCTACAGCCGCATGCATCGCAGCGGTGCCGCCGGGGTGGGCCAGGCATAGCCTGGATAGGGCTGGCCGGTTGAGGAGGACGGCGGGCCGCTATAGGCGCACTCTCATCCGCCGATGTCACACAGCAGCGCGCTTGACCGCATACCGAGCGCTGAGATGGGGTCCATTGGAATCGAGAGGCCGTTCGGTCAGCAGAATGCGATGGACCTCCGGCTTACATGAGCGCGTCTGGATTCGGCAGTTCAGTGCCGAGCGGCATGATCAAGTGCGTGCCAATCGCAACCGGTTTGTCGCGCTGCCCGAGAACGAGAAGGCCGCGGTGATTGCCTTCCTCAGCTCCCTTCGAGTAGTGCCTGAGAAGTAGACGGATGTCACATGTAATGCGCTGTCGCGCCCTTGCTCGCGGTGCCGGCGGCTAACGAGAGCTGGCGATTCTAGGCTGGGCGGGAGGAGCCCCCAAGCGACGACTCTCGCTGAAAGACGGTGCCGCCCGAGACATTCGGCAGGCTGCGGCGTAACAGCCGCTGAGGAGTGGGCATCTCCGGGGGGCGGCGCGAGCGCGCCTCTCGCATCGCGTCTCTGGGCAATGGCGCTCAATGCCTTCCTGTCCGCGAGGTTTCCTTTCCTTCCGCGCAGAATAGAGCATCTCCGAGCGCCGTATCGCGTTGGTTCCCCTCTATGCGCCCTGAGCAGTCCAGCGGCACCCTGCTTGCCCGCGCGGTCACCCTTCGCGCGTGCACTCTCTCCTGCCTGCTCATCATCGCGCTCTGCTGGTGGATTGCCTATTCCGAAATCCGCACCACGACCACGGAGATCACCTGCACGGCCCTGCCCATCGGCGCGGTCTTTGCGCTGTTCGTGGTCTGCCTGGTCAACCAAGGGCTCCGAAGGCGATGGCCAAAATCGGCGCTCACTCCGCCAGAACTGGCCTGCGTCTATATCCTGACGGTGGTGGGCTCCTCCGTGGCCGGAATCGGCATGGTCGGCTTCCTTACGCCCGCCGTGGCGAATCCGCTCTGGTTCACCAACCAGAAGTGGGAGCAGTTTGCCCAATCCGTGCCCTGGTCGTGGGCGCCGCGCGATCCGGAGGCCCTCCGCGCCTACTACTTGGGTCAGAGTACACTCTACAAGTGGGAGCACATTGCGGCCTGGCTCCCGCCCATCCTGGTGTGGGGCGGCTTCCTCGCCCTCCTTATGCTCACCACCCTCTGCATCCTTCTGCTGCTCCGGAGAGCGTGGGTGGAGGACGAGCGGCTGGCGTTTCCCATTGCGCAGGTGCCGCTGGCGATGACGGTGCAGGGCGGCGGGCTGGGGGAGATGCTCCGTTCGCGCGCGTTGCTCTACGGCTTCCTGATTCCCGTGGTGCTGCAGAGTATTAATAACCTCAATTGGCTCTTCCCATCCATCCCGCAGATACCGGTGAAGCCGACCGGCAACGGCCCGCTCGATATCGGTGCGCGCATCACCTCTCCTCCCTGGAACGCACTCGGCTACTTTCCGCTGGCCTTCCACCCGAACACCATCGGCCTCTCCTTTCTGCTGGCCACGGATGTTTCGTTTGCGTGCTGGTTCTTCTACCTTGTGCGCAAGATGCTGGATGTGGCCTGCACCGCCTACGGGTTTCGTGACCCCGGCGCCTCGCTGGGCCGAGCGCGCATGCCCTACACCGCGGAGCAGGGTGTGGGCGCGTGGATATGCATTGCCGGGCTCACGCTCTGGATGGCCCGCAGGCGCCTGCGAGAGGCGGCCCGCAACGCCTTCAGTCGGGCCGCGGCGGGCTCCACTGCGGCCGAGCGAGCCGAGGCCCGCATTGCGCTGGGCGGGGTGGCCTTTGGCGTTGTGGGTGCGACGGCCTTCTATGTGTGGGGCGGTCTTCCCACCGTGCCGTCACTGCTGCTAGTGGCCACCTTCCGGGCGATTGTGCGGGCGCTCACCCGCATCCGCGCGGAAGTGGGTATGGCGTGGCACTTCGGCACGCTGATGACGCCGCCGGACATCATCACGCGGTGGATGGGCCCGATGAACTTCTCACTCTCGGGGCTCAGCGCCATGGCCTATGCCACGTGGGTGCAGATTGACATGCGCTCCATCACCACGCCGCACTTCATGGAGGGCTTCCGCATTGCGGAACAGGGCCGATTCGGACATCGGAAGCTGGCGATTGCCATGGCCATCGCCCTCCTCTTTGGCGTGGTTGTGGCCGCTTGGACCACGCTCCACCTCTACTACACCTACGGGGCCTCCACGGCCCATGTGAACCAGTGGCGCATCACTATGGGCCGCATTCCGTACCAGATGGCGGAAGGACACCTGGCATCCAGCCGTGTGGGACCGGACTATCAGGGGATGACTGCAGCGGGAGTAGGCGCGTTGATCACGCTGGGGCTCGGCACGGCGCGCACGCTGCTGGCGCGCTGGCCTTTCCATCCCGCGGGCTATGCGCTGGCCAATACCTTCATCACCGATCTGCTCTGGTTCCCCTTCTTCCTTGGCTGGCTGGCGAAGTGGCTTACACTTCGCTTCGGGGGCATGGCCGCGTACCGTCGGGCGCTCCCCTTCTATCTGGGGCTCATTCTGGGCGATTACGTTATCGCCAGCCTCTGGACCTTTGTGGGCATCGCGCTGGGGATAGATATGTACCGCTGCTTCCCGAACTAGCCCTGCTTCCCGTGGCAGGGAAATGGAGGCCAGGCGGAGTATGCGTTAGGGTAGATCCCGCGTGTCACCTCCCATGCCAGCGCTCTTTTCGCCACGCGGCGCCGACTCCGCCGCGCAACGTCCGGATGCCGCCTCCCGGGCGCTGACGGCACGCGCCCTGCTGATCGGGCTCCTCTGCACCACGCTGGTCAATTGGTGGCTCCACTGGGCGGAGCTGGTGCTGGGCGGCCGGGGCCACACCGCCCTCGCGGGAACCAGCATCCCCATCGGCGCCTTCAACCTGCTCTTCCTGGTGGTGATTATCAACATCCTGCTCACGCGCGTGCTTGGCAACCTGGCGCTCTCGCGCGGGGAGCTGCTGGTCATCTACACCATGATGACGGTCTCTACTGTCATCTCCTCCTCCGGCGGCATCCACTTCATCGTCCCTACCATCACCGCGGCCTTCTACTACGCCAACAGCAGCAACCTCTGGGCCTCCAAGTTCCACGCCTACATCCCGGACTGGATAGCGCAGAAGAACGAGCAGGCGCTCTACGGCTTCTACGTGGGCAATACGTTCGTTCCCTGGGCGGATTGGTGGCGCCAGATCGGGATGTGGACTCTCTTCATGGTGATGGTGGCGACCGCCACTCTCTGCATGGTGGCCATCCTGCGCAAGCAGTGGGTGGATCGCGAGAGGCTCACTTTCCCCACCGTGGTGGTGCCCGTGGAGATGATCCGCGACGGCCCCGCCTTCTTCCGCAACCGGCTGCTCTGGATGGGTTTCGCCATTCCGTTCACCATTGACGTGATGAATACCATCCACCTGAACATTCCGCCGGTGCCCTACCTGCCCACGCGCACCACGGATCAGCCGGACCTGGTGCAGTTTCTCAGCAGCCCTCCCTGGAACGCCATCGGTCCCACGCCGCTCTCCTTCTATCCGTTCGTCATCGGAATTGCCTATCTGCTCAGCGTGGATATGATCTTCAGCTGCTGGTTCTTCTGGCTGGTGACGAAGCTGGAGGCGGTGTTCGGCTCGGCAACGGGACTTACGGCGGGCGCCGCGGGAGCGGGGCAGAGCGCCTGGCCCTACATAGGCCACCAGGGGAGCGGGGCGTTCCTGGCCCTTACTTTCGTGGGGCTCTGGCTGGCGCGGGGCTATCTGCGCGAAGTGGCCGCTATCGCCATGAGGGGCAGGCGGCCGGGCGCGCGCCCGGAGGATGCCGATGAGCCGCTCTCCTACCGCATGGCCTTTCTCGGCCTGGGCCTCTGCTTCCTGGGACTCACCGCGTGGCTGGTCTTCGCGGGCATGCGCACCTGGGTGGCGTTGCTCGCCCTCGGCCTCTCCTTCTCGTACATGATTGCCGCGGCACGCATACGCGCCGAAACCGGCAATGCCTGGCTCTTCGGGCCGGATGTGGATGCCTACAAGCTGATGACGACCACGGCCGGCACCTCGGTCTACACTGGCGCGGACCTCACCATCCTGGCCTATCTGCGCAGCGCGATCGCCAGTTTCGACCTCCGCTGCCTCTCCATGCCGAACCAGAGCGATGCCTACAAGATGGCGGACCTGCTGGGGGTGCATAAGCGCCGACTTACCGTGACGCTGCTGGTGGCCATCGCGCTGGGCACGCTCATCTCGTTCGCCATCGCGCTCACCATCTGGTACCAGTACGGCGCGGGCGCCAAGACGGATACGTGGCGCACGTATATGGGCCGCCAGCCCTTCGACCAGCTCTCGGACGCGCTCAGCACGCCGGTGAAGACGGACCTGGCGGGCTCGCTGGCCGTCTTCGCGGGCTTCGGCATTACCACCACGCTGATGTTCCTCAGGTCGCGCTTTACCTGGTGGGTCTTCCACCCCGTGGGCTACGCCATGGCCAACACGCCCACCATGGGCCAGGTGTGGATGCCCTTCTTCATCGCGTGGACCATCAAGGTGGTGGTGCTGCGCTACGGCGGCATCCGGCTCTACCGGCAGTCCCTGCCCTTCTTCTACGGCGTCATCGTGGGCGATTTCATCGCGGGCGGCCTCACCACCCTCATCGGCTGCCTCACCGGCATCAACGTCTACGCGACAAATTGGTAGGCGGGTGGGAGCTGTGCTGAACCCGCGTCCGCGAGGTGTTTTGGACGTATGTACCGATGCATGCCTGCATACAGGCTTCTTTTAGAGAACAATTGGCATATTGCACCTATTGCCAACTCTCATTTTCTCGGAGATTACACCATGCGCGGCCTACTCGTTTTCTGTGTCTGTTTCCAAATCAGCCTAGGTGGATATTCAGCGGGTAGCGCACCAATTCAGAACGCTGAATACGTTACAGTTGTTAAGGTGCTCCAAGACGGTGATAAAGCGATTATCCGACGGCAGAACGGCCAGCTCTGGATGATTGAAAAGGGTGCCGGTGCTATCTCGTTATGGCGTTACGAGGGCAAACCTGTACTGATACACTCTCCGGGACTGTTCTGTGGAGTTGGCTCAAAGCTACTATTGCCCGAAATAAGTCAGGAAGCGAGAATCTGGAATGCCGAGCAGCTTGGCGACATGCCACTAAGTGGGGGGGGCACCTTTGTTCCAGACGCAGATGGTGTTGCTGAGACTGCCCGTGCAATTGGCCAGGCTCTACATGCGCTCAAGTATTACGAGCCTACATCCGATGACTTAACAAAGCGCGATATCATGCGTGCCCTAGAGAAATTCCAAAAAGCCAACAATGTTGACACAGTCGGCAACATTGGGAGCAAGACTCTCGCCAAGCTCGCGGAGCAAATCCTAAGACAACAAGGCGACCAGCCCGAAGCTCTGATGCTTTCGCTAACGCTTGTACGTTCTGCGCTTCAGATGCAGGGAACTCTATCGCAGAATGTCCCCACGGGCCGATCCGCCGGATCTACGAGTGAGACCTTTATTACTAGTGTGAGTCGTTCAGGTGCAGTTGTTCAACTAGCTGACGGATCCGTCTATGAAGTTGACGCGTTGGGACAAATCAAGTCCATGCTATGGCTACCATCTCAGAAGGTGCTCCATTTGCCTTCGGGCCTATGCAACCTCACTACAGGCCATGCTGTGAGTGCAAAGCGACTGAAGTGACAGAACGGAAGCTTGGCTGATGTGTCGACATCCCTCAGTGGAGACTGCCCAGGAAAGGAACGTCTTCGGGCCATGTCCAGTCTCGCCTAATGACACGGACAATCGATG
>CAZGLN010000086.1:0-14145 GCA_964526545.1 uncultured Chthonomonadales bacterium
TGGGGCTCAGGCTGACCCAGGACTTGCGGTCCCAGCGGACGCGCGGTGTGCTCTTAGGCACGCGGGCCTCCTTTGTTAGTTTGCCTAAGGATTATACGTCGGCAATGCCCGGAGGTCAACGCGCCGACGTAGAGGGGCTGTGGTTCTTCGGTAGCCGTTGGGAGTCAAGAGATACGGCGGAACCTTCCCCAACCCGGAAAGTTCCGCCGCCACGGCCTTGGCCAACCAGCCAACGCACCTTTTATTATCGGCTGAGCGCGCCATTTGTTCCAGATGCCGGTACACTTGCCCTTGGCCCCCGCGCGGCGAAGGCACAAAAGGCAGGAACAGAGCGGCATCGGGTGGAACCAGGATACACGAACGGAGGAGAACACTGCATGTCCGCTTATGGCAATGTGCCCAAGGACGATGTGGAGGCCGTGCGCGCGGCATTGGCGCATGCTACGCGATTGAGCGGTGAACTGCCGATCGGCGCCCCGGCCGAATGGCGTGACGCCGCGTTTGAGGCCATTCTGGAGGGGCTCCTAAACGATTGGGTGGCAAACGGCACAACCGAACTGGAGCCCGACGACCTGGACGATCTCTCCAATCTCATCCGGCTGGCATGCGATACCGCCATGGGCGCGGATCTGCCGCTTCGCACCACCGCCTTCCGCTGCCTGGTTCGCGGCGTGATGGCGGACTGGGTGGAGAACTGGAACAGCGACGACGAGTAGCACGCCCCGGGCGCGCCCTGCGCGGTACTTCACGGATGGCAACGCGACTAGACCCGATCGAATACTTAGAGCGGGACGATAAGTGGTACCTTGGCGGAGGGGCCGGCATCCAGTTCGCCCCTCCGTTTCCGCGCTTCCTCAGTGCTCCCGGCTTCTGGGACGAGGCCTACTTCGTGGATGTACGGCTCGACCGTCTCTTCACGCTCTTCGTGTTGGATGAAGAGGGCCGGCCATGTCCCTTCGAGCCTGCCCGCAGGCGCTGGACTCCGGATGCACTCACCCACATTCGCGCAACGCCGGACGGCCTGCGCCTGCGCGAAGACAAGGTCTTGACGCCGGCCAACACCTTCGGAAGCCGGCTCACCCTGCACAACGATGGAAAGCGGTCGCGCAGCCTTCATCTCGTGCTGTGGAGCCTGCAGGAGCGCAATGAATTCCTGCCGGGTCAGCGGGTGACAAGCGCGGAACAGATTGAGCTGATTGGTCCCGCGGTTGTGTTTTCTCACGTGGTTCAGTACGGCAACGAGCCCTACGCGGATAGGCCCGCCGAAAACGCCGGATGGGGCGAAATTGTTCGGCCCGCGCTGGTGGCCAGGCGTCACGCCCTCCACATCGCGCTGGGATCGGAGAGGCTGCCTGCGTCGCATTGGGTTGGGATGTCCGAGCGGGCCGATACGAAGCCCGACTGGCGCATCTCCCCCATACTGGAGAAGTTTCGGGAAGGCGCGCTTACTAACGAGTTTCACCCGGATGGAATAGACGGCTCTGCAAGAAACGGGCACCTGCACATCTGCCTCCACTATCCGGTGACCGTGCCCGTCGGACAGAGCGTGAGCCTGCAGTTCGGCGCGAGCGTCGCGCTGGATCGTGCCGCCGCCGCAGGCAATCTGACGCGCGATTTGGGGCAGGACCTGGCGCGGCATGCCCGCCAGGATTACGCCGCCTACTTCGAGCAACTGCCCTATTTCGAGTGTTCCGATGAGTACATACAGCGGAGCTACTGGTACCGCTGGTACGGAATGCGGCTAAACACGGTCTCGATCGGCGGGCACCGCATCGAGGGCGAGGAGGGCATTCGATTTCCCTATCCGGTGGTGTTCGAGGGAATCGGCGGTTTCCGGAGCCACATATCCTTCTCCGCCCAGTGCCATGCACGCGAGGCGGTCTGGATGCACGATGCCACGCTTGCACGCGGCTGCATCGAGGGGCTCTTCATCGCCCAGGAGCATAGCGGCTACCTGCCCGGCCATCTCTACCTCTGGCGGCACACGCGCGGCTTCTACCATGCCGATTGGGGGGCCGCCGTGCTCCAGGTGCACCGGGTAACCGGCGACCTTGGGTTTGTTGACAGGCTCTATCCAGCCCTGAGCCGCTATGCGGAGTACTTCGAGCGTGACCGCGACCGGGAGGACATGCACCTCTACGATGTGGTGGACCAGGGTGAGACGGGACAGGAATACTCCAGCAGATACCTCTTCGCCGATGCCTCCGCGGATGACTGGCGGCGTATACAGCTTAAGGGAGTGGATGCCACGGTCTACGTCTACCGGCTGCAGCGTGCATTGGAGGAGATGGCGCGGCTATTGGGCAAACCTGATGAAGCGGATGTCTGGGCTCGCAAGGCAGATTCGACCCGCGACGCCGTGCGCAAGTTCATGTGGGACCCGGAGCAGCGCTTCTTCGTGGATGTGGACCCCAAGACCGGCGCGCGCTCGCCCTACCGCGCGGCGACTGGTCTCTATCCGTTCCTGTGCGATATCGCCACAAGGGAGCATCTGCCCGCGATCACGGAGCATCTCCTAAACCCGCAGGAGTTCTGGACCACCTGGCCCGTGCCGACTTCGCCGCTCTCGGATCCGTTTTTCAACGCGGATGCCGAGTGGAGAGGCTACAGGCACTCCTGTCCGTGGAATGGCCGTGTGTGGCCCATGGCGAATTCGCACGTCTGCGACGCGTTAGCCAATGCGGCCAGGACACTGGAACCGAGTCTCGCTCCCGCCGCGGCCGACTTGCTGCTGCGCGCTCTACACCTGCTCTTCCACGATGGCGATCCCGTGCGACCGAACTGCTACGAGCACTACAATCCCTTTACGGGCGCACCCAGCGCCTACCGCGGTGTTGACGACTACATGCACTCCTGGGTTGTGGACCTGATAGTGCGCCATCTGGTGGGGCTCCAGCCCTCCAGCAATGAGCAGCTTGTGCTCGATCCCCTGCCGGTGCCAGTGGAGAGGTTCGCGATGTACGACCTGCGGTACCGGGGGAGACGCCTCGACGTCCTGTGGTCCGAGCGCGAAGGCTACGCGGTCTTCGTGGATGGCGCCGAGATCACCAGGCAGCCGGAGAGGTGCCGCTTGGAGCTCACCCTGCCCTAGGCTAGAGATCCCGGTCGCGCGCGCACATCTCCGCATCCCGTGTTCTGCCGAGCTGCTGGTATATCTCCTGCAACCGGTCGTAGGCGAGGTCGCTCTCCGCGTCCACGGTTGCAAGTGTGAGCGCATTGAGCAGTTCGCGCTCGCAGCCGAGGAGGTCGCCTGCTTCGCGCAGTTTGGCGGCGAGCTGCACCCTCTTGGCGGTGGTGAACGGGTCGTTGGCATCGAGGATGAAGTGAGTGAGCAAGGATCTCTGTACCACGGCCAGCGCTTGCCCGCGATGGCATCGGAGGTATTCGAGAGTGGCGTCGGCGATTTCGCGGTCCTGGTCATCCACCCCGAGGTCGTAGCATCCGGTGCGGGTTGAGAGCGCAATGGGCGTGTGGACCACCTGCCACCAGCGAAGAGCGGCCTCGTCCAACCGTTTCTCCAGACGGTAGGTCTCGGCGATAAGGAAATACGGATCCGCGAACCATGGCGCCGTCTCGGATGCGCGGGCGAAGCAATCGCGCGCGCGGTCCAGCTCGCCCCGCGCCAAGTAGAAGCAGCCGAGTTGGTCAAGCGCGCTGGGCGACTGCGGGTCAGCCATCCTCTGGTGCTCGTTCAGCTCGCGCTCGTTGGCGGGCAACGGCTGGACGAGCAGATTGAGCGGGATGCGCAGGATCTCCGCGAACTCGCGTCGGTGTTCCTCCTCTTCGGCAAACTGCGGATCATCGTGCGCATAGATATCGTTGGCTTCGTAGCGCCCCGTTACGACGCACCAGCGCAGGAACGAATGGAAGCCCGAGGCCACGGGCGCGTAGTGGTCATACTCATGGTTCCATCGCAGCACGGGGTAGTCGGAGTAGGGGCCGCCAGGCAGCACATAGAAGCCGAACAGATCGCCCCCGGCATCGCCGAAGGGAAGGAACTGCGGCAGAACGCCCCTCCATCGGTGCACGTCGTGCAGTAGGTCCTCCAGGCTGAAGAACTCGCAGGGGCTGAGGTAGGGATACTCAAAGGCGAGGTAGAGTCTGGCAAAGGCATCCGGGAGGTCAATCAGCCAGTGAGTCGCCAGGCTGTTCAGGTCGTGCTCTACCGAACCCACGGGGTCACTCCCTGTCCGGGCGCGCTGATATGGCCGCCGCGGAATATGCTCAGGTGTTCGTTGCGGCGGGCCTGTTTCCTGCGAAGTATGCGCGTGTGTTGAGACCTAACGATGGCCGAGATACCATTTGACAGCCTGACCGCCCGTGCCGTGCTTGCCGAAGTCAATGCGCGTCTCCTCGGCGGGCACGTGCAGCGCGTGGTTCAACCCGCCCCGTTGGAGCTGGTGCTGGGCATCTATGCTCGAGGGGCGCAGTCCCCGCTGCTGCTGAGTTGTGAGGCCGAAAGCGCGCGCGCTCACCTGCTCGCGGAGGTGCCGCGTGGACCTGCCCAGCCTCCAGCCTTCTGCATGCTTCTGCGCAAGCACCTCGAGGGAGCGCGGCTGGTGGAGGCGGTTCCCCACGGCTTCGATCGTGTTTTTTCCCTCGTCTTCTCTGCTGACGGTGCGCTGCTCCGGCTGGTGGTCGAGCTCTCGGGCAGGCACAGCAATCTGGTGCTCGTGAGCCAGGAAGGCATCGTGGTAGATGCTCTCAAGCGCATTTCGCACAGGCTGAACAGGGTGCGCGAAACGCTGCCCGGGCGCCCGTACCAGCCGCCTCCGGTGGACGAACGAAAGGCCGACCCGTTGAACTTGACTCTCGAGGAGGTCCTCTCGCAGTTTGGGCGCCTGCCCGAAGACCGGGAGGCGGCGGGCAGAGAACTGCTCTCGTGCCTCCGGGGGCTCTCGCCATTTCTGGCCAGGGAGTTGGCGGAACGCATCGCCCTCCACGGGCTGGCGGAGGCGTGGGACCAGGTTTTCGGGACGGCGCAGCGAGAAGACTGGCAGCCCGTGACGGTACTGGACGCGGCGGGGAGCATTCGCGGAGCATATCCCTTGAGGCTGGTCTCCGTGCCCGCGCATCTCCAGCGCGAGGCGAAGTCTCTCAGCTCCGCGCTGGAGGCCGCGTACCGAAATGAGAAGGAGCGCGCTGACCGTGAAGCGTCTGTCCGGCGTCTGCGTTCGGAGATACAGAGGGACTTGAAGGCGCTGCGGCGCCAGCGGGAGGAACTGGTGCGCGCCATCGCGGAGGGCGAACGCGCGGAGGAGTATCGGCAGTCTGGCGAGCTGCTGCTGGCGAACGCCCGCCTGGTCGCCGCGGAGTCTTCCAGCGTGTGTCTGCCGGACTTCTACTCCACCGATGGCGGCGCACGAGAGATTGCGCTGGACCCCTCGCTGAGCCCCTCTCAGAATGCCGAACGCTACTTTCGGCGCGCGCGGAGGGCGGAGGCGGCCGCCCAGCGGGCGGGCACGCTGCTCGAGAGGGTAGAGGAGCAACTGAATGCGCTCGCCGGCGCGCTGGACGCGCTGGAGGTCGGCGCGTCCTCGGAGCAGGTTGAGCAATTGAGGCGCGCCTTACTGGAGGAGGGCGCGCTTCGCCAGACTCAGATAGGTGGAGCGCCGCCAACGGCTGTCGCGCTGCCCAGCTTCGGCGGAAAGAAGATACGCCGCACGGAGCGGGATGGATGGATCATTCTTTACGGCGAGAACGCGGAGGCGAATGACTACCTGACGCGCCGCGTGGCGGCACCGGATGACCTCTGGCTGCACGTGCGCGCGGGTTCCGGCGCACACGTCGTGATTCGCGCGCAGGGCAAGGAGGTGCCGCGTCATGTGGTAGAGCACGCCGCCGCCATCGCCGTGCGCAACAGCGCCTCGCGCCACGCCTCTGTTACGCCCGTGGCGGTGACGCTGCGCAAGTATGTGCGCCGGCCGCGCGGCGGGGCTCCCGGCGCCGTCATCTACCAGAACGAGAAGACCTTGATGGTGGAGCGCGATCGCGTGGAGGCGCTAGGCTAGGGCCCGCCCCTCAATCCGCCTTGACGAACACCAGCCTGTCTATCCAGACGGCCTCGATGCCGGTCTCACGGACGGGGTTCACCCAGATGTAAGCCTCGGGATTCATCGTCACCCTGCCGATGAGGTAGGAGCGGTACTCCGCGCCCGCGGTCTCTACCGGCACCCCTAGTTGCGCCATTACCTCGCGCTTGCCCGTATCGTAGACCCCTGCCTGAAGAGCGTGGCCCTCTGACTTCGTGTTGGGTCCCTTCTCCACCCTCGCCACGATGTAGACGTTCCACGTGCCGTCCAGCAGCCGCTCGGGCAGGGAGGATGCCGGGAATTGCACCGCCCACTCGATGTGCGTGCCTGGCATCCAGAGGGCGCTGCCGTTGGAAGCCTTGGGGTCCGGTCGCCGGTCGCACAGGGTGCCCTGGTTGTAGAGGGATGCGGCGATGTCCTGCACGCCCACGGCGTTCTGCGGGGTGGCGCCGGGAATATCGGAAGGGAGCGGTGCCTTATCCTCGGCGGCCTGTACGAATCTATCCGTAAATGCCTTCGGAGTCAGACCTCCCTCGTTTATGTGGGTCATCGGCGCCCAGCCGGCGGGCCCGGGGCCCGTGGCAATGGCGAGGAACTCGGCGGCGACCTCCTGCGCGGTGCCGAGCGGCCATTGGGCGCCCTCCTGTCGGCACTGCCTGCGCAGTGAGGACCAGTTGGCCAGCCAGGCATACCGCACGCAGTTGTGTCCCTGCTTTACTCTCCAGAGCTTATCGGGATCCGTGGCGGCCTTCTCGGCTTCGCGCCAGAGCATCTCGGCTTTCTGCAGGTTCTTGAAACTGAGAAACGCGGCGGAGGGAGGGCTGTAACAGGTGAGGTTCACATCCCTGGACGCCTCGTGAAGCAGGTCCATGTATTGCCGGATGAGCCTACCGCTGGCCTTGCCATAGTAGCCGTCCAGAAACTCGTCTATCAGCTTCACATCGTCCTGGTAGGGATTCCAGAGAAGCTGCGCGAGCACCCATGCCCGAAGCTCGGACATTTCGCCGCCGTGGCTCTGATACGCCCCCTGTTCGAAGAGCCCCTTAACGCCGTGCTTGTGGAAGAACCGCACGTTGGGGCCCAGCGCGAACCAGTTGGGGTGGGGCAGTACGTAGTGCGCAAAGTTCGTAACGTAGTCCCAGATGTAGAGCCGATTGCAGATCTTGCTCCAGTCGCGCAGGTCGTCGCCGAAGCTCTTGTTGGCGGGCGATTCCAGCGGTTGGCGGAAGTTGCACTCGATGCTGCAGAGCCGGATGATGACGTTCGGCAGCGGCTTGAGAGTCTTCGGCGCCTTCCGCGTGTACTGATACGCCAGCGTATCGAACGCCACGTGAGGAAACTCGGGGCCCAGCTTCGCGGCGATGTAGTTGAGCAGCGCGACCATGGTGCCGGAGTGCGAACCCTCTGCTTCGTCAATCGCCTTGCAGTTCTCGCAGAGGCAGGTGCCGTGCCAGTCGTTCTGCGAGATGGAGACGATGCGCGCATCCGGGGATTCGCGCAGCCACGAGCGCACTGCCTCTACCAGCGCGTCGCGGAGCTGCGGATTGGTGGTGCAGAGCTGCCCGCCCTCCACGTAGCGCTTGCCCTCCCGATTCATGCTGAACCACTCCGGGTGCGTGGCGAAGTACTTCTCGGGCGGTATCAGCGGGTAGAAGGTGTGCACGAAGCCCTTATAGCGGATGGTGCCGCCGTGCTCCGGCCGCAGCCGCGCGTTCTGGGAGTTGGAGAGGTTTCGGGCCGCCCAATCGCCGTTGAAGGCCGGATACCAGAAGGGGTCGCGGCTCTCGAATGCGGGCGTTTCGCGGATGTTCAGCGCGCTGACGCGCAGCGTGCGTCTGTTGGGAACGTCCGTTGCCCACGGGGCCCACCAGCGTATGCCGACTTGCCGGCCCAGGAAGCGATAGACAGCGTAGAGAGTTCCACGTGGCCTTCCGCCCGCGAGCAGGAGCCGACCGCCATTCGTGCGGATGACGACCTCCTCCAGTCCGAGCTTCGCGAAATCCACATCCGGCGCAACGGTCTTGGCTTCGCGCGAGGGACCAACCAGAATCGCCCGGGCCGGCAAGGTTCCCACCAGGGGCTTGACGGCAAACGTGGCGCCTGTGGCCTTGCCAAGCCAATCGGCGAGTTCGCGCGCCGCGTACTTTTCGGGCTCGGTGGCGTCAGGCGCAACGAGGATGTCGCAACTTGCGCGTCCGTTCGCGGCAAGGGAAACCTGAGCGGATGTTGCGGACATGGTGGTGCCTCCCAGGATGGCGGCGGCCGCCAGCATACGTACCAATGCGTGCATGGCTCTCTCCTTCCTACGCAGCCTTCGATGGCGGCGGGAAGCCTTCCTGCCGCATGCCGCGCGGATGGGAGCAGAGGAGGGAAAACCAGAGGGCTCCCGCGGGACCGTCATGTGCCGAACACGGCCCCGCGGGAGTGGAATGGCTAGCGGATGGGCTTGCGGGGCAGCTTCTCGTCGCGCATGGCGGCGTTGTAGACGAAGGCAGCCATGATGACCGCCGCCTGCTTCAGATCGTCCTCCTGGGCGCGGTCCAGCACATCCATGTTCGAGTGATGGGTGCGGGTGCTGTATTCGATAGGATCCTGGATGAACTGAAAGCCCGGGATGCCCACGCTGTCAAACGCCTGGTGATCCGTGCCGCCAGTGGAGCGTACGGTGACCGTGGTTGCGCCCAGGTCATGGAAGGGCTCCAGCCACTCGGCGAATATCGGCAGCAGCGCGCTGTTGCCCTGGGCATAGATGCCCCGTATCTTGCCCGTGCCGTTGTCCAGGTTGAAGTAGCCGGAGATCTTGTCGTAGGCGGGCAGCTTGGTCAACTCGGCGCCCGGGCGCGCCCTGGATGCGAAGTGCTTGGCCACGTAGCCGCGCGACCCCATCAGACCCTGCTCCTCGGCATCCCAGAGCGCGATACGGATGGTGCGCCGTGGGCGCAGACCCGCTGCCTGCAGTATGCGAACGGCCTCCATGCACACGGCCACGCCCGCGCCATTATCCGTTACTCCCGTGGCGGAGTGCCAGGAATCGAGGTGCCCGCCAAGCATCACGATCTCATCCTTGAGGTCCGTGCCGGGAATCTCGGCGATTGTGTTGTAGCCGTTCAGGTCCCTGGTGTGCCTCTCAACCTGCAGCTCGAGTGCCACTCGCACGGGTTCACCGGCCTCCAGAATGCGTGCGAGCCTGTTGAAGTGCTCCGTGGAGAGCACGATCTGGGGGATATTGCGCGGCGCGTCCTTGGCCCAGGGCGACTGCCGCCGCATCATCTGCGCGATGGCCGGAGGCACGCCAGGCGGAGTCTCGGCGGAGGCGGCCTGAGCGGCTGGGGTGCTCTGCTGGCGCGACGGCGGCGCGGCAGGCACCGCGGCCTGCTGCACAAAGAGCGTGCCGCCATCTCCACGGCTGCTGGGTTCCAGCACGGCCACCGCGCCCTGCTCCATGAGGAACTGCAGCCGCCGCGGCCCGAAGGCAAACCGCTGCATCATGTCCTGGGATATCTGGCCGCTAAAGCCCGTGCCCTCCGATGCCTGGGTGGGTCTCCGCCCGGTTGCGGCGCCGGATGACGCGCCTGTAACGGGGCGATCCCCGCCGGCTCCAGGACGCCCTCCGCCCATGGCTAGAAGCTGCTCCTCGGTGTAGCGGCTGGCGAGGGGGCTGAATACCGCGCGCGGCACACGCGTCTCTCCAACCAGTACCACGGCACCCTTCAGCTTGCCTTCATACGCCGCGAGATCGGCTTCCGTACTGGCTTTCATATAGACCAGCGGAGCCTCAGCCTTGCCGCGCACTCCAGGCGACCACGCTTTCGGGTAACTGATGACTGGAAAGGCAGTGGGAGAAGTGACTTGCAGGGAGTAGCGCTTTAGCGACCAGCCCGCACCAAACGTGCCCCAGGGCTCGACGGCGGCGTTCTGTAGGCCCCATTCGGTCAGCTTGTCGCGGGTCCACTGGTTGGCGCGACGCATCTGGGGAGAGCCCGCAAGGCGCGGTCCGATGACCTCGGTAAGGTAGGTCAGCGTCTGCATAAGCTGAGAGCGCTGAAGGCCCTCCTCCCGAATCTTCGCCATCGCGGCGGGATCGGGCTTCTGTGCCAGGGCGCCGGTGAGCGCAAAGGCAACGAGAACGAAAAAGAGCACGGGTGTCCTGAACCAGCTAGTCACGAGATGCCTCCTCGTTAGGTGGTGCGTGGTGTCCTATGGACATTCGGTCAGACGGGGTTATGCAGTCTGCCCGGCGCAGCTCTGCTCCTCTCCGACGGGCTCGCAGCGGCCTCCCAGATGCCGTGCCAGGAATCCTTCCGCAATTCCGTAGAACCTCAGCCGGTTCTCGGGCCGCGCGAAGCCGTGTCCTTCGTCCTCGAAGAGCACGTATTCCACTTCCTTGCCCCGCTCACGCATCGCCTGGACTATCTGCTCGCTCTCCGCTTGCTTCACGCGCGGATCGTTGGCGCCCTGGGCGATGAGCAGCGGCGCGACTATCTTGTCGGCACGGTAGAGTGGTGAACTGCTGTCCAGGAACTCCGGCTCGGTCTCCGGGTCGCCAACGCGCGAGATGAAGAGCTTCCGCAGCGGCTCCCAGTACGGTGGAATGGATGCGAGCAGCGTGCGCAGGCTGCTGGGTCCCACGATATCCACCGCGCAGGCGAAGACCTCCGGCGTGAAGGTTACTCCTACCAGAGCCGCGTAGCCTCCGTACGATCCGCCATAGATCGCCACGCGTCGGGGATCGGCAATGCCCTGCTCAATGGCCCACTGAACGGCATCAATGAGGTCGTCGTGCATCTTCCGCGACCACTGCCGATCCGCCGCGTGCAGGAACGCCTTGCCGAAGCCGGTGGAGCCGCGGTAGTTCACCTGAAGACACGCATAGCCGCGGTTGGCCAGCCACTGTGCCTCCGGATCGTAGCCCCAGGTATCGCGCGCCCACGGGCCGCCGTGCACGTTGAGCACCAGGGGCAGTCCACGCGGCTCGATGCCGGGGGGCAGGGTGAGGTAGCTGACAAGGTTCAGGCCGTCTCGGGCGCGTATCTCCACGGGCCGCATCTCGGCGAGAGTGTATTGCGAGAGCGCCGGCCGCGCTCGGAAGAGAAAGGCGCGTTCCCGCTTCTGCCTATCATAGAGGTAGTAGGAGGCCGGCTCGCGGTCCGAGACGTAGAGCACAATCCAGAGACGATCGTCAAGGTCGCGCGAGACGAGGTGAAACTCGGCGTCCTCCATTGCCTGGAGCGTCGCCAGGTCCTCCGCAACGCGCGGATCCAGAGCCGTCCACTCCATCCGGTGGCGGTTGTAGCCGACCATCTGCACCACTCTCTCCACGGGGTGCACCACCAGGTCGGCCAGGTCGAGATCATCCCTTGACGCAAAGGTCGTGGAGTGGCCGCTTGCCAGATCCAGAAGGCGGCCTTCCAGCGTGTTGGCTTCCGTGCTGAGGCCGACGATGAGCGCGGTGCCCTCGCGGTTGAATCCGTAGATGTGGCCCTCGTCCTCCGGTCCCCAGGTGGCCAGGTCGCGCCAGGGTTCCGTAACCGTTTCGCGCACGCGGATGGTAAAGCCGCCATCCTCGCGGGCACTCTGGCATGCCCGGATGCGCATCTCGGGGTCGGCCACCCAATCCACCACGTCACCCGGGTTCAGCTCCACCAGCTCCACCGCGCCGGTCTCGATGTCCACGCTGTACACATCGTGGACGGTAGGGTCGCGGTGGTTCAGGGCAACGAGCAGCCGCGTGGGATGGTCTGGACTCACCTCCACCACGCGGGCCTGCGCACCGAGGAAGGGCGTCAGGTCGCGTATGATTCCGGTCTCCAGGTTGGCGGACCAGACGTGCCAGTTTTCATCGCCGTCGAAGTCCTGCACGTATAGCAGGTGTCTGTTATCGTAGGCCCAGAGGTAGCTGCGGATGCCGCGTTTGCGGTCGCGCGTTACCACGCGGTCGTCCTCGGAGCCCAGCGTTCGCACCCAGAGATTGAGGACACCCTCATCCGGGGCGATGTAGGCAAGCAGGCGGCCGTCGGGAGATATCTTCGGCGAGGCCTTCTCGGGGTTGCCGAAGAGGGTTTCGCGCGGAATGAGCGGCGGCAGTTCTGGCATGGATGCCATCCTTACACAGATTGGATGTGAGACTCTACCCGCTTCTGTCTCAAACGCGGCAATGTGGGCAGCTCCCGCTGCCGGAAGCGGTACTCCACGCGTGGGTTGGGAGGGCCTAGCGGCGGAGCGTTCCCACCAGCGTAACCACCGATTGTGGAGGCAGCGTGCATTCCGTGGCGGCGTCGCCGAGTTCGGCGCGTTGCAGATCGCTGGTGGCGGAGGTGAGCCAAGCCTCCCAGCGGGTCACCTGGCGGTCCGTCAGAAGGCGCACGCGCCGCCCGCTTTCCGAGCGGTTAATGCAGATAACTACCAGACGGTCGTTCTTTGGCGCGATGTAAGCCGAGGCCAGAAGAGGGTCCTCCGCGTGGGGGTACAGCATCTCCACGCGGCGGCTGCCGGGCCGGAGGAAGCGGCTGAAATTGCCGAGAGCCCAGAGGGTCTTGGACGGCAGGATGTTCTGCTCGCCCGTGCGGCGGAAGTCGGTGTAGATAAGGCCGTCCTTGTAATCGTTGGGCGAGACGGCCAGCCACCAGTGCCAGGCGGAGGCCTCCGCATGAACCAGGTCGTGATGGATGACGGCCGCCACGCGCAGCGCTGTCGGCATGCCGAGGTCCCTGCCGTGCTCCATGACGCAGTACTCCGTCTGCCAGTAGGTGGGCCTGGGCTTCACGCGCTCCAGATTCTCGCGCAGCGTTTCGCGCAGTAGGCGAAGGTGGCGGTCGTCTCCTTCGGTCCAGTAGGAGTGCGCGCTGATGTGGCTTCCGAGGATGGCTGCCGTTTCCGGATCACCAAGAAGTTCACGGATGGCCTCGCGGTACTTGCCGCCGCGCAGCTCCATGCCGTGCCTGTAGGCCGCGCTTGGGTCCGTGGCGCCGCTCCATCGGCGATAGAGGTCGTCATCCAGCAGGAAGCGGATGTCGCCCGCCTCCAGCGCGTCAATCCGGCAAGGAATGCGCCGCCTCGTGAGCTCATCGTGCAGTGCGCGCAGCAGGCGCTTCAGCTCCTCGTGGTTATAGGAGCAGCCCTCCTGCCCGCCCTCCCAGGCCCACTGCGGCTCATTCACGGGACTAATCCATCCAAACGGCGTGCCCTGCTTGCGGAAATGGTCCAGAACGTCCGCGAGGAAGCGCGCAAACTCCGGCTCCGCACCGGGGCGCAGATTGGATTCGCGCGCGCCTTTGTCCGCGTGGGCGTGGCCGTTTCGCGTGAGCCAGACCGGCGGGCTGTAGACGCAGGCCAGCAGTTGGCGCACTCCGCGCTTCCAGGCGGCCTTAAGAAACCACTGCTGCCCGGCCTGTCGTGACCAGTCGTAGGGCGCATCGGGCCCGCGGCGAAAGCACTCGGCGCCTCGCCAGGGGTCCCACAGTTCATCGGTCCAGGTGCTTCCGGCGCCGATGTTGAAGCGAAAGACCGAGAGCCCGATTCCCTTTCGCTGGTCGAAGAGCAGGTCGGCTATTCGCTCGCGGTTCTCGCGTGTCCAGGTACTTCCGATGGGGTCGAGCGACCAGGCGGCGGATGCGCCGAAGTTATCTATCTTTTGGCGCGGACGCATGGTGACGACTTGGAGCTCCAGAGCCTGTTCACCACGCGGCCCTTCGGGCCGGGCAACCGCCATGTATGTTCCCAGAAGAAGCAGAGTAGTGAAGGCGATACGCGCACGCGTTGCGAGATGTGGCGACATAGACGGTGTTTCGTCAGTCGGCCGTCGCTCTCCCGCCTGGGGTAGCTTGTTTCGGTGCAGCGGCGCCGGTGACCCATATCGTTGTAAAGTCGCCTTGGAGTAATGCATTGGGCGTTGCGTGGTCCGCCTTTCTGCTCGCGCGCTAGCGCTTCACGCCTGCGGCGCGAGCATAAGGCACGCGGAACGCAGCACGGCGGCCAGACGAACGCCGAAGGCTCTATGAACGTGCTGGCAAGCGAGCAGGCACAACATACGGCTATGATTGCGACCCGCGCTGACGGTAATTTGGATTAATGTGCCAGCAACGGTGGGCCATGACGAGGCGAGACGAATGATTTT
>CAZGLN010000087.1:0-588 GCA_964526545.1 uncultured Chthonomonadales bacterium
TAGGAGGGCGCGGGCTGCGCGGTGAAACCGTTCCGGTCAACAAGCTCTACCGCGTACTGCCCCGACTTCGCCACAGTGATCTCAAAACGGGCATCCGCCCCCGCAGTCTCGACTGGTGTCTCGGCGGCGTCCGGCAATCTCAGTATCGCGCGTTCAAGGGGCTTGGTGGCCGTGAGGGTTACGACTGCGCGGGTGCCTTCGGGCGCCACCAGATTGCCCGCGCTCGCGGAGATCTCCTCATCCGGTCTGCCGGTGTAGTCTGGATAGTCCAACTGGATTCTGACCGAGCGAACCGCGGGTCTCTCCTCCACTCGGACGGTGCGCCGGTTGGAGCGGCCATCGTTTGCGATGGCATAGAGCGCCACCGTCTCCCGAAGGTCACGCAATCGAAATCCGAAGACGTTTGGGGAGCCCTCCCGCGTGTTGCTAGGACTGAGCGCTGCCGACTGCCAGGCCCCTCCGCCGATCCGGTACTTGAGAGTAGCGCTCGACGCCTCCTGGCCTTCCGTGCGCACGAGGATGTCCACGCCTTCACCGCGCGGAACAACCAGCGCGGAGGGCCGGACCCAGACGCGCGTGCGGGCATAG
>CAZGLN010000087.1:725-13215 GCA_964526545.1 uncultured Chthonomonadales bacterium
AAAGCGAAGACCGGCGGAAGCCGCAGCGGTCTCCCGCGCTAACGCGCCAATCATGGACGCAGACATGCCTGCAGCCGATCCCGCGGGTGCTACCTCCACTGTGGTCAACAGCCGCTCGTTGAGTGCGGGATAGCGCCGTTCAACGAGCGTTGCTACTTCCCGATCCGCCCGAACGCGAGAGAGAGGCCGCCATACGAATAGGCAGATGCCGGCAGCGCAGCACGCCAGGAAAGTGGCCAGGCACGCACCCCTAACGGCCGTAGAGAATGCCAGCCAGCGGTCCGCGTGGAACATCACGATGAATAGGCAGGCTGCTATACAGAAGAGAAGGCTGGTGCCCGCGGAGGTCTCCAAAAGGCGCAAGCGTCGTCGAACCGAGTCCAGATTGTGCTGGAGCGCGTCAAGCAAGTTAGGTTCACCCCCACGGCGCTCCCTGAGGAAGGAGCCCCCAATAGCCTATGCTATAATCGCCTGTCTGCCGAGATGCCCGGCATCGCGGGAAGGAGCAGCGTTTCGTTGGAACCGATTTCGGCGGCCAATGTGCCGGCAAGCATTGTGTCCCGTCTGCTAGGGCGCCGTGTTTTTCGGCAGTTCGCTAAGTTCTGCGTCGTCGGCGTTACCAGCATGGCGCTCGATGTTGGTATCGCCTACTACCTTACCTACTACGTACATCTCCATTGGGTTACGGCGCAGGTCATCTCCTTCACCATCGCCGTAACAAACGGCTTTTTCTGGAACAGCCGCTGGACATTCCGCGGTCAGAATTCCGATGCCAGGCACAAGCAATATGTGAAGTTCGTCCTGGTGAATATTATCGGACTGTGCCTGAATGTCGCGGTGATGAAACTCTTCTTCCTGGTGCTGACGGGTCGGCTTATCGGTCAAGGCACGCCGGACCCGACCCATTGGAAGATCGCCAAGGCCATCGCCGTGGTTCTGGTCTCTCTCTGGAACTTCACCGCCAATAAGCTCTATACGTTCAGGGACGACTCCCGTCGCAAGTCCGTTGCGGCTTGATGCCGTCCTGAGCGATACTCCCGCCGCCGGCCTTCCTCCGCTGCACCTCGCGTTGCCTGTCAGTGAAGCAGTCTGCACATCTGTTCGCACAGACCAGAACTCACAGCCCGCCGATGCCGCTCTCGGGCGGCAAGTGAAGACCGAGGCTCAGGTCCAGCACAGTCCGAGCGAAGCCGGCACAGAATTCGCCGATGACCAGCCCGAGAAAGAAGGGCACTGCCCGGCGGTAGAGGCCGAGCCCGCCGTAACGCAGGATCAGCGACTTCAGCAGCCAGCTCACGAAGATCGGCAGCCAGAGCCGAAAGAGCCCGAAGCTGCCCGAGACCATGTAGCCGGCGGGATGGAACGGCCACCAGACGAATCGCGCGCGCATCGCGGCCAGGAAGAGCGTGAAGAGCAGCCCGAACCCATAGGCGGAGACCGCGCCTCCATCCGGCGGTGTGGGGGAGGCATACCACGCTTCCAGCTTCTGCCAAGGCTCGCGGCCGAAGGCCCAGATGGCGGGCCCTCTAAACTTGGCGGAATCGAATCCCACCTGGTACGTGCTGTGGAGCAGCGCCCAGAAGGCCGCCGCAATGCCCAGCGCGCTGGCGGCGACAATAATCAGGGTGAGCGTTGGAAGGTGCGTTCCCGTGCGCCGGCCCAGCCTCAGGGCGTCCACATGAGTCTGCATCGGAAACTGGCGGTGCGTGCGGCACAGCCAGAAGAAGAGCGACATCACCCCGAGATCACTTCGCGTCCACGCGGTCGTTCCCGAGATGCGCTGCAGCACCTGATCTGCGCCGACCTGGTAGAGCTCGAACGTGGGCAGGCCCAGCTCGGCCCTCAGCCGGGCGACCACTACCACAATGACGAAGAGTATGCCGAGGAACAGAAGCGCGGTCTGCCAGCGCATGCCGGCAGCAACCGAGAAGACTACCAGGCCCACGATCCCGGCCAACCCGCCGAATACGGCCATTGCGGGAGACATGGCTTCGGGCGGCTGATCGGATGATGACCTGCGCATTCCGCGCGCTCCCAGCATGGAGAATGCACTGCCCCATGCGGCGCTCCATGTGCGCGCCAGTTCACCGCGGGCGGCGTAGACGACCGCGACGAACAGACCGAGTATCGCTCCCACGCCCTGCTGCTGTATGTAGGGCGCCTTGCCCCACTCCGTATAGCCCAGCGTGGCGGCCGCGACCAGTTCCAGCCGGCTGACGAGGAAGAAGAACCAGCAGGAGAATCCGAGCTGAGTCGGCAGCAGAAACGTGAGCCCGTAGGCAAAGGGAAAGGAGGAGACAGGCAGGGGACCGGCCGCGTTCCAGGGGTAGGTCTCGAAGCGGTAGTACTGCACACCGATGGGTACGCCAGGAATGCTTGGGGCGAGGTTGTGCGCAAGGTTTATTACCTGTCCGGCGGCGCCCACGGCGATACCCGCCCAGAGCACCTTCGATTGCCAGAATGCCGTGGAGCCCGTGATGATCTGCAGCGGTATCTCCGCGATGGGGTAGCTCAGACGCTCCGCGTCCCACTGGCGCCGGAAGAGGCTGGTCAGGCAGAGCATGGTCCATACGACCAGCATGGCGAAGAGGGCCCACCAGCCGAGCGGCCGGAGCCAAGGGAGTACATGGTCCCAACGATAGAGCGTCGTATTGCCGCGGAAGAGGCCGTCCACGCTCTCCCGGTCCGTGTTCAGCAGGTGCCCGGGCAGGTGAGGAAGGATGGAGCTGCCCCACCCGGAGGCAGGCGTGTCGTTGTGCACCACATAGGCGATGGTAGTGAAGAGTATCTGCAGCACGTCGTGGCCGCCGAGGTTGCTTGCCACTGCCACTGCGACGTAGAGCGCCACCAACTCGTGTGTTGAGAGCGCCAACGTCGGGCGCACGCGCCTGAGCGGCGTGTTCAGCAGCAGGAGGGCTATCAGCAGGGCGACCGCGTTAAAGAAGAGCGCCTGGGTGGTGGCATTGTCCGAGTAGCGGATGTACTCCACCTCGATGAGCCACCAGGCGTTCAACGGTATCAGGAGCACGGCAAGCAGCGCCACCCGCACGGTCAGAGGACCGCGCCGGACGCTCTGGTCGTCGAGCGTCTGGGGAGCAGGATCGGGATGTGCCATTTGCAGAGGCAGGAGCTTGTCGGCGCGAAGGTACTGCGCAACCGTAACGCATGGATGCCCCGCAAGTCAAGATTGAGCGGACGGCTTGCCGGTCACGGACGGCCAAGCACTGCGTCCGCACTTACGTGTCGGTCAGCCCCGCGCCGTGCGGCTCTCATCATCGCGAGGGCAGCGATCGGACGCGAATGATCCTCCTCGGTCGAGAGCCCCGGCTTCCGGCATCAACCGATCACCACTGGAGCGGGCAGGACCTAGGTGTGAGGAAGGCGAAGCACGGAGGCGCCGCTTTGTCCTTCACCATTCTCGCGCAAGTCCTGGTACTGGGCTGCATTTCCAATGGATCCGGGTAACCCCGCCAACGAACCCCCTCCGTCCGATACCTCGAGACGGACACGCTCGCCCTGGCGCGCAATCCTCCTCGGCTGCTTCCTGCTCATTCCGAATGCATTCTGGCTTGCCCACATGGAGATGGGCACGCGCGCGGCCAATCGCTTCGGTGCCATGGGCGGGCCGTTTCCCACCACCTACTCGCTCTTCGCAAACGCTATCAGCGTCCTTGTGGCGCTCATTGTGGCTAACGGCTTCCTGAAGAAGTGGCGCGCGCAATACGCACTCCCCCAGCCCGAGCTGCTGCTGGTCTACATCATGATCACCATCGGCTCGTGCCTGACCAGCGTGGACTTTCTGGATGTGCTGATGCCGATGCTGGCGCATCCCACACGGTATGCCACCGAGGCCAACGGGTGGAAGACGCTCTTCATGCAGTACATCCCGGGATGGTTCGGCGTGACGGATCTCGACGCGGCCATGGGCTGGTACAAGGGCAATTCCAACCCTTACACCTGGGAGCATCTCCGGGCGTGGGCCGTGCCGCTCGCGACGTGGGGCGCATTCATTCTCGTGCTGCTCGGTTCCATGCTCTGTATGAACCTTGTTGTGCGCAAGCAGTGGACGCAGAACGAGAAACTGAGCTATCCCATCATCCAGCTGCCGCTGGAGATGTCCGACGAGAACGTGCCCTTCTTCCGCTCGCGGCTCCTCTGGACCGGCTTCAGTCTCGCGGGCGGCATCTGCATCCTCAACGGCATCGCCATGCTCGTGCCCCAGGTGCCCGCGCTACCCATCAAGATTCCGGATATCAGCCCCTACTTCCCCACGCCTCCCTGGAACGCGATGGGATGGACTCCCATCACCTTCTACCCCTTCGCCATCGGGCTCGGCTTCCTGCTTCCAACGGACCTGCTCTTCTCCAGCTGGTTCTTCTATCTCTTCTGGAAGGCCGAGCGCATACTCAGCGCGCTGTACGGCCTGAACGAGTACAGCCCGCAGTATCCCTACGTCAACGAGCAGTCGTTCGGTGGGTACGTAGGAATCGCGCTCATGACGGTGGTGGTCATGCGGCGGTACCTTGCCCGCTTCGTTCAGGACGCCTGGCGCGGCCGCGTGGAGACCGGCGAGAGCCTGGCCTTGAACCGTGCCGCGGTCATCGGCTCCGTGCTGGGTCCCGTGCTGTTGGCGGGCTTCTTCCACCATGCGGGACTGCCGCTCTGGATGAGCGTGGTCGCCATCCTGATCTACTTCTCCACGGCCATCGCCTGTACGCGCATGCGCGCGGAGCTGGGCCCACCTTCGCACGACCTGCACAACGGCGGACCGGACTACATTCTCGCGTCGGTTCTGGGCACCCGCGGCGTGCCCGCGCAGCATCTCACCGTGCTCACCTACTTCTACTGGTTCAATCGCGCCTATCGCAGCCTCGCCATGCCCTGCCAACTGGAGGCGCTCAAGATGGGAGAGCGCCGCAACATCCCCATCGGCTGGATAGTGCTTGCACTCATGCTGGCGACCGTGGTGGGCACCTTCTCGGGCTACTGGGCGCTCTACCACTTCGGCTACACTCGGGGCACCGAGGCGAAGATGGCACCGCACCTGGTCTATTTCGGCTGGGAGGCCTTCAACCGCCTGGAGAGCTGGATTCGCAGCCCGAGGGTGATGGACATTCCGGCCATGCTGGCCATAGGCGTCGGCTTCCTGATCACGCTCACCCTGCAGGCCGTGCGCATGAAGTTCACCGGGTTTCCGTTGCATCCGCTCGGCTTTGTGATCTCGGGAAGCTACTCGATGAACACCCTGTGGGTGCCGTGCATCATCGCCTGGATCGCCAAGGCCCTTCTGCTGCGCTACGGCGGGATGGCGGCCTACCGCAAAGTGCTTCCCTTCGCCTACGGTCTGATCCTGGGCGACTATGTAGTCGGATGTCTGTGGCCACTCTACGGAGCCGTCTTCGGGGTGAGCACCTACAGCTTCCAGCAGTAGCCTGCTCTCGTTGTTCCGCTGCTAGCGGTGAGCTCAGAGCCTCGCTGGGTGCCAGTGTTCCAGGCCCGGAGCTACTGAGTTTGCCGCGCGGAGCCGCCAGCATCGTCGAGGTACTTTTCGGCGACGGTACGCACGCTTGCAGCATCTACGGGAAAGCGCCACCGCTGGAATACGGGGACCAGATCCACGCCGGTCTCGCGCGCGAGGATGGCTGCCGCAAGGCGCAACTTCTCCTCGGGGCTCTCGGGCGGCTTCTTCCCGGCATCATGGAGACGACGGTAGGTTCGGTACCAGCGGCGGAAGGGCTCCCAGCCGTAGCAGCGCTGCAGTCTCTGAAAGAAGGAGTGCATTTCGTCTGAGGAGAGTGAGAGCCAGTCGCGTCCGGCATCCGCGAGATAGCCATCGCCAAACAGCAGGAAGAACCTTTCGACGAACTCGGGACCGCTCAGCCGAAGCGACTTGTCCGGCGGAGGGTAGCCTGGAGCCACGAAGGTCCACTTGATACGGAATGACTGGTCGGCGATGGTCTCGAATGCGTAGGCCAGCTTGAAGTTAGCCTGAAACTCGGCGCTGGCTGCGTTCCAGATGTACCACTCGCCCAGCGTGTCAAAATTGTGGCCGACTTCGTGCACCCACCCGAAAGAGATTAACCCGTCGTCGAAATCCTTCAGGGTCGAGGCGACGTAATCGGTGTTCAGTATCATCTCCTCGCCCGCGTAGGCCCACCACGGGTGCGGCGGGGCTTCCCTGAAGACCATCTTGCGGCCGCCGAAGGGCCGCTCGCCGGTTAGCTGAATCATGGATGCGTAACATGCATCCATCCAGGCGAGAGTGCGCGGAAGGGCCATGAACTCGCGAAAGCGGGACTCCATCAGTGCTAGCGCAACCGTCTCCCCTTCCACCCGCCGGAGCGGCTCGGGCAGTTCCGCGCCGGGCACGGGCAGGCGGAACGGAATCACCGTTTCACGATCCTCCACGGCGATGGTGAAGGTGCCGCACATCATCGGATGCTCCGGCTTCGCGGCCCGGTAGACATCTCCTGGGAGCAGCCCCACTTCGTCTCTCACCAGCTCCTTGCCGGGAGCCAGGGTCTCGGAGAGCTCGCCTCCCCACGGTTCACCCATCGGCGTGCCCCGAGCCTGCCATCGCGCCGTCCAACGCGTTACGCGTACAGGCACGCTCCCTTCGTTGCGGAGCACAAAACGGTAGCCTCCCCAACCGTCCGGCATCCAGCCGCGGGTCTGGAGCAGCTCGGCGCGCAGAATCACACGGGGCTCTTGGCACGTCGCAGCGGAGGAGGCGAGGGCGGCAAGGCATGCGGCAAGCGGCAGAAGGCGGAGCATGATCGTGCGTTTCCTACATTGTATTCGGTGCATGGACAAGCCGCAGAATGTTGACCTCAGGCGGGCAGAAGAGGCGGAGCTTGACACCTACCGTGCCCACACCGCGGCTCACATAGACCGGATGCGCCTCTCCCTGGCACAATCCTTCCACATGCCGGCGGGCATGGCGCGGGGTGTGCAGGGGCGGAAGCCACGGCAGGCGAACCTGCCCCCCGTGGGAGTGTCCGGAGAGCTGAAGAAGGAAGCCGGGAGGCGCTTCATCCGCATAGTCCGGCTCATGGATTAGCAGCAGGCGAGCTGTTTCGTCCGGCACTCCCGCCGTGGCGCGCGCCAGGTCGTGATGGCTCTGGCACCGGCTGTCCAGTCCCACCATCCAGAGGCCGTTACGCGCCGCTACGGGCCGCGCCTGGTTGCGCAGGACCACGAATCCCGCACTAGTGAGCTCCCGCGTGACAAGGTCGGGCGCGCCTCCCCACCAGTCATGGTTGCCGAGCACGGCGAAACTCCCAAAGCGCGCTCCCGCCGCCGGCGCAATCGCCGCGGCAGCCGCCCGCGCCCAGCGGTGAGGATTATGCGTGGTCAGGTCACCCAGGAAGGCGATGACGTCCGGCTGAAGAGACGCCACGAGGGCCGCGGCTGCGTGGGCGCATTCCAGTGCGGCTTCATGATCGCAATGCGTGTCCGAGAGTATGCCTATCGTGAGGCCGTTGAGCTCCGGACGCAGGCCCTCGACCGGAATGTCTGCCTTACGAAGCTGAATCTGGCGGGCGCCGCCTCGCGCGCCGTATGCGAGCGTTCCCGCAGCGATAAGGGGTGCGGCAATCGTCGCAACAAGCGCCCTGCGCGTTAAGATGCCTCCTGAGGACTGGCGTGATGACGCTGCCTTCCCTTTCTCAGGAGGTTCCATCGCCTAATAGTCGGTCTCGTCCACGCGGAGGGACTTGACGCTGCTGATGGGAACGAGGGTAACTGTGGTCCCTATCAGCAGCTTCAGCCACTGCTCGCCCACAGCCAGAAGCTCCGCCCTCAGCAGATCATGCTGGCCCACAATCTCCACGATTACCTGGTTTCCGACGAACTCATGGACGAAGGCATCCGGCATGGCGCAATCTTCACCTGTGTGATTGGTCACGAACGAAGCTGTTCGCTGTCTTCCTCGGGCAATACGGGCCGCAAGAGGGTGTTCTCCGGAGTTTCTGGCACGGAGAGAATCTTCATCAGGCGTATGGCGGAGGAGGGGATGACCATCACTTCGTTCTGCCTGCGCCTTCCGCTCTCCTTGGTCAGTTCCACCCAGTGGTCGCCGAAATCCGAAAGCCTTCCTCGATCCGAGTACGTGGTGTTATCGGCCAGATAGAGAATTTCAATTTCAAAACCGCGGTATTTCTCAAGCCACATCGGCGCGCGGACCTCCCCTGAGCTCTTACCTGGTCTACGCTGGACGATCGCACGCCGTTTCGCGCCTCCTGTTAGGAGGGTGCATCCGAGTCACGCATAAGCTCAGCCCAAAACGAGGGTGAGAGCCATCCATCGTGGACCGCAATGCGCTCTCCGCGATCGCAGAAGGCGTGGAGGGCACGGGTGAGCGGCAGTTCATAGCCAGCCTCGGCCGCCTCCCTGAGGTAGTAGGGGAGCTCACGAAACTTCACGGTTACTTCTTCCCCTCTGCCTTCCAGCACCTTCTGCGCGATGGTGTGAAAGTGATGTCTCCACGCTTCTCCGCCGTCGTCTTTCTCCCCCACCGCATCTACGACGGTGCCCAATTCCACTCCCGCATGCGCGGCGAGCGCGAGAGGCTCCAGCACACCCGCCCACAGCAGCCCCATGGCAAGCTGGTTGACTCCCTTCACCACCTGCCCGTTTCCGGAGGGCCCGCAGTAGTGCAGGTGCTCCGTGCCGCCGATGGCCTCGAGGATGGGACGGCAGCGCTCCACTGCCTCTCTCGGACCGCCCGCAAAGAGCCGCAGCCGACCTTCCCGCGCGCCATGCACTCCGCCGCTGCAGGGGCAATCAATCAGGACGGCTCCGCGCTCCTTGAACAGCTTCGCGAGCCTGCGGGTCTCCGGAGGGGCAACCGTGCCCATGTCTATGAACGTCTGCCCTTCCCGCGCCTCGGGCAGCAGCACGGACTCGGCGACGTTCACGAAGACCTCCGAGCATGGCAGGCTCGTCAGCACGACCTCCGCGCGACGAACCACCTCCAAAGAGCTCTGCGCCGCAGTCGCCCCGGATGTGACTGCCTCCGCAATGCGCTCAGGGAGAGTGTCGTAGCCGAGAACGGGGTAGCCGTAGCGGCAGAGGCTGCGCACCATGGGGCCTCCCATTGCGCCCATGCCTATGAAGCCGACCAGGGGAAGTTGGGTTGCCATTGGTAGCCTTCCTACCGGGTGCCGGTATGAAGTTGAGCCACGGCGGTCCGCCCGCGGACTAGATCAGCCTAAGACTTCTGCCCACGCGCTCCAGGGCTGCCAGCGCCTCGTCGAGTTCGGCAGTGGTATGCGAGGCATTGGGCATGGTCCGTACACGCGCCTTACCGCGGGGCACCGTCGGAAACACTACGGAGAGCCCCAGCACACCCTCCTCAAAGAGCAGGCGCTGCATCTCCTGGGCAGTGGCCTCGTCTCCCACCATGATGGGTGTGATCGGCGTCTGCGTGGGGCCGATATCGAAACCGAGCCGACGCACGCCCTCCTGCCAATGACGTGTGTTCTTCCAGAGCAGGTCGGTCAGCGAGGAATCACGCTCCATCAGGTCCAGGGCGGCGAGGATGGCGGCCACGACGGCAGGCGGATGCGCCGTGCTGAAGAGGAAGGGGCGCCCGCGCTGCTGGAGCCAATCCACCAGCCGCGCACTGCCCGCAATGTAGCCTCCCATCACTCCCACCGCCTTGGAGAGCGTGCCGAGCTGCACGTCAATCTTCTGGTGCACACCGAAGTGGTATGCGGTACCTCGCCCGCCGCCCAGCACTCCGGAGCCGTGGGCGTCGTCCACCATCACGGCTGCGTCGTAGAGTTCGGCCAATGCGACGATATCCGTCAGTGGGGCGATGTCGCCATCCATGCTGAACACCCCGTCGGTGATGATCAGCCGCTTCTCGAAGGACTGTGTGCGTTTCAGCGCTTCCTCGAGCGAGTCCATATCGCGGTGTTTGTAGACTGGCCGCTGCTCGGAGGGCAGGCCGGTCAGCCGGCAGCCGTCAATAATGCTCGCATGATTCAGCTCGTCCGAGATGATGGCGTCGTTTCGCGTGATGATGGTGGGGATAGTGCCCGCATTGGCCGTGAAGCCAGACTGGAACACAATGGCTGCCTCCACATGCTTGAACGCCGCAAGCCTGCGCTCAAGTTCCAGGTGGATGCTCATCGTGCCGATGATGGTGCGCACCGCGCCGGCACCCGCGCCCCACTGCTCAACGGCCTGGATGGCCGCCTGCTTCAGCGCGGGGTGGTTGGCGAGGCCGAGGGAGTTGTTGCTGCTCAGGTTAACCACCCGTCGGCCGTTCACGGTGATGGTGCCGCCCTGGGGGCTCTGAAGATCCACCAGGGGCCGGTAGAGGTTCTGCTCCTTGAGGGAAGCAACCTGGCTGTCCAGCCATGTCTGAAGCGTTGGATTCATGGTGTTGTGCCCGAAGGATGAGGTGATTGCGAGTAGGTGCGGCACCGCCGGCCGCGGAACCGGCCGTCCGGTCCGGACCAAGGGTCTACATGCGAAAGACAACCTTTCCGCAGAGACCGTCGCGCATCAGCTCCATGCCCTTTTCGAACTCGGTGAAATCGAGCACGTGCGTGATGGCGGGTCTTATATCGAGACGTCCGGATGTGAGGAGCGCCTTCATCACGTCCCAGGTTTCGTAGAGCCGCCTGCCCACGATGCAGCGCACATCCAGCCCCTTGAATATCATGGCGCTGATGTCCAACTCGACGGCGCGCGTGGGGATGCCCATCAGCGAGACGCGTCCGCCGGCCCGGACGATGCGCATGGACTGCTGTATGGCGGATGGCGCGCCGGACATCTCGAGTGCCACGTCGAGGCCCCTGCCGTGACACTTGCGCCTGACGAACTCCTCCACATCCGTGGAGGCGGCATCCACCGCGTCATCCGCTCCGAGCTGCAGCGCGAGATCCAGCCGGTACTTGCGCGTATCCGTGGCGAGCACGTAGGAGGCTCCGCAGGCCTTCGCGACCGCGACGGCAAAGATACCGATGGGACCGCATCCTAGGACGGCCACGGTACGGCCCGCGATCTCGCCTGCCAGGGCGGCGTGGATGGCGTTGCCAAGCGGGTCCTGCACGCTGGCGATTTCCGGCGGTACCCGGTCATCGTTATGGGAGGTGCTGCCCTCCGGCACCAGGACATAATCCGCGAAGCATCCGTCCACATCCACGCCCAGAATGCGGGTTTCGGCGCAGACGTGGCGTTGACCGGCGCGGCACTGGGCGCACTTTCCACAAACCCAATGCGATTCGCCAGAGACGTAGTCCCCTACGCGCGTATGGGTCACTTCCGGACCGACGGCGATTACATGGCCCGCGAACTCATGGCCCATGATACGCGGGGGCGTTACTCGGGAGCGCGACCAGGCGTCCCAGGTCCATATGTGGTAGTCCGTACCGCAGATCGAGGTGGCGACAGTCTTCACCAGCACCTGATCGGATCTTGGCTCGGGCGGTTCCGCCACCTGAAGCATGACGGCTCCGGGCGCCGGATCGGCCTTGACGATTGCTCTCAATCAGCGCTCTCCTGGCTGGATTGATATGCCGCGGCCTCTTCGTGGGAGAGAAGCAGGCCGTAAGTCATCTGCAGAAGGTCCGCACGATCCGCGTCGCGCAGGACCTGCCACAGGATCTGTTCGCGATCCGCGGCGCTTCGGCCTGCGAACCTATCGGAGATCACGCGCAGATCGTGCAGACCGTCCCGCCTGGGTGTAACCTCAACGCGGAGGGCAGGATCGTCCTTCCACGCCGCGCGGATGCGTTCGGCTATTCGCGATCCTGGTGTTTCGAGGTTCTCGGCCATATCCGGCATTATAGCCCGCCGTGACGCAGTAGGATTAGCGGATACGGCGCCGGCCGCGGTTCGGCCTGCGTTTATGACTCGCCAGGCGAACATTCTCCTGGCGCGGGTGCTAGAATCCCATGAAGGCGCCGGCACCACTTTGCGAGCTCCAAGGAGCCCCTCAAATGCAGAACATGGGCGTGAACCCGAGCAGATATGGCCTGGATCACCACGGCCTGACGCGCGCGATGGCGGTCCATTGGAACCTCGGCACCGCTGCGCTGGTGGAGAGGGCCATCACCCATCAGGAGGGCCTGCTGGCGGCAGGCGGGGCCCTGGTGGTGCGTACCGGGCGCCACACGGGCAGGTCGCCGCGCGACAAGTTCATCGTGCGGAGTGCCGGTATAGAAGACAAGATCTGGTGGGGACCCGTCAATCAGCCGTTTGATCCGGTTCGTTTCGATAGTCTGTACCGTCGCGTGCTTGCCTACCTCCAGGATAAGCACCTCTATGTGCAGGATTGCTTCGTCGGCGCCGACGAGCGCTACCGCACTCCCATCCGCGTGGTGAATCAGTATGCGTGGCACAACCTCTTCGCGCGGCAGCTCTTCGTCCGTCCGGATTGGCGCCGCACGGGCGATCACGTGCCGGAGTTCGTCATTATCTCCGCGCCGCGCTTTCAAGCCGACTCCGTCTGGCTCAAGCACCTTGCGATGCACGA
>CAZGLN010000087.1:13225-13919 GCA_964526545.1 uncultured Chthonomonadales bacterium
TCCCGAGGTGGACGGCACGCGATCGGGCGCATTCATCATCGTGAATTTCGAGCGGCGGCTCGTGCTCATCGGGGGCACCGAGTACGCAGGCGAGATGAAGAAGTCCATCTTCTCCATCATGAACTACCTGCTGCCGGAACGCGGCGTCCTCTCCATGCACTGCGCGGCCAACCAGGGCTCCACGGGCGATGTGGCGCTCTTCTTCGGGCTGAGCGGCACCGGCAAGACCAGCCTCTCGGCGGATCCCTCCCGGAGCCTCATCGGCGATGACGAGCATGGGTGGAGCGACGATGGCGTGTTCAACTTCGAGGGCGGCTGCTATGCCAAGTGCATCCGACTGAGCCGGGAGAACGAGCCGCAGATCTACGACGCTATCCGGTGGGGCAGCGTGCTGGAGAACGTCGCGCTCGATCTCGATACCCGCCTGCTGGATTTTGACGACGACCGCCTGACCGAGAACACGCGTGCGGCCTATCCGCTGACCTACATTGACAATGCGGTCATCCCCAGCGTGGGAGGCCATCCGCGGAACGTGTTCTTCCTGACGTGCGATGCGTTCGGTGTCCTGCCGCCAATTGCCAGATTGACTCCGGAACAGGCCATGTATCACTTCCTCTCGGGCTACACGGCAAAGGTTGCAGGCACCGAGGCCGGGGTGAAGGCCGCTCTCATTTATCTGTTCATCTACTTCCTC
>CAZGLN010000088.1:0-3352 GCA_964526545.1 uncultured Chthonomonadales bacterium
ACCGTTGAAGTTCTCGTTGATCTTGGTGACGATGTCGGTCAGGGCACTGATGGACGAGACGCCGCTCGGCAGCGAGCCGCCGCCCAGCACGGAGTTTGCCACGGACAGGACGTAGTTGACCGTCTTGCCCTGCAGCGGACCGCTCTGGAGGATGAGCCCACCAAGACCCGCCGGCAGGATGCCCGCGGACGAGAAGTCCACGTTCAGCTGCAGTGCAAGCACCTGTCCGGCGAAGACGCCCGCGCTGGAAGTGGTCGGGTTGGTGGCCGACGCCGTTAGCTTGTCCGGGGTGCCACCCTGCGGCAGGAAGCACTGGATGGCGCTCGCCGACGTGAACTTCAGCCACTTGCTGCCGCCGATCTTCACACAGCCCGCAGGATACACCACGCTGAAGTTGTTCTTCAGCAGCATGCCGGGGTTGTTGCCCGAAGGCTTGGAGCCCCAGCCGCCCTGAGTGTAGGTGATGTAGTTCTGCGTCTTGCACTTGTAGCCGAAGTTGACGTTGTAGACCTTCTGGCCGGGTGCAAGCGTCACGGTGATGGGATTGGTGGTGTTGATCGGCTTGCCGTCAACCGAACTCGGAGCGTGCACGGTGTAGGTACCTGCCGGCAGGCAGCAGCCGAGCGTGTACTTGCCGTTGCAATCCGTGTAGTCGGTGTCAACCACATTGCCGTTTGCATCCTTCAGGACAATCTTCACGCCTTGAAGCGGCTCTTCACCGCAATCCCACTGCTTGTTGTTGTTCTCGTCGCAGTAGACTAGCCCCTTGATGCATCCGCCGCGGTAGGCGAAGTTCGCCTGCTTGGTGCTGCCGTCGGTGACGATCACCGTGCGCGGCGACGAGGAGACCAGCTTGTAGCCGTTGGCCGGATCCGGGACCTCCACCTTGTAGGTGCCAGCCTTCAGATTCGGGAAGACGTAACGGCCGTTTGAGTCGGTCACGGTCGTAGCGACGACGTTGCCGTTGGAGTCCTTAAGCGTTACGGTGACTCCGGCAAGCCGCTTCTCCCACGAGTCCACGCAGCCATCGCCGTCCGCATCGCACCACAGAATGCCCTTGATCTGCCCGCGGCCCTGACACATGTAACCGAAGTTCTTGTTCTCCACTACATCGCCGGAGGCCAAGGTTACGTTGTGCGAGGTCGGAGCAAACGCCGTGGCATTGGAGGGTGCGCCGGACTGCACGACGATGGTGTAGGTGCCCGGCAGGAGATCGTTGAACTCGTACTTGCCGTCGCCGCCGGTGGTCGCCGTCTTGCTGACCGCGTTGCCGAAGGCATCGGTTCCGGTCAGCTTGACAACTACATCCTCAAGCGGGGTATCGCCTGCGTCGTAGACCTTGTTGTTGTTCTCGTCGCAGTAGACGTAACCGCTCACCTTGGCGCTGCGCAGCAGGCCGGCATCCCAGGTTCGATCTTCTTCGCCCGGGGTGAGCGTGGTACAGATGGTCTTGCCGGTCGTGGTATCGGCGTCGCTGTCCTTCTCGTCGTCACCGCCCGCATCCTTCTGGGTGAAGACGTAGCCGCTTGGAGCATAGAACTTCACGTAGTAGTCGCCAGGCTCCAGGCCGCTGAACAGGTACTTGCCGTCCGAGTCGGTAACGGTGGTGTCAACCAGGTTGTCGTTGCAGTCGTACAGCTCGACGGTGACGCCACCGATGCCCGGCTCACCATTGTCCTGTTTGCCGTTGCCGTTCTTGTCCTCCCACACATAGTCGCCGATGCTGGCCGGCAGACACATGCGGAAGTTGTTCGGCTCGTAGTCGCTCTGCCCGGGCGTGACAGCCGGTACCTCAATCTCGGTATCCGTGGTGGAGGTGGCCGGCGCGGTCGGCTGGGCAGGTTCCGTCAAGTAGCCGTTCGAGTCGACCGTTACCTTGTAGTTACCCGGCTTGAGGTTGTCGAAGACATAGTCGCCGTCTCCGCTGGTGAGCACATTGACGCTGACAGGGTTGTTCTCGATGTCCGTGCCGCTGAGGGTCACGCTGACGCCGTTAATGCCCTCGCCCGCGTCGAACTCACCGTTCTTGGGTCCGTTGTCGCAATAGACCTTGCCCGCGATGCGCACGCAGGGATCTATGACCGTGGCGGAACCAGCCGAGCTGGCCGAGGTCGTGATGGGCTTGTCTTCGGGCACATTCACGAAGCTCGTGCCGGACGTAAGAGCCTTGATTGTGCCGTCCGCCCATGTGCCCGTCTGCCCCTGGAGATCCAGCGCACGCGGGATGAAGTACTCGCTGGTGGTAACGACGGCCACATTGCTCAGATCCGCCAGACCCTTGGCTGTGCCGCAGACCTCCACGCTCGCTCCGGGCGCCAAGGGACCGGGAACCACCACGGGTGCAAGCAGATCAGGATCCGTTACGGTGAGGTTGCGCACCTCTACGTCGCCTGTGTTCCTGATTGTGTAGCAGAGCTTGTTTCCACAGAAGTCATACTTGCGGCTGATCTTCAGCTCCGCCGGCAGAAACTCGTACGTCACCAGCTTCATCAGAGCCGGGTTTTCGGTTCCCGGCGGCGGCGGGAGCACATTGCGGAAGTTCCAGTCGTTGTAGAGAATGCCGGGGAAAAACCGCATCGGCTGCCCGAAGGTGCCGGCCGACTTGCCCACGTCACTGGCCTTGAAGGGCCCGCCGTACGTATCGAGGAAGCTGCCCTCGATGCCCACAATCATCCAGGTGCCCTGCAGGATGAGAGTGTTATCGGGCTCGCTGAGGTCCACTGGGTTGGCGATACCGTAGTGCCACTGTCCCGAGTTGGACTTCCGGCGCAATGCAAGCCGCCCTCGCGCCCTATCCGGTATTACGCCGGTCGGGTCAGGAGGCGCGGTGAGGTGGTAGGTGAGTCGGCCCCTTTCGTCAAGCACTCGAACGGAGGCCGGAACTCCCGGCCGACCACCCAGATCGTAGATGTAGAACGTGTCGGTGGCAGCGCCATTCCGGTCGAACGGCACCAACTGGTTAATCCCTGCCAGGTCCGATCCCGGAGCGCTCCAGGGGAAACCATTGCACACCATGGTGCCGGCGGAGCCGCGGAGCACGCCGAAGAAGCCGCCCCACTGGGATGCCGAGAAACTGAGCGACTCCTGCGGAAAGACGGCTGTCGCAGTGGAGATGCTGTTCAGATAGGCCCCACCCGAAGTGGAGGGCCACTCCGCCAGGTTGATTGGATACGGGGTCGGCCGCGCCCATCGCAGATCCGAAGCCGGAAGAGTCGGGGGAGTCGGGTCTCCCGTGTAGATGGGATGCATCAGCACGGAGGGCCAGTCGTCCGATGTGCCGAGAATTCCATCAGGACCCCAACCCGTCGGAGTTGAGGCAAATGTGCCAGGCGCCTGCGGAATGTCCGGTCGG
>CAZGLN010000088.1:3395-5853 GCA_964526545.1 uncultured Chthonomonadales bacterium
AGTCCCCAACATCTGGCTTGTTGTAACGGAATGAAAACAACTGATAGTTGGAGCCGTGCAGCACACCTCGTATCGAGGGTGACGGCGCCTGCGCCTTTGCGGTCGGAAGCAGTGCCAGCAGCGCGAACGCCGCCAACGCCCGCGCAAAGCCGTGCTTCATGCGAGACCTCCTTTGGCCTTCTTGAGAGTAACTAGTCCTGGGTTCCCGGGCACATGGAGTGCTCACCACGCGCCGCAACGGTAGAGCTTTTGTTGCAACTGGACACTCTGGCCGCCACGGCACCAGCAACTACCAGGCGGGCCACGCCACAGAGTCCAGATAAACGCGATAGCGCCGCACGCTGCAAAAACGTCATTTCAGACGTGGCAAGTCGAGCGCTACGTATTCATTGGAGAGCGAATGCACAACATGTGCCAAGGGTCGGACAGCAGGTGTTGCGTCCGATCAAAAGCAGGTATTCATACGGGGATTTGCAGTGCGCCGAACGTAGCCGCATGGGAGGAGAGCGATATGGTTCTCCTGGCGCGGGCGGCTCTTGCGCATATGCGTGCCACACTATCCCGTGGCGCTTCTCGCGCCAATCCGCGCAGACTTCAGGAGCCCCGCCAATGACCGCAAGCCAGAACACCGCTACGACCAGTCCCGCGCTTGGTCATGATGCCCTCGACAGCTTCTCCAAGCAATTCCGAGCGGAGCCGCGTAATCGCCTCGCCATGAATGCGGTAACCAAAACGTCGCTCCACTCGGTGGCGCAGAACCGGGAAGCCGCTGTTGCCGCGAACCATGTGTTCTCCCACACGGTGAAGGCTGGACTGGCCACCGCGCAGAAGTCCAGCGGACGCTGCTGGCTCTTCGCGGGGCTGAATCCCATGCGTGTTGCCGCCATGGAAGCCATGAATCTGGAGAACTTCGAGCTGTCGCAGAACTACCCCATGTTTTGGGACAAGCTGGAGAAGGCCAACTACTTCCTCGAATCGATCCTCCAGACGCTCAATGAACCCGTGGACGGCCGCCTGCTCATGTGGCTGCTTCAGGCACCGATTCAGGATGGCGGACAGTGGCACATGTTCGTAAATATCGTGCGCAAGTACGGCGTGGTTCCAAAGAGCGTGATGCCCGAAACGGAGAGCAGCGGAAACACGGGGTTGATGAATGCCCACATCACCGCGGCTCTGCGGGATTATGCATGCCGCCTGCGCGAGCAGGCGTCGGCGGGCGCACCGCTGGAAGCGCTGCGCGCAGCCAAGACCGAGTACCTTGCACAGGTCTACCGCATGCTGGCCATCCACCTGGGCGAGCCGCCGCAGGAGTTCCTGTGGCAGTGGCGCGATAAGGATAACAAGTTCACGCGCGACGGTCTCCTCACTCCGCAGCAGTTTCGCGAGCGGCGCGTGCCCTACGATCTGGACAGCAAGGTCTGCCTCATTCACGCCCCCACCGCCGACAAACCCTTCAATCGCACCTACACCATTGACTACCTCGGCAACGTGGTCGAGGGCGAGATCATCCGCTACCTTAACGTGGAGATTGATGTGCTCAAGAAGGCAACGCTCGATTCCATCCTGGCGGGCGATGCCGTCTGGTTCGGGTGCGACTGCGGCAAAATGCTGGACCGCGACCTGGGGGTGTGGGATACGGATCTCTACGATTATGCGCTGGTCTACGGATCAACCTGCAAACTGAACAAGGCAGAGCGGCTGGACTACGGCCACAGCGCGATGAACCATGCGATGGTCTTTACGGGCGTGGACGTGGACGACCGCGGTGCTCCAACAAAGTGGCGCGTTGAGAACTCCTGGGGTGACGACAAGGCAGACAAGGGCTTCTACGTCATGACGGACCGCTGGTTTGATGAGTATGTCTACGAAGTGGCCGTAGACCGCGCGCGGGTACCCGCGGAAGCGCTGGCCGCGCTGGATGAGGAGCCCATCCACCTGCCCCCGTGGGACCCGATGGGAGCGCTTGCCCGCTAAGCCGCATTGCGCGGTCTCTAATCAGTCGCCTGAATACCCGGGCAGCGGCATATCCCGATGCGCGCCAGCCGAAAAGGAAAGCGGCAGGAACACCGATCCGGCGTTCCTGCCACCTGTTTGCGGACAATCGTTCTACGCGCACCCTCTACCTTGACGCCAGCTCCTTCTCGGCTGCTTCCTTGCGTGGAGGTCTGGCAGTAGGCGGCAGCGGCTCCAGCAGCATCTCCTTGGTGTAGAGGAAATCCTTGCGGTCGTAGTTGGCCAGCTCGAAATCCTTGCGGAGCACGATGGCACCGGTGGGGCATGCTTCCTGGCAGTAGCCGCAGAAGATGCAGCGCAGCATATTGATCTCGTACTTCACGGCATAGCGCTCACCAGGCGAGTAGCGCTCCTCGTCGGTATTTTCGGCTGCCTGTACGTAGATGCATCGCGCCGGGCAGGCGCCCGCGCAGAGCGAACAGCCGATGCACTTCTCGAGCCCACT
>CAZGLN010000088.1:5863-11646 GCA_964526545.1 uncultured Chthonomonadales bacterium
AGCGGGTGAGGTAGTGACGCCACCGCGTTCGCGGAAACTGCTCGCGCCGCTCCTCGGGATACTGCACCGTCTGCAGCGCGCGGTCGCGCGCCACCAGCATGTTCACGTAGTGTTTGAGCGTCAGGCGCATTCCCTGCGCAATCGGCACGAAGGTATCGGCGGCGGCCTTCAAGGGGTTTGCCATGGTGCGTTCCTAGGCCCGAATGGCGGGCGACAGCTCGATGAGCCTGCCGGAGTCGCCATTCTTGATCTTCTCTTGCAGCTTGATGATGCCGTACATGAGCGCATCCGGGCTCGGAGGACAGCCCGGCACGTAGACATCCACCGGCAGTATCTGGTCCACGCCCTGGATGATGGCGTAATTGTTGTAGACGCCACCGGAAGAGGCGCATGCGCCCATCGAGATTACCCACTTTGGGTTGGGCATCTGGTCATAGATCTGCCGCAGCACGGGACCCATCTTGGTAGATACGCGGCCCGCGACAATCATGACATCTGCCTGCCTTGGAGAGGGACGAAACACCTCCGCGCCAAAGCGCGAGACATCGAAGCGGGATGCCGCGGTCGCCATCATCTCGATGGCGCAGCAGGCAAGCCCAAAGGTCAGCGGCCACAGGCTGTTACGCCGCGCCCAGTTTGCCAGTTCGTCGAGCTGGGCGAGCACAAAGGGCTGACCGCCCGGACCCACCATGGGCGTCGCCATACTGCTATCGTGAAGAGATATTTCGGTAATGCTGCGTGCCACGGAGTTCTCCTCGCGTCAGCGAACGGCACCTTGATATTTAGCGATGCTACATTGTACCATACGTCACAATCATGCTTCGGGTTGCTCTGCAGAGTGAAAGGGCGGCGCACGGCCGCCCGCCTACCGGGCTCATCGAAACCGGCTGCCGGTGGGACCGCAAGCCCCACCCGCCGAGCCGCCTTCCGTTCCGGCCGTCGCGAACGAACTCATCACGCGGCGCGTGCGCCGAGAGCCGCACTCGGCACAGTCATATCCCTCGCGCGCCGCGCTCATCGGCTGCAGCAGCGTGAATCGCGCGCCGCAGTCCTCGCACCTGTACTCATAAAGAGGCATCTTTCTGCACCAATTCCCTGTGGCCCATCCTTCGCGTGGGCCGCTTCGTCACACTCTTTATACCTCACGCTCCTGTCGGCTCATCGGGTCTTGAACGCACCGGAAGGGGATGCCGGCCCGTGTGGAGAACTGATGTTGGAAGCTGAGGGAGGAGAGATCCGTGCATCGCGTACTTGCTTTCATCGCAGTCTGCCTGCTTGTGCTGCCTGGATGCTCCAAACGGGATGCGGCCACTTCCGCGACCGGAGATGCGGCTACAGCCGCCAGCAGACCTGGTGCACAGATTCGCGTGGTCTACATTCCAAAGAGCAGCGGCAATCCCTACTTCGATGCCTCCATCAAGGGCTTTCAGAAGGCCGCGCAGGAGCTGGGCTTCTCGTTTGAGTCCCTCGCTCCGGCTTCCGCCGACGCGACCTCGCAGCTCCCCTTCATCAAGGCCCAGATACAGCAGAAGGTGGATGTGCTTGCCATCTGCCCCAACAGTCCGGACGCGCTGAACCCAGTCTTGAAGGAAGCGCTGGCTAAGGGCATCAAGGTAATCACCGTGGACGCGGATACCACGGCCGACGAGAGCGCGCGCCTGGCGTGCGTGCTGCCCATGGACTTCAACATTACGGGCAGCAGCCAGATTGAGCTGATGGGCAGCCTGATGGACTACAAGGGCGAGTTTGCCATTCTCAGCGCCACGTCGGACGCCCCGAACCAGAACTTCTGGATTAAGGGAATGATGGAGGCGCTCAAGGATCCCAAGTATCGCGAGATGAAGCTGGTGGCGACCGTCTACGGCAACGATGAACTGGGCAAGAGCACCACGGAAGCGCAGGCACTCCTCACCAAGTATCCCAATCTTAAAGGCATCCTGGCCCCCACTAGCGTGGGAATCACCGCTGCGGCCCAGGTGGTGCAGACAGCGGGCAAAGAGAAGCAGGTGATGGTTACCGGCCTTGGCTCACCGAACCAGATGCGCAGGTACATCCAGAACGGCACCGTGCGCAAGTTCGCGCTCTGGAACCCGATGGACATGGGCTACATCGCGGGTCACCTCGCCTATGGCTTGGCGAACGGCGAGATTCAGCCCGCGCCGGGCACATCGTTCAAGGTGGGCACACTGGGTGAGCGTGTCTTCGGCCCCAAGAACGTGGTCATCTCCGGCCCGCCTCTCATCTTCGACAAGAGCAATATCGAGCAGTTCAACTTCTAGCCGGTTCTTCCGCATGCAGTGGCCCATGGCACTCTACTACCTTGCCGGCACGGCGGTGGCAGCCGTGCTGATCGGCATGATTGTGCGCCGGGTTCGCAACCTGCACCAACGGATAGACGAGCTGCATGCGGAGATAGAGGCCCGCGGCGGAGCGCCGTTAGACCCGTGGGCCGCCCTCGCGGAGATACACGCGGAGCGCGCGCGGGAGGATGAAGAGCGCGCCAAAAAGGGCCGCCGATCATCCGACCGGCGGCCCTAGAGAGCGTGTCGCGAGCTACTCCGCGTCCTCGGAATCGCCTGACGCATCTTCCTCCAGTTCGTCGTCCAGCTCCTCGTCTTCTTCTTCCTCCACCGCATCCTCCAGGGGCGGTTCCACTTCGAGCGGATCCATTTCAGCGGTCCGCCGACCGTCTATCTCCGCCATGCCAGGGACCCGTGGGTGCATGGCCCGGCACCGCTCGCACTGGAACTTCACCTTTGCACCCGAAAGCCATGACGGTATGGAGGGGATGGGCTTGCCGCACTCATGGCAAAGAACCTCTCTCAGGTCCAAATCTTCCAATTGGAGTGCAGCGGTCTGAACTTCCTGTCGCTTCCTCATGCGTTCTTGATGACCTCTAACCCGCGCTGCTTGTCTCGCCAGACTGCGCGGCGGCTTCCGTGGGCTTTTCGGCCTCCTTGGCTTTTCGCAGAGCCGCATTGCGATTCGCCACCCAGATGGAGACCGCGCCGTTGACCAGCATGATTACCGCGGCGGCCAGATACTCGAGCCATGCGTACGGGTTCGGCTGCTGCCCGGGCTCCGTGAGCAGTGTGTTGCCCTTCACCAGCCCGGCGATGCTGATGAAGAACAGCGCTATGCCGGTCAGTATGAATCCATTGAGGTATCGCATGACACTCCGCCGCCAACAATCGGGCCGTGGCTTAGCATACTAGCATGTTTGATCAGACTGGAGTCAACATGAGTCAGCAACAACTTGCCCGCTAGATGCCGAGCGCACGCCGGTGAAAGCCGATGGCCTCCTGAACATGGAGGTCCCAATAGTCCCAGGTGTGGGCACCGGGGAACTCCTCGTACTCATGTGGAACGCCGAGCCGTGTGAGGTGCGCATGAAATGCCCGGTTGTGCTCAATCAGGAAGTCGTCCACGCCGCAATCCACGCGAATGGCGGGCCATTCGGCTGGCGTGAGCCGTTCCGCCAGCGCGAAGAGGTCATCCGGTCCGCCCGGCGAGGTGATGCGGGCAAACTCCGGGCGCCGTGGGTCCTCCTCGGGCAGGTCCAGGTGCCCAAAGTAGAGCGCTCCGGAATGGCTGACAACGGAACAGAACAGGTCCGGGTGGCCCAGCGCAAGCCGCATCGCGCCGTAGCCACCCATCGAGAGCCCGCCAATGCACCGGCCCGCGCGCTCCGCGCGTGTGGGAAACAGGCGGTCTATCAGGCCGACCAGATCCTTGACAATCGAAGACCCGTGAGCGAAGCCCTCGCGTGCGTCGCAGTAGAATCCCCGCCCGCCGTTCGGCATCACCACCATGAGCGGCAAGGACTCCACGTAGCGCTCGATGCTGGTGCGGCGGCACCAGATGGTGTGATCGTCAGATAGCCCGTGCAGCAAGTACATCACGGGATACGGCGGCGGCCACGTCTCGGGGTCCGGCAAGATGACGTTACAGGCCGTCTGCATCTCAAGCGACCTGCTGAAATAGCGAAGCTCGCAGAAAGGCATCTATGTCTCCCAGGAACACCCGGCGGCAGTAAGTTCGGCACAGGGCGGGCTGGCAACTCTCGCGGCATGTTCGCACGAGTGCTCGGCGCCACGGAGGCCGAACGGCGACCAGGCTTTCACTTCACTCGCCGAAACGGGTTCTCCTTGCTCCATCCCGCGGGCGTGTAGCCCTCCGCCGGCAGCCACGACAAATACCGATTGCCGCTGGCGCCGGCCGTCGCGAAATCACACAGGGTTACCACCAAACCCGCACTGTCTTTCACTCGCGCAAGCAGCAGCGGCTGCGGTTCCGGGCCCGCCACGCGTGCCAGCTCTACCGACAACGGTGCCTTCAGGGTTGGCAGCGCCGTGGGATCGAACGAATCGAACCGCGGATCGTATGCCAGAAGGATCGGGCCGCGGTAGAGAGAGACCTTGCCCGCGCACTCCCGTTCGCCGGCCCAGACCCATGGCCGCATATCCAGATCCAGCCGCACCTGCTCTCCGGAACGCCACTCGCGCTCCAGCACAAGGTACCTGCCGGCCTCCGGCCGCGGCTGGCGCTGGCCGGCGCACTCAACCGCGGTCTCCCGCGACCATCCGGGAATCCGTACCCAGAGTGCGAAGCGTTCCGGCCTGGGAATGTCCAGCCGCAGCCGCACCGTGCCGTCCAGCGGATAGGCGGTATCTACACGCAGCTTCACGGCCTGGCCTTCGGGAGATTGCGACTCATAGGTCGCGGGGCCGTACCAGTTGATAGCGATGCCGCCCGGTGCGCGCATGATCGCCCAATCCGCGAGGATTCCCAGGCCCCTGGGCGCGTTTACCGAGCAGCAGTTGAGCTCCGGGCTGCCCGCCCGCGCCTGAAAGACGATATCATGGGCAGAGGCCTTCTTCTCCCCGTCCATAGGCGTGTTATAGGTCCACCAGCGCCCGGAAGGATGCTGCGCGCCCATCACGCCGTTCCACGTCGCCAACTCCAGCTCGTCTGCCGCCCGGCTGTCGCCGGTCATGCGCAGGAAGTCCAGAGTAACGGCTTGCCATGCAATGGTGCAGCATGTTTCGATGGCGCCCTGGTTGTAGGGATTGCCGGTTGCCTGCTCGCCCGAGGAGAAGCCTCCTGTGTTGTGCCGGTCGCCCTCCACGATGCTCCACCATATGGTCTCATAGGCGCGGCGGTACCTCTCGTCTCCAGTAATCCAGTGAAGCTCGGCGATCGCCTGAATACCGTGCAGGCTCTCCCAGCGCGGCTTCGGGTGGGCATGGAAGGGCCTGCCGGCAAGAGCGGCCCGGACGTGGTCGCCGGAGGGAGGAGTCTCCCAGTCCTGCTCGATAGCGCGCGCCATCCGGAGATAACGCTCCGCGCCGGTCTCTCGATAGAGCAGCGTGAAGATGTGGATGCTGCTCTGGTTCATCTCCTCCGAGCCCGCCTGAAGCACACGCTTGCCGCCCTCCAGGAACTGCCTGCAGAAGAGATCCGCGCACCGGAGTGCAGCCGCAAGCGCGTTCCTGTCGCCGGCTGCGCGGTACCACTCGTAAAGGCCGAGCATCACATGGTACTGGCCCCATAGGTCCCATCGGCCTGGTCCCATCATCTGCTCGGCGCGAGGGAAAGGCCCAAGGTAGCCATCCTCGCGCTGGGTGCCGATCAACTCCTGCACGAACCGCTCGATGTGCTTGCGCAGCGGCTCGCTCCGGCTAAGCCTCCATGCCTGCACGGCTGAGATGAGATACTTGCCCGCGAACTCTCCTGCCCAGGGCACGAGGTCGTGGGGCGGCGTGCGGTCGCGATCGCGGAAC
>CAZGLN010000088.1:11668-13904 GCA_964526545.1 uncultured Chthonomonadales bacterium
GGTTGGCCGCGGGAGCAGTGAGAATCCACTGGCGTATGTTGCGCTCCATGCGTTCGGCGAACGCGCCCCGCAGGACCACGCGGGCGTCGCGCACGGGTTCGAGCACGGGTGCAGCAAGCGGCTGCGTGCGAAAGTCCACCGTCATCGCGAGCGCGCCCAGAAGAAGCAAGTGCATGGAACTACCCCTGGAAGGTGCAAGCCACGGCCGTTAGCCGGCGATGGACTATGGTAGGTTGCGAGGCGCATACTCGCGCGGCCTAACTCTTGCCGTCCGCCGCTGTCTTGCCGGGCGGGAGCGGACCGGAATGCTTCTCGTACTGGTGGAGGGTCTCGTTGTGATAGGGTTCGGTGTGCAGGGTGATCTCGGTGTTCGGCAGCCGCTGGCGAATGCGATCCTCCACCTTCTCCGTGAGGTCGTGCGCCTCCAACAGGGAGAGGTGGTCGTCCATCAGAACATGCGCGTCAATGTACCGGTGCGAGCCGGATTTGCGGCTGCGCAGCTTGTGATAGTCCCGCACGCACTCCTCGCTGTCCAGGATTTCGCGCACCGCATCCAGGTCGTCTTGCGGGAGGTGCCGATCCATCAAGGGAGCCATGGCGCTGTGTGTGAGCACCCAGGCCGCCCGCACGATAATCAGGGCGACCACAATGGCCACCAGCGGGTCGAGCGCGCCCCATCCGGTCACGGAGACCATCACAAGGCCCACCAGCACACCCAGGGAGGTGAGCACATCGGTCCGAAGGTGCTCCGCATCCGCCAGCAGGGCCAGCGAGTCGGTCTTCCGCGCAACGCGCAAGAGGTACGCGGCCACGATGGTATTTACCACGGCGGAGACGGCCATCACGGCGATGCCGATATCCGGCGAATGGGGAGCGGAGCGCTGCACCAGGCGGGCAATCGATTCGTAGATGATGTAGGCCGCTGCCCCGAAGATGAGCAGCGCTTCGGCCAGCCCCGAGAGGCTCTCCGCCTTGCCGTGGCCGTACGGGTGGTCGTGGTCGGCTGGCCGATCCGAGACGCGCACGGCGAAGAAGGCCAGCCAGGAGGCAAGCAGGTCGCTGGCGGAGTGGATGGCTTCCGAAAGCACGCTCACGGAGCCGGAGAGGAAGCCGGCAACCAGCTTGAGCAGCGTCAGGCTGGTATTGGAGTAGATCGAGACGCGGGCGGCCCGCGTCTTCCTCCGCGTTATCTCGATGTGCGCATGCTCACCGGACATGGCAACCTATGGTAGCATACGGCAAGCTGACACGGGAGACAAGGTGCCGGTGCAAGCCCCCCTCTGGATCGTGGATGCCTTTGCCGATAGCGCCTTCCGCGGAAACCCCGCCGCGGTGTGCCTTCTCGCGGCGGCCGCGCCCAAGCGCTGGATGCAGGCGGTCGCCAACGAGATGAATCTCTCCGAGACCGCCTTTCTGGCACCGGAGGGAAACTCGTGGCGCCTGCGATGGTTCACCCCCACCATGGAAGTGGACCTCTGCGGGCACGCCACGCTCGCCTCGGCGCACGTTCTCTACCAGCAGGGCCTTGCGGCCGCAACCGATACCATCCGGTTTGAGACCAGGAGCGGGCAGCTTACCGCGCGCAAGCAAGATGCTCGGATTGAGCTGGACTTCCCCGCGATCAACCTTACCGAACATACGACTCCGGAAGAGGTTACGGCGGCGCTCGGCATTGCTCCGCGAGCTGCCCTTCAGGGCCAGTTCTACCTCCTGATGGACCTTGAGAGCGCGGCGCACGTGCGCTCACTCACTCCCGACATGGCACGGCTGAAGGCGGCCACCTCGCGCTGCGTGCTGGTTACCGCCCCATCGGATGACCCTCGCTACGATTTCGTCTCGCGCTTCTTTGCGCCGGCCGCCGGCGTGCCGGAGGACCCGGTAACAGGCTCGGCGCACTGCATCCTTGGTCCGTATTGGGCGCCGCTGCTTGGCAAGAACCGTCTGGTAGGATGGCAGGCCTCCGCGCGGGGCGGCGAGTTCGAAGTGGTGGTGTGCGGCGATCGCTGCCTCCTTCGCGGAACGGCCGTTACCGTGCTGGAAGGCAGGCTGCTCTCGGACCCTTGCGGTGAGTGGGAAGGCGAGCGACAGGATGTACAGGATTGAAGGCGAGTGAAACCCCGCGGAAGCCGGGGCACATGTCACTCTGTTTGGTTGGCCGCACCGCCCCACGCCGTGCGTACCGGCAGCGTTTACGGCATCTGTATGGACAGGATTTACAGGATGTACAGGATGAACC
>CAZGLN010000089.1:0-13396 GCA_964526545.1 uncultured Chthonomonadales bacterium
AAGCCCACGGCACGTGTCAGCGAGACGCGCGCCGCCGCGTAGTCGCGGAGGTCGGACTGCGCCAGGCCGAGATTCAGCCAGAAGACCGGGTTTCGTGGATTGAGCTGCGTCGCCCTGGTATAGGCCGAGACAGCTTCCCGCGCGCGCCCGCTGATCTGCAGTACGTAGCCGAGGTTGTTCTGGATGTAGGCATCGTCCGGTTTGAGTTCGGCCGCCTTGCGGAAGGCCGCCACCGCCTCCGGCAGGCGATTCAGTTTGCTGTAGACGTTGCCCAGGTTGTAGTGCGCATTGTGTGCCTTTGGATCCAGCGCAATCACGCGCTTGAAGGCCTCGATTGCCTTTTCCGGCTGGCGGTTGTTCAAGTAGGCGTTGCCGAGGTTTGTATAGGCAGCGGTGTAGCGCGGGTCCAGCTCCACGGCCTTCTCGAGAGAGGGGATCGCCTCTTCATAGCGCTCCTGGCGCAAAAGGACGAACCCTATCCAGTTGTGGATGAGCGGATCGGCTGGCGAGAGCTTGCGCGCCGATTCAAACTCCTCAAGCGCGGCAGGAAACCGCCCGGAACGGTAGTGCTCGAGAGCGCGGTTGAAGTGAGCGGTGGCGTCTTGCTGGGCGGCCGCGGGCTCGACCCAGAGGATGAAGAGGGCCAACAGCCCCAGAAGGCGGTGATGCATGGGCACACTCCCAACAGAGGCGCGGGGCCTGGTCGAGGGATTATAGCAGACGGAAGAGCCCGTGTTGCAGCGCGCCTGCCTCGGCTGCCCGCTACGCGGGGCTGCGTCGGCTACACGTTGCGCCGCAACGCAGATGCAAGCATCGGGCCGTGGAATGCCCTCACAGGATAGGCCGTTTGGCCATTGTCTCCAGTCGTCGAAGGGCAGCCACGGAAGTGCGCCGCCGCTCGATGGCCTGACCCACCTTAATAGCCAGCAGCTCGAAAACATCCACGCCCGGCACATTCTTCTCCACGTAGTCGAAGGCGCCCCGCCGCATGGATTCCACGGCGTTGGCAACGTTACCGTACGCAGTGAGCACGATCACTTCCGTGAAGACGTCGTGCGCCACGGCCTCCCGCAGTACCTCCAGACCGCTGTCGCTCTCCTCCATGGACATGTCCGTGATGACGACGTCGAACTGCTCGGCGGCGTGCCTCAGGGCCTCTTTGGCCTCCGCCGCGCTTGCGGCAGTCTCCACCACCATCCCCTCGCGTTCCAGTCGGCGCTTCAGTGCCTCGCGGACGTCGTCTTCGTCATCAACAACCAGGATTCTCGCCATTCAACGCTCCCTCTTGCGCGGTCTGTTGCGCAGTGCCTCCCAGCAGGTCCGCGGAGTCTGAGACCGGCAGGAACACCACGAAGCACGCACCCGCGCCGGCGGTGCCTATCTCCCGAATGATGCCTTGATGCGACTCGATGATGCCCTGAACTATACTCAGCCCAAGCCCCATACCCTTCACCCGGGAGGTAAAAAACGGCCGGAAGATCCGCTGTTTCATCTCGTCAGCAACGCCGGGTCCCGCATCGCGGAACTCTATACGCACGTAGCGTCTGCCGCCGACAAGACGGAAGCGCGTTACATCGCTCTGATCGGCCACGGATGTGCGGATGGAGAGCGCGCCGCGCTCGGGCTGAAAACTGAGCGCATTCTCCACCAGCTCCGCAAAGGCGCGCTTCAACTTGCCGGCATCCCCAGGGATGGCAGGAAGCCCCTCGGCAAGCTCCATGCTCAGAGTAACCGGGGACCTCTTGGGGAAGGTCTCCTGAACGGCTTCTCTCACGATGGCATTGATATCCGATGGGCTTCGCACGATGTGTGTCGCAAGTACGAAGTCGCGAAACTCGCGTAGGATCTCCTCGAGCCTCTCGATGCCCCTGCCCATGCTGGCCGCCACCGAAACCAGCTCATCATGCGTTCGACTTTGCGGAAGCTCGGCCAGCAGGTGCCGCAGCTCGTTGAGGTCGCCCTTCAACGCGAAGGCGCGGTTGCCAATCATATGCGCCGAACGGGCCGAAAGCTCGCCCCATGCGGCCATCCGCTCGGAGCGCACAAGCTTCTGGTAGCTACGTGCGTTCTCCACGGCCGCGCCCAGCTGGCTGGCTATTGTGCTAAGGATGCGTTCGTCGCTCTCGGTGAATTGCGCATCAAACCATGGGGCATGGCTGGCGCGCCGAAGCACGCGGAGCACACCGAGACCTTTTCCCCGACTCAAAATGGGCACTGCAAGGAAGGCGCCTATCTCTTCCGCGGGAAACTCGAGATGGAGACCGCGCCACCGTGGGTCGGAAGTGACCGAGGTCGTGCGGACGGGTTGACCATGCTCCGCGACCCACCCCGTAAGCCCCTCACCAACACGGTACGTGGCCACTCCCACTCGCTCGGCGAGCGCGCCGCGGGTGGCCCGGAGCACCAAGGTGTCGGTCTGCTCATCCAGCAGAAAGACCGAGCAATCCTCGTAGTGCAGCGCTTCGGCGGAGACATCCACCACCTTGCGCACCAGCGGCTCCACGTCCAGCGTGGTCGTCAGGTTCATGCCAATCTCGATCAGCGCGCGTTCCCTTGCGCGAAAGCGCTGTACACCGAGCAGGGTCGCCGCCGCTTGCGCGACGGCCATGAGCCTCGACTTGCTCTCCTCGCCGAAGGCGCCCAGATCGGGCCGCTCGATGTTGATCACGCCTCGCGGATGTCTGCCCCCTCCCATGATGGGCACCGCGATCTCCGAGCCCACATCGTCGAAGAAGGGGAGGTAGTAGGGATCCCTGGAGACATCGTGGCAAACATACGGCACGCCCGTCAGCGCCACGTGACCCGTGATGCCCCGATTGGTCTCCTGTGCGAGGTGGAGCCGCAGCCAGCGGCCCTCCTCCGTCCAATCGGGTCCGGCGACCTCGGCCACCGTGAGCACGCCGGTGTGGTGATTCACAAGCGCCAGGAAGCCGCGGTGGCCGCCGACGGCGCGCATGCTGACGTCGAGGATGCGCGCCAGACCGCCGGCTTCCGAGTCGACGCTGGAAGCCTCGGCAAAGAGGCAGGTAAGCTCTGCCAGAAACTGCGCATCGTCAAGGGGCGTCCCATACTCGGTGTGCATAACAACCCATTATAGACCCGCCCGGCTCGGGACGGTCGCCCGAAGGCGCTCAGCACATCGCAGGCATGTGCGCAAACATGCGATGCATGGCGACCGAAACACTCCGTTGTACGGCGTTGTGAGCCGCGGACTGCCAGGTTCCACGGCATGAGGCAGGAAGACACCTTCGCCAGGGCGAAATTCCTGGCGAGCGAGGAGTGCGTGTATGCGTGGGAACCAACCTCTTGGCTGGATGCTGCTGAGTCTTCTCCTGGCCGTAAGCGGAGCGCGCGGCGTTGAGATTACTGTTCGCAACGGACCGGAGCACCTGAAGAACGTCCCGGTGACGGCTCGCCTGGCCAATCCCCGGGGCGCCACCTCCGTCAACCTGAAGGAGAATGGCCGGACCGTGCCCAGCCAGTCCGTTGCGGACGGCAACGGGCTCCTCGTTACGTGGCTGGTGCCCGAGCTCAAGCCCAACGAGATGCGAAGGTACTCCGCCACGCTCGCGCGGGCCCCTGCCGGAAGTAGCCCCTCCCTGGTGCAAGTGGAGACAAAGGGCGGCGATGTGGAGATCCGCGTCGGCAATGCGCTCTTTGCGCGCTACAACACTACCACCGGTCCCAACAAGCCCTATTTCCATCCCATCTTTGCGCCGGGCGGCCAACGGATCGTACGTGCCTATCCCCTGGAGGAGGCAGAAGGCGAGGCGCGGGATCACCGGCATCACCGCGGTCTCTGGTTCACTCATGGCGATGTGAATGGAGCCGACTTCTGGAGCGAGGGCCCCAACGCCGGCAAGACCGTCCATGTGCGCACGGAAGCCCTGGAGAGCGGTCCGATTTATGGCGGATTTCGCGCCCAAACCGATTGGATGACCAACAGCGGTGAGAAGATTGCCGAGGACACGCGGGAATTCCGCATTTACGATCTTGGCGGCGCGTACGTTCTGGATGTACATATCGCCATTCGGCCTTCGGGGCGGGAGCTGGTCTTCGGCGACACCAAGGAAGGCTCCTTCGGCCTGCGCGTGCACGAGGCTCTTAGAGTTACCGGCGAGGGCGGGCGCAAGGGGGAAGGGAGCATCCTCACTTCCGAAGGCAAGAGGGACCGGGAGGCCTGGGGCACCCGCGCGGCGTGGGTGACCTACTTCGGTCCGATTGGACAGCGCGTCTACGGCGTCTCCATCCTCGACCATCCGAGCAACCTGCGGCATCCCACCTACTGGCACGTACGGGATTACGGCCTCTTCGCGGCGAATCCGTTCGGCATCCACGACTTCGTGCGCGGCGAGCCCGCAACCGCCGGCAGACACGTGGTGGGGCAGGGAGAGACGTTCCATCTCCGGTACCGCGTGGTGTTTCATCAAGGCGACCCGGAGGCTGCAGGCATATCTCGGATGTGGGCCGCATACGCCAGGCCGCCCTCCGTGGTCGTAAGCTCCCGCTAGTGGGAAGCGCCCCAGAACTACCAACGGGCGTCGAAGAGGCGCCTGAACATGGAGAGATCGCATGAGTCAGGCGTCCGCCGGCACCGAGACGTCCTCGCTGCGCTGGTACCAGGGCATTCCCCGCTACTCATGGATGGTGCTGACCATCGCCGCGCTCGGCTGGATGTTCGATACCTTCGATCAGCACCTCTTCACCCTGCTTCGTCCGGACTCCGTGAAGGAGATACTGCAGAACGCCGGATTGAGCGGACAGGAGCTGAACGACGCCACCGCGCGTGTGGGCACTCAGCTCACTTCCGTGTTTCTTATCGGCTGGGCGGCTGGCGGGTTCGTCTTCGGGATGCTCGGCGACCGCCTGGGCCGCTCGCGCACGATGGTGATCACCATCCTCATATATGCTGTCTTTACCGGCATCAACGGCCTGGTGCAGACTCCGATGCAGTACGCCGTCTGCCGCTTCATCATCGCCATGGGGGTCGGAGGGGAGTTCGCTGCAGGCGCTTCGCTGGTAGCGGAAGTCTGGCCCAACCGATCCCGCGCGATGGCGCTGGGCGTTCTGCAATCGCTCTCCGCCGTCGGCAACATCGCCGCGGCACTCACGGTGCTCTTCCTGAGTTCGCTCAGTTGGCGCTGGGTTTTTGCCATCGGCGCCCTGCCGGCGCTTCTCGTTGTATGGATTAGGCGTTCCGTCAAGGAGCCGGAGGCATGGCAGCACGCGCGCGAGGAGGCCAAGCAGGATGGAGCACGTAAGGAGCTTGGCAACATCCTCGGGCTCTTCCGTGAGCCCACGCTCGCGCGCAATACCATCGCCGGCGTGCTCATTGCGACCGCTGGAGTTGGGGGAGCGTGGGGAGTAGGGTTCTTCTCACCGGACCTGATAAAGTCCGCATTTGAGCCGATGGTGCGCCAGATGCCCGCGATTCAGGCGCTTACGGGGGAAGAACAGAACCGAGCGGTGATCAAGGCCTTGAAGGAGTACCGCAGCATCGCGTTTCTCATCCAGATGATCGGCGCGTGCATGGGTATGTACCTCTATGCCGCCATCTCCGAGCGCATCGGGCGCAAACCCTCCATGTTCGGGCTCTTCATCCTCGCCTTCGCGGCCGTGCAGCTCAATTTCCATCTTCTTCGCGACCCACTGAGTGCCTATCTGCTCGCCTTTCAGCTCGGCATGTTCATGCTCGCGCCCTTCGCCGCCTACGCAATTTATTTTCCCGAGCTTTTTCCGACGCGCCTGCGCGCCACGGGAGTGGGTTTCTGCTACAACTTCGCCCGCATCCTGGCGGCGGGGGCGCCGTGGGTTCTAGGCGAGCTCGCGGCAAGGTTCTCCAGTCCCACCGATCCCACTCAGGGCTTGCGAACGGCGGCAAGTATCGTCGCGTTCGTCTATGTCATCGGCATTATCGGCCTGCTCTTCGCGCCGGAGACGAAGGGCCGGCCGCTGCCCGAGTAGGCGGCTCGATGACCACCATCTGATGAAGTCCCAGCGGCGGCAGCGCAGCAGCCGAAGCACCGCTCCCAAGGGTCTTCATTGGGAGTACTGCCCCGCCGGGTTCCAGGCGCAGCTTGCCGGCTGCCTGGCGCAGTTCGATCGAGGCGCCTGAAATCGGCAGTATCTCCTCACGAATCGGGAGCGCGCCATTCGGCAGCGAGGCGCGCCCATAACTGGTGGCCTCGTTGAGCAGGTGCACCACGATGCGCGAGCCGGTCGAAGTAGACTGCCGCCAGTAGGTGGCCTGCAGCGCCAGCGATCCCCGTACGCGAACGGGCGGATCGCCGCCGGCCCATAGCGCGGCGTGCTCCATAAGCCTGCGCAGGTAGGGATAGCTGAACCGGTAGTAGGCCGCGCCGACCTCCGGCCCGAAGTAGACGGTCTTTACACCGCTTTGCTCCGTGCAGACCACGGCAGGCTTGCCATCCGCGTAGGTCCATGCGGCGGCTGTGCTTGGAGCAGCCTCTATGAGGAGATAGCGCCCGGGCAAGCCGACAGCGCCAATCTGGTGACCCAAGGCAATCCACTGGCGCCAAACGGAGCCATCCACCCATTCGCCTCGCGCGAGTGGATGGCTGGCAGGCTTGATGGCGACAAACGCAGGCAGCGGCTCGGCACGGCGCCTCTCTACATAACGAATACCCAGAAGGTCGCCCAGCGCGAAACTTTCGCCGAGATCGCCCTCCGATGAGGCCAGAGAGGTCACGGAGGTTGCCAGCAGCCCGCCTCCTCGTTTGACGAAGCGTTCCACGTTGCGCCGCGCAGTGTCGGAGAGAACCGCGGCCGCCGGCAGCACAAGCACGGCATAGCCCCGCAGGTCGTCCTCCTCCAGCTGCGCATCGCTCACCAGTTGCACGGGCAGATGCGCTTCGGTAAGTGCGCGGAGCCAGCCGCGAACCTCATCCAGATATTCCTTCTCCGGCTGGCCCCGCCCCGCCCGAATGAGCGTGCGTTCGGAGCAGAGGATGGCGGCGTAGCGAAGAGGAACTGCGCCGCGCAGGAAGGGTTCGCGACGCCGTATCTCCCGCATCAATCGCACGAACGTCTCCGTTGTTGCCGCGCCGTAAGTCAGCTGAGGGGCTGCTCCATGCGCCAGAACCGTATAGGTGCGCGCAGCCGTCTCGACCCAGGGAAGGCGCGTGGTGGCGTCCACCATGTGCGGCAGCAGGGGCACGAAGACCTCGACTGGCTTTCCGGCGGCCGCGGAGCGCTGCATTCCGATGGCGAACGTCGGTCCGAGCGGGTCGCCTGGTCTGTCTACGTGCCAGAACTGCTCAAGCGATGGTCCGTCGAGGATGGCGCTGAGCCGCTGCGGTGAATGCCTCCAGTAGTCTGGACTGCGTCCAACGGAGGTGTTGGCGAAGAGAGCGATGCCCGGACGCGCCGCATGCAGCGCCGCGACCAATCTCCGGGCGTGGTCCTCCATCTTCCCAGCCCACCAGAGCGTATATCTCCGGAAGCCGGCATCATCTGGACTGCCGCTGGTGGGCAGGTCGCTGCCAGCCTCGCGGCGATAGGCAGCGGCACAGTGCGGACAGGCGCACGCAACCGCGGCCTGGGGGTAGCCGTCCAGCCAGAGCCCAGCGATCGGCGCATGGGTGGACATCTCAACCAGATACTGGATGAGCCAATCACCGAATCCGGACAGGAGACAGGCAGGACGGTCCTCGGCGATGGGCTCGCCATCGGGACGCCTCTGCAGCCAGTCCATACGCTCGCGAAGTGCCTTCTGGACAAGCGGCGCGCCGACATAGACCACCGGCCGAAGACCACGCGCGCGCGCTGATTCAGTTCCCTGCCGGACGGCGTCCTGCACGGAGAGGGTCTGCGCACGCGCCGCCAGCCGCGACGGATACCACGCCTCGCCCCAAAGGTGCCCCGTGAAGATCACCGTATCCGCGCCGACATCCGCGATTTCACGGATTTGAGCGAGCATGCGATCGGCCGAATGCGGATCGGCGCCGACAACAAGGCGTCGAAAACTCTGCCCGATCCATGAAGCCGAATCTGCTGCCCATGTGCGGACTTCCGCAGTAGAGGCGACTGGCGGTACTGCAAGCAGGGCTACGAAAGCAAGTAGCATGCGGTTCTCCCCTAACAGGGATAGGACATTGCGGCCGATACGAAGAAATCCGGCCCAACTGGCCCATACGCTTGTGCGTTGCCTGTTCGGAGCTGCTCGATGCCTTCCCTGCTTCTGGTTCTTCTCATACTGGTTGCTGCGCCGCCGCAGGTCCAGGAGGTCCGAGACGACTTCGGCAGTTACACCAGCGGATCAACCGCCGGGCCGCAGTGGTCAACCGGCGCAATCGGATGGTCCGTGCAGGAAGGCGCACTCACGAGCGAAGGAGCGGGTCGCTCGTTCGCGCACCACCGTCGAATCGGCTTCGGCCGTGAGCTATGGGTCGAGTGCCGCATCACGCCTCGCCGTGCGGCAGGCGAGGAGTGGAAGACCGCCGGGATCGCAATCATTTACGACGACCGAAACTACTGGCACCTTGCGCTGGCTGAACGGCCGAACTCCCTTGACCGTGGGCGATTTGTGGAGCTCACGGAGATGAAGGACGGCAGATGGCTGGCCAACTTCGAGGGCGATACCCGACTCGAGCCCCTTCCCGATGGAGTCGGCGACTTCGCGTGGGAATACGGCAGGCCGTATGTATTGCGCCTGGCGCTAACCGACGATGCCATTGCGGCCACCGTGACTGACGCGGAGGGCAGGGTGTGCTGGCGCTCGGGTTTCCGCCTGAACGAGAAGGCGGTCCGCACGGGACGGCCCCACCTCTTCACAAATGGGTTGGCGGTCGCATTCGATGATTTTGCCGCCGCGATTGTGCGGCCCGCCGAGGGTCCACCGGAACGAACATTTCCCCCGTACGCGGGTCCCGCCATGGGGCCTCGGATAGCCAGGCCGACGGGGTTCTTCCGGGTTCGCCAGGAGGGACCTGTATGGTGGATAGTGGACCCGAACGGACGCGCCTTCTATGCCGTCGGCACCGACCACGTGAACTACAACGTCCACTGGTGCGAGGCGCTCGGCTACGCCCCGTACGCCAGGAACGTCGCTGCCAAGTATGGCAGTGAGGAGAAGTGGGCAGCGAGCGCCGTCGCCAGGCTGAAGCAGTGGAGCTTCAACAGCCTTGGCGCCAATAACAGCCCCTCCACGCGCTACCGCGGACTCCCGCACACGGAGTTTCTCTCCTTTGGCATGGCGTTCACTTCCGTCAGTGATATCGTGCCGCGCACGACCTGGACGGGCTTTCCGGACGTATTCCATCCGGGCTTCCCTGAATGGTGCAGGCAGGAAGCGCAGCGCCAGTGCCGGCCCCTTCGCAACGATCCGTGGCTGCTGGGCTACTTCCTCGATAATGAGTTGGAGTGGTTCGGCAAGAGCGGCTCGGAGGTGGGTCTGCTGGAGGAGGCGCTCAAGAAGCCCGCGTCACACCCGGCCAAGAGGGCGCTCCTGGCGGACCTTCAGGCGCGTTATGGCGACATCGGGAGTTTCAATACTGCCTGGAAGACCCGCTTCCCGTCCTGGGAGAGCCTTGCGGAGGAAGCACCGGCCGTTCAGACCCCTGAGGCGCGCCGCGATGGACTGCGGTTTGTCGCCAAAGTGGCGGACCTCTATTTCCGCTACACAACGGCTGCCGTTCGGGAGGCGGATCCAAACCACCTGATACTCGGCTGCCGTTTCGCGGGAACCGCGCCGCCGGGCGTGATCGCAGCGGCTGGGCGATACTGCGACGTGGTGTCAGTCAACTACTACGGCGAGGTGGACCTCGAGCGCGGCATAGTCACGGACATGCCCAACCGCATGCGCCAGTATTACGCCGAAGCGCGTAAGCCGCTCATGCTGACGGAATGGAGCTTCCCCGCACTTGATGCGGGCCTACCGAGCCAGCATGGCGCCGGGCAGCGTGTGCCCACGCAGCGCGACAAGGCCCATGCATTCGATATCTACCAGCGCGCCCTCTTTTCGATGCCTTTCATGGTCGGTTCGAACTACTTCATGTGGGTGGATGAGCCGGCTCTGGGCATCTCAAAGACCTTTCCGGAGGACAGCAACTACGGTCTGGTGGACGTGAACGACAACGCCTGGCCGGAACTCACGCGGATGGCGGCCCGGACCAACCGCCTTGCTCTGGATCTGCACGCTGGAAGGACGGTGGAGGTTGCCGTGTCCATACGGGGGCAGCGTGGAGGCGTGGCCGTGGCGGTCCGAAACACCGGAACACGCGAGGGGCGCGTGCCGATTCGAATCTGGATTCAGAACCGATCAACCGACAGGGTGCTCCGAATCGCCCCCGGCGCACAACAGGTGATTCACATGCCGCTCGCCGCGCCCGCTCTTGTGGTGGCAAGCGCGGACCCAGAGGGTCGGCTCACGGAGCGCAACCGCGCGGACAACGTGGCCGTCCACACCTTCATACCAGCCAACACGGCGCGCCCGCTGATTGTCGTGGCAAACCCAACGTCGGGCACTATTGACAACGCCGTCATAGCTATCCCGCTTGCCGGACTGGGAAACGGCTGGCAGCCTGGGCGCGCGGCGGGCTCGCTCGCCTGGCAGGTGGATGCGCTGCCAGAGGGAACCGAGATGGCGTTGCGCCTGGAGCGGATCGCTCCCAGGTCGCTTGTTGTCCTGCCGTTGCGGCGTGGACCGGCCGCGATGTCCAATCAGATCACATCGGGCGACCGTCCGCTGCACCTGGATGGAGTCCTGCGCCTGGAGCGGGATCCTGGCTCCGGGGCATTCGCGGACCGCGTGTACCACGGTGAGACGCTTCTGGGCTCCTACTGGTGCGTGGTGCATCAGGCGAATGGCCAGCCGCTCTGGGTGCGGCCCGATCGCATGGAGAGTCTCTCCGTGCATGTGGGCCCGGTGCGTACGGTGGCCTATTACACCATGGCACTGGCACGGCCCGAGAATGCCGCTCCGACCACGCAGGCGTCGGCGGAAGGTCAGTATGCGCCGCAGACCCGGAGGCCCCACGCATTCCGGACAACCTACCGACTGGACTTCTACCCAGACGAGCCCTGGTTTGCCGCGCGGTTCTTGCGGATCCTGAATACGGACGACAGTCCCTGGCGCCTCGCGGCCTACTATCACTATCCCCTCTCCAGAATCGGGGGCGGTGCAGAGAACGATCAGCCGCGGAACGCGCGCGCCGCGCCGGTCTGGTTCGATCCGGATACGAAGTACGCATATGGCGCAGTCCTGGTGGGTGAGGGCCTGAAGTCCTATTTCTGGAAGGATGCGCCGAATAGTGCCGCGGAACACCCGGACATCTACCGCACGGTGAACAGGGTGCTTCAGCCTGGACAGACCTTCGTCGCATCGCGGACCGAGCCATACGTAATACTGCATGGAGGGCCGGCGGCTTCTTCAGATCCCGGGGGGATCTCGGCGAAGCGCGTGAAGTCGCTGCACTCGCTGCAGGTACAGCTGCTGCGATAGGGCAGCCACGCGAAGATGCCGCGGAAGGACACTGCATTGAAGATCAGACCTTACTGCACGAAGCCTGGAAGCACCCGGGCCGCTCGACCGAGCCGCCGGGAGATACTGGGGGCGGCGATGTCGGCCGTGGCCTTGCCGGCGGTCATACCAGCCAGCGCGCTCGGGCGCGGCCGCACGGCGCCCAGCAGCCGCATCGTTCTGGCCCACATCGGCGTGGGTGGGCAGGGCACTCAGCACGTTGTCGGGGGCATCTGGACGCCTAGCGGCGGAATGACTGGACGCGACGATGTGCAAGTGGTGGCGGTCTGCGATGTGAACCGGCAACGGCGCGAGAATGCCGCCGAGCTCGTCAACCAACGCTATGGCAACAAGGATTGTGCCATCTACGCGGACTTTCGCGAGGTTTTGGCACGGCCGGACATCGATGCGGTGCTTGTGGCCACGGGCGACCGCTGGCATCCGCTGATGGTCATCCATGCCGCGAGAGCGGGTAAGGACATCTACTGTGAGAAGCCGGCATCCGTCACCATTCAAGAAGCACTGGCGATGCGTGAGGCAGTGCGGAGGTACGGCATCGTGTGCCAGATAGGCACGCAGCAGCGATCCAGCCATGCGTTCCGCTTCGCCTGCGAATTGGTGCGAAACGGCTATATAGGCGACGTGCGCGAAGTGGTGGTCGCCGTGGGTGGGCCTCCGCCATTCCGCGATTTCCACAAGCCTGGCCAGCCTGTACCGGACTGGCTCGACTACAACATGTGGCTCGGACCGGCACCCTGGAAGGACTACCACCCGGAGTATGTTGGCGCGTGGATGGCATACCGCGATCTTAGCGGCGGAGAGATGACCAACTGGGGTGCGCACCATTGGGATATCGCCCAGTGGGGCCTGGGCATGGATGACAGCGGCCCCGTCGAGATCCTGCCGCCCGACGGCAAGGAGATCAGAGTTCTTACCTACCGTTTCGCAAATGGCGCGCTGATGGTGCGCGACCCTGACCGACTGGTGCGCGAGAGCGGGCAGAGCAACGGAGTCATGTTCGTGGGTTCCAGGGGGAAGGTCGCCGTATGGCGCTACGACCTCAAAACCTGGCCTGACTCTCTGCGCAAGCAGAAGATTGGGCCCAACGAAATCCATCTGCATGAAGCGGACAACCACCACACAGATTTCCTTACGGCCGTCCGCACGCGAGGAGAGCCCGGGGCGAATATGAACGTAAATGCCCGCTCCATCACGCTGGCTCATCTGGGCAACATCGCCTACGAGCTGGGCCGCCCCGTGCGCTGGAACCCGGAGCGAGAAGCCTTTGTGAGCGATCCGGAGGCCGAGCGTCTTAAGTCACGCGCGATGCGGTCGCCGTGGCACCTTTAGGCATACAACCTTCATCGCAACACGGCCCGGTAGAAACCGGGGGAGGCGCCTCTTTGGCTAGACGATTGCCGTGCTTAAGACCAAGCATTGCCTCACTGCTTGGAATTGTAATGCTGCTGGCCGTTTCGCTGCCGAGTGAAGGTCAACGGCCCGAGAACCCGCTTCCGCTCCTGCGCGCGTTTCAGCCGGGGGGCGAAACCGCCGTTCCGGAGGAGGTAGCGGCGTGGGTGCACGCCGCACGCAACGATAAGGAGCTGCGTGCCCTGGCCGCCGCCGGACTGCTGGAGGTGGCCGCGTCGCGGGAGGTGCATCCGGAAGCCAGGCGTATTGCGTTGCGTCATCTTGCGCTGGTGGGCGGTGAGCCGGAAGTGAGCGGCCTGCAGGCGCTGCTCGCGGAAGAGGCTGTCGCCGAGTACGCCGCCGCTGCTCTGGCGCGCGTGCCAGGCGAGGCTGCCACGCGGGCCATGATAGACGGTCTGGCGCATGGCCATCCAACGGTTCGCGTAGCGTTGCTCGCGGCACTCGCGGAACGACGCGCCAGCGACGCAGTGCCCGTCGCCGCCAAGC
>CAZGLN010000089.1:13478-13753 GCA_964526545.1 uncultured Chthonomonadales bacterium
ACACTTAGGGAGCTGCTCTGTACCGTGCCCACTAACCGGCGTGCCCAGGCTGCCTCGGCTCTAATCGAGGCTGCGGAGATAGTGTCCAACGACGGACGCATGGAGGAGGGCCGCAGTCTGCTTGCCTTGCTAGCCTCCGAGCCTCTTCCTACGGGGTCGCGCTCCAGACTCCTCTGGCTGCAGGCAAGGCTCGACCCTGCCATGGCGGCTGAGCGCGTAGTGCAGGCGCTGCTGGGCGCGGATGCGGCCGAAAGACGCATGGCGGCTAGGCTGGC
>CAZGLN010000090.1:0-13652 GCA_964526545.1 uncultured Chthonomonadales bacterium
CGATTCCCTTCCGGCCTCACCGCTGGGACGGCTTCTGGCAGTTGCGGACCGCCTGGATACCCTGGTTGGGCACGCGGGTCTGGGCATACTGCCGACCGGCTCCAGCGATCCCTTCGGTCTCCGCCGAGCGGCGCACGGCATCGTTCAGATGCTGGCGGAGGAGCCGGACTATCCGCCGCTGGTTGCCCTGCAGGTGATGGCCGCAGATGCGTACACGCAGGTCAATGGCCTGGATTTCGATCTGGACGATCTGTGCAACAACCTTAAGGGCCTGTTCGATCAGCGGCTTACGGTCTTTCTGCAAGATCGAGGCATTCGCTACGACTTGGTGGAGGCCGCACTGGCCGGCGGCCTCATCTACAGCTCCCTGGTGTACAGCCTGGCGGCGCGGGCGGAGGCGCTCCAGCGCCTCACATCCCACCCACAATTCGTGTCCACGGTGCAATCCGCTGCCCGCGTTGCCAATATCCTGAGGAGCGCGGGGGGTGCGCCGGCCGGTTCGTTGGTCCCGGGCAAGGAGGGCATACATGGCGAGGCGTTCCGAACCGTGGAGCGCGCCGTCAGTGTCCTTGAGTCTGAGCTGCGCAAAGTGGATACGCGCCTGCTGGCGGAACCGGCGGAGGAGGCACTCTATGCAGCCGCCTCGCGGACCCTGGCGCCCGTGGCGCAGCGGGCCACCGAGTACCGCTATGCGGAGCTCTTCGAAATCCTGGCGCCGCTCTCCGCGCCCATTGATCGCTTCTTCGACGAGGTGTTGGTGATGGTGGAGGATGCCGGCATTCGCGCAAACCGGCTGGCTCTGCTGGCAGCCGTAGATGCGCTCTACCGCACGCTGGCGGATTTCACCAGAGTGGTTCTTGCGCCAGATTAGTGCAAGTCTGGCTGGAGAAACCTATGCAACGTGGTGCTTTTACCGTCGCAGTCGGGCTGGTGTGCTCGCTGGCGTCCGCAGTTAGCTCCGCCCAGGAATCGCCGCTCGCCGCACTCACACCCAAGGAGATTGCAGAGCGAGTCTTCCAGGGTTATGCTTCCGCGAAGACCTACGCGGGCGACTGGGTGTATACGCTGGATCAGGGCGGCTCCAAACAGACGGTTACCATGACCGTGCGCTACAAGGCGCCGACACGCCTGGTTATGAAGGTTGCGCTCAAGGAGGCCATCAACCCGAGCGTGCTGCCCGAAATTCCCGAGGTGAATGTGGTTGTGGACGGAACGGCTGCCTGGTTCGAGAACGCCAGCAGCAAGGAGTACTTCACATTCCCGCTGCCCAGGAATGCGCAGGTTAATCCGCTGATGTTCTTCCCGCAGCTTCGCGCGACGGAGGGCGTAGAGCGCGCTCCGGATGTCACGGTGGATGGCAAGACCGTGATTGTGCTCCAGGCGGCTCGCGCCGATGGAGGGGTGAACCGCATGGAGATTGACGCGGCCACGATGCGCATTCGCTCCGTCTCGTCCGAAGCGGTGGTGGGAGTAACCAAGACCACTTCCCGCCTGGAGGCCGCGAAGGAGGTGCTGGACGGCGAGATTCCGGACAAGGAGTTCGTCTACAAGCCGCGCCGCGACTTCAAACGCATCGAATCGCCCGCGGGCGCGGATGCCATCTTCGGGCCTGCTCCGGCCCGGCAGACGGAGCCAGCCAAACCCTGACCGGCGCTTGAATTGAATATCCTTTTCATTCTAATAGACACCTTGAGAGCCGATCACCTGGGGTGTTACGGCTACGGCAAAGCCACCAGCCCCTCCATAGATCGCCTGGCCTCTCAAGGTGTCCTCTTTGAGCGTTACTTCGCGCCGGGCATTCCCACCACGCCGGCACACACCACGCTCTACACCGGCCTTCATCCCATCGAGCACAACATCGTATGCCACGGAGGCAGCGTGGACCTGGACCGCTCGATTCCCGTGCTGCCGGAACTCCTGCAGCGCGCCGGCCTCACAACCTGCGCGGTAGACAACCTCTACGACATCAAGCCATGGCTCGCGCGCGGGTACGAGTACTACGTCAATCCCTCCCACAAGCACCGGATGCGCCTGCTGGTCTCGTGCGAGGAGATCAACCGCAGGGCCATTCCCTGGCTTCAGGCACATGCCTCGGAGCCGTTCTTCCTCTTTATCCACTACTGGGAACCGCACACCCCCTACCTGCCGCCCGCCAAGTACCGACTCTTCTGGGACGGCCGTGATCCCTGCGATCCCAATGTGCGCACGTTGGAGCCCATCAAGCAGACTCCCTTCTGGGCCATGTGGGGCGATACTTGGTTCAACAAACTCGGTCCCATCACGGACGCGGACTACATAACCTCCCTCTATGATGGGGAAGTACGCCATGCCGATGAGGGAGTGGGCGCGTTGGTCGGCGCCTTGGACGATCTCGGTCTCGCGGAGGAGACTCTGGTTGTCATCACTTCGGATCACGGAGAGGTGATGGTCCGCAACGGGATATTCTTCGATCACCACGGGCTGTACGAGGAGAACATCCGCGTGCCGCTCATCCTGCGCATGCCAGGAAGAGTGCCTTCGGGCGTCCGCGTGCAGGCGCTCTGCGACCAGACCGAGATGGCGCCCACGCTGCTGCGGCTCGCCGGGGCGGAACCAACGGCACGCATGAAGGGGCGCAGCCTGCTCGAGGTCGCGGCCGACCCGCTCAACAGCCAGAGGGACTTCGTGGTGTGCTGCGAGTGCACCTGGCAATCCAAGTGGGCACTGCGCACGCAGACCCACAAGTTCATCCAGGCCCGACGACCGGATGCCTACGGCACCCCGCCCCAGGAGATCTACGACCTCACGACCGATCCCGGCGAGGCCGCCAACCTGGCCGCAACCCGGCCCGACCTCGTCGCACAGCACTCCACGCGGCTGGAGGAGTGGATCGCCAACCAGCTTGCGGCGCTTGGCCGCACCGAGGACCCGCTGCTGCAGCAGGATGTAACCCTCGGCAAGCGGTGGGAGAAGCTCCGGGCCGCCCAAAGCGGGCACACCGGATAGACTGTCAATACTGCCGCCATGGGCCGAATTCTGCCAGCGGCGTGCGCCCTCCCGATGCATACCCTAGAATCTGCGCTCTGCGTGAACCTTTCTCTGCCTTTGGCTAACTAACCGGATGTAAGCAGCGTTGCTCAGGAGGAGCCGGTGCCGGACGATCGGCGTCTCGTACGTCGGATTCAGAGCGGCGAACGGCGTGCGTTCGAGGAGTTCGTGGACTCCTTCGGGCCGCGCGTGCATCGGCTCGTCAGGCGCTACGTGGAGAACCCCACCGACGCCGAGGACCTTACCCAGGAGATCTTCATAGATATCTTTCGCGGTATCGGCAAGTTCAGGGGAGAATCGGCGCTCTCCACGTGGGTGTACCGGGTGGCGGTGAATCACTGCCTGCGATACCGCCAGCGAAGGCGCCCGGAGGTAGCGCCCTGCGACGAGGAGGCCATCGAGGCAATGGAAGACCTGCGGGCGGGTCCTGAACTGGCGGCGGCACGGGGCGAGCTCACCGAACAGGTGCGCGCCGCGCTTGATGGGCTGTCTCCCCTGCACCGCGACGTTGTCATCCTCCACGAACTCCACGGACTCACCTACCAGGAGTGCGCGGACGTGCTGGAGGTGCCCGTCGGTACCGTGAAGTCGCGTCTGTCCAATGCCTTCCGCCGACTGCGGTCCTCGTTGGCAGGATATGTGTTGGGCGACGCGGGCTCGCTCCAACCGGATCCGCTTGGGGAGACGAACTGATGGAGCCCTGTGCCCGCCTTCGAGACGACCTGAAGGCCTACTTGGACCACGAGCTCGGCTTTGCGCGTCGGTGGAAGATGCGTATGCACCTTGCCCGGTGCGCCCGCTGTGCCGCGGAGGCCGAGGATATGGCCCGGATCTCCGAGGAGCTGCGGCAGGGCGACCAAGTCGTGTTAAGCGACGCCCTGCGCTACCGCATTCTCGCCCATGCCGCCGAAGCCCTGCCAGCCAGCCAACCCGGCCGTCGCGGTGGCCACCTCCTCCGTCGACCGCTCGCCATCAGCGGCGCGGCGGCCGCCGCACTCCTTGCAGTTGCCATCTCCTACCGAGTCCTGCTTCGTTCACCCGAGGCGATAGTGAACGAGGCACGCCAGTCGCTGGCTTCCTCGGCCTCGCCGCAGGGCGGCACAGAGAAGGCGTTTGTTGTTGATCCCGCGCCCGGCGGGCCAGGTGCGGGGCCGCCTCGGCGGGAGACGAAGTCCGCCATGTCCGAGGCCGTGCGCAGCCGCACACTGGCAAAATCCGCATCGCAGGACCGCCGAGAGCCGGCCGCCATGCGAAGAAGCGACGACACCCACGGGAGCCCGGAGGCAATGTCCGGAGGAGCCGCTAAGGGAGTGGAGACACCCGCTGTGCCGCCGGCTAATCGCGCACCCGGCGTGGAAGACGCGGTGCCGGCCCGTCCGGGCATTGCCGGCGCCGCGCCAGCCGCCACCCTCGCTGCCGGCAGGCCTTCCGCCACACAAGAAGCTGCCGCCGAGTCCGCCAGACGCGCAGCGGCAGCCTCGAACGCCCTCCGACTCCAGGAGCGCAAGCCGGAATCGAATGTCCAGGTTGCGCAGGTGCTGGAAATGACTCTCGAGCTGGAAGACGTGGCCGCGCAATCGCCAGCGATTGAGAAGCTGGCGCGCGCGATATCCGGAGTGGACCCGGGCCGAGATGCGGTCTCCGATGCCGAGAAGAAGGAGCAGATAACCTATCGCATCCTGGTGCCTGTGGAGAAAGCAGAACAGGTTCTCGCCGGCCTCCGGCGGCTTGGAAGGCTGACCGCTGCTGGCCAGGCCGATTCAAACACCGCGGAAGCAGTCCGCGGAGGAGCAGCCCAATCGGCCGAGTTGGCGCCGCCTGCACAGGCCCCTACCCGCCTGGCCGCACCGCCGCCGGCGTCAGAATCCCAGGCGCCGGATGCCGCTGCCAAAACGCAAGGGGAGAGGCAGCAACGGAACCCGGCACAGACTGTGGGTGCTCCTACCGACCTCTCGGCTCCTGCACTCAACACAACCAAAGAGCGCCAGCGAACCCAGCCGAAACCACCCGCGGAACCGCCGAAGCGCATCCAACGGGAGACTCGCCAGGCCCCCCGTGAACAGCAGGCGCGTGCGCCGAAGGATCGCCTGAGAGATTCGAATGCAGGTGCACAGGCCGCACAGCAGTCGCCGCGCCGCATGGCCCTCATCACGGTGCACGTGCGGCAGGAGCCTTCCCAGCGTCCCGCCGCAGGCACGGCCGGCTCAGGCGGACGTGAATAGCCGATGGAACGTGCTAGCCCAGAGGAGGTCGAGCCATGAGAACCGCGGTCGTTGCAGCCTGTCTGATCTCCGCGTCAGCAGGCTTGCATGCCCAACAGGAAGCAAAAACCAGCGCGCTTGCGCGCATGCCGGTTACGGAGGTAACTATCTTCAAGGACGGCCACGCCTTCGTGCACCATGTCGGCCGCCTGCCCGTCAGCCCCTCGAGTGAGGTTGTCCTTGCCAATCTGCCCACCCCGGTACTCGGCACGTTCTGGCCCTACAGTGCCGAAACGCGCGCCCGGCTCACGAGCGTGACGGCTGCCCAGCGGCGCGTGAAGGTGAGCCGCACGGCGCTGAATGTACGCGAGCTGCTGGAGGCAAACCCGGGCTCCGACGTAGTGCTTCGACTCAGTGACGGCAAGGAGATCAGGGGCACTCTTCTCGGCATTCCCGTGCGCGAGTCGGCGGAAGTGGAGGAGGGGCAGCCGGAAGGCGCGGGACCGCTGCTGCCCGAGAAGGGCACTGTCGTGCTGGTGAAGGGCTCCTCTGGCACGTCGGCGATACCCCTCGACCTCGTGAGGAGCGCCTCGCTGGCCGGTAAACTGCAGCCGCGCTTCTCTAGCGACGAGATACGCAATACGCTCACGCTCCACCTGAACTGGCAAGGCGGTGCGCCGGCGGCATCGGCAAGCGTAGGCATGGTCTACCTTCAGAAGGGACTGCGATGGATTCCGAGCTATCGGTTCGAGCTGAACGGCGCCGGCAAAGCCAGGGTGCGCCTGCAAGCCACGCTCGTCAATGAGCTGACCGACCTGACCAACGTCACCGCAAATCTGGTGATTGGAGTGCCCTCCTTCGCATTCAAGGAGACCGTGGACCCAATCGCGCTGCAGCAGACCGCCGCGCGGCTCGGGCAGCACTTCGATGCGGGCTCGCAGACGGCGTTTGCGATGTCCAATGCCGTCATGTCTCAGGTCGCCCGCTCCTCGGAATTCCGAGGGCGGCAGATTGAACCCGGCGCCGACGTCTCTCAGCCCGGCCCAGAGGTTGCCGGCAGCGACCAGGCCGAGGATCTCTTTGTGTTCACGGTCAAGGGCGTCTCGCTGCGCAAAGGTCAGCGCATGGTGCTGCCCGTGGCGGAGTTCGATTTGGACTACCGGGATATCTACACCGTGGACCTTCCCTTTGCGCCGCCGCCTGATCTGCGCACGCCGGTCTCCACGGAGCAGCAGGCCCAACTGGCGCGCCTTCTCCGCGCGCCGAAAGCCATCCACAAGCTGCGGCTGCGAAACACCTCTACTTACCCGCTCACCACCGCCCCCGCACTGCTCGTGATGAAGGAGCGTGCCCTTGGACAGGGGATGATGACCTACACATCCATCGGAGGCGAGGCGGACCTGGAGATAACCACGGCCACGGACCTCCGCGTGAAGCGCACCGACCGCGAGACTGCCCGCACACCCAACGCGGCCGAATGGCAGGGCAATCGGTTGGCCCGTGTGGAGCTCGCGGGAAGCATCCAGATAACGAATTACCGCAAAGAGCCAGTGCAGGTGGAGGTGAAGCGGAGCATCCTTGGCAAGGCGGCAAGCGCCGACCAGGACGGCAAGGCAGAGAACACAAATGCCCTCGAGGATGGCGACTGGCTGGGCGCGGATGCGCTCCCCTTCTGGTGGAGATGGTACAACTGGCCGCCCTGGTGGTTCGCATACAACGGCGTGGGCAAGTTCACGTGGACCATCCAGGTGGAGCCCGGACAGACCGTGGACCTCGGTTACCGCTGGTCCTACTTTTCTCCATAGCGTGGACGTTTTGATAAAAAGAGATTCTCTATGGCCTTGTCAAGCCGTGCACCGTCTGTTATAATGCCGCGGTCTCCGCAAGTGCGGAACAAGATGCGACGCGTTCGCGAACGAAGCAGCCGTACGGAAGCGCCCCGCCAGTCCGGTCGGAAGCCTCCAGATCGCTCCTAGTCCGACGTACGCCGCACAGACAAGTCAAGGAAGAGAAGGGAAAGACAGTATGGCAACGACCGGAACGGTCAAGTGGTTCAACGCGACGAAAGGCTATGGCTTCATCGCGCAGGAGGGTGGCGAGGACGTCTTCGTGCACTACAGCGCCATCGAGATGGGCGGCTACAAGGAGCTGCACGAGGGTCAGCGCGTCCAGTTCGACGTGGAGAACGATCCCAAGGGCAAGGGCCTGCGCGCCACCAACGTGGTCGTCATCTAGGCTTTCGCCGAACACTGGCCAGAAACAGGCAGGCCGCCCTCGCGGGCGGCCTGCTGCAGTTTGGGACCCGGGACACTACGGGACCAGCACCGATTTTGCCACCGAAAGGCTATCCATTCTCTGGAAGGCTGTCTCCCACTCCTCCAGCGGATGCACCTCGCGAAGCGGCCCCGTCTTCACCACGCCAGAAGCGTAGAGAGAAAGGACACGCTCCCACGTTCGCCAGTTGTGACTGAAGGAGCCCTGAAGCCGCACCGCCTTGCCCACCAGCGGATCCAGCGAGGCGTTGAACGGCTCGTGTCCCCATCCCACCTTAGTCACCTGCCCCATGGGCCGCACCGTCTGCAGCGCCGTCTGAAGTGGCGCCGAGTAACCCGTGGCATCCACTACCAGGTGCGCACCCAGGCCGTCGCCCACACGCCGCGCCTCCTCCGTCACGTCCTGCTCGCCCGCCACCAGCGTCCGCGTGGCGCCAAGGTTCGCAGCGACACGCAGCCGCTCCGTATCCCGCGCCGTGCCGACCATCCAGAGCTCGCCCGGACTGCCCAGCCGCGCCATCTGCAGGCACATCAAGCCGATGGGCCCGGGACCAAGCACCACCACGAAATCGGCCGGCTTCACCTGCGAGAGCTCCAGCACGGCATTGGCCGCCACGCATCCCGGCTCGGTCATGGCGGCCTCTTCGTAGGAGAGGTTCTCCGGTATGCGATGGAGGCACCGCGCGGGCACGCGGACAAATTCCGCCATCGCACCATCCACCCCATACCCGAAGCCCTTACGGTTGGGACACACGTTGTACAGGCCGGAACGGCAGTAGACGCACTCTTCACAGATGACCGCCGCAGTCTCGCTCACTACGCGGTCGCCAGGGCGAAAACCCCGCACTTCCTCTCCCACCGCCGCCACTTCCCCGGCGAACTCGTGCCCGAGTACCACGGGATACTGCACGCTCCAGGAGGCGGCGTTGCGCCATTGGTGCAGGTCCGAACCGCACACCCCCACGCCGCGCACGCGGAGCAGTACGTCCCGCGCACCGATGGCAGGCACGGGCACATCGCGCAGCGCAACCGCGAAGGGCTTCGGCTCATAGTTGACAACGGCTCGCATGGGTCCTCCTGTCTACGCGATTTCCATCAGAAGCACGCCGATGGATCAGCTCAGGCCGGCCTTTTTCCAGATAGCCCGCAGCGAATCGGCCGCCCAGCTGGCGGGACTGCCGAACGGCTCGGGAATCACCGGGCCATCGTAGCCAATCGCCGCGAGTGCCTGCAGAAATCCCGCGATATCTATGACCCCGGTGGCTCCGGGCAGGCACCGCTTGTTGTCCACATGTTGATCCAGCGGCACGCCCTCCGGCGCATCATTCACGTGAACGTAGACAATCTGCGAGGCCCTGGCCTTGCGTATCTGCTCCACCGTGCCCTCGGAGGTGTACCAGTGCCAGCAGTCCAAAAGCACGCCCATGTTGGGACCGATCTCGGCGCACATCTCCAGCATCGCATCCATTGTGTGGATGAAGGGGTACTTCTGGCTGTCCCGCAGGGTCTTGGGCCCGATGAACTCCAGACCGAACGAGCAGCCATGATCCGCCAGAATGGCCGAGATGGGCTTGAAACGCTCGATATGGAACTTCCGGTTCTCCTCGTAGGGGCGCGTATCCGAACACGGCATGATCCAGGTGCAGGTGCGCGTGCAGCCGATGGCCTGCGCGGCCCGCGCCAGCCTCGGCAAGGCCTTCAGGCCCTCCTGATAGGTGGAATCGTCTTTCCGAAACTCCACGGGCATGCCCCACCCGGCAGGGCGTATGCCGGCCCCGTCAAACAGCCCGCGGACGTGTTCGGCACCATGCGCATCCACAAGGTCCGCAACTTCATGGATGCCTATCTCCACTCCCTCAAACCCGGCATCGTGGGCAATGCGAATGGCCTCCTCGAGGGAACCTACCCGGATGCCCATGGCCCCGGGGCTAAGCGCTTTGTACATAGTTTCTGTTCCTGTCGTGCTTTGCTGTTTTGCGGCTGCGACTTCTAGGATGCGCAGAAGAGCGGCAGTCCAGCCACCCCAGGCTCCATCCGCAAGAGCGCGCTGCAGCCTGGATCCGTAATGTAAAGAAACCGCAGACCTGGGCCGGCGAACGCCACGTTGGTCGGTCCCATGTCGTTTTCGGGCGCGGGCATTTCGACGGATCCGACGTAAGACCCGTCAGGCGCCACCACGCGGACGGCATGTGCGCCAAAGTGCGCTATCCATAGGCGCCCCAACGCATCCAGCGCCATGCCGTCCGGCTCGCCCGGGCCAATTGTCGAGAGGTCTGCAAAGACCTCCGGATTCGCGAGAGCGCCGGTGGCGGTTACGCTGAACCGCAGCACCCGGTTCTCCGCGGACTCGCACACATACAGCCAGCGCGCATCCGCCGTGAACGCCAGGCCGTTTGGAAATGCCAGGCCATCCGCAACGCGGCGAACCTGTCTTGTTCCGCATTCCACGCGATACACCGCCCCAATCGGCCGCTCGCGCGAGCTTCCCGCGGGGTCGGTGAAGTAGAGATTGCAGCACGGATCGCAGGCCAGATCGTTCGGCCCCTTGAAGGGCACGCCGTCGCACCGATCCGCAAAACACTCGCTTGAGCCGTCCGGAAGCATCCGGACGATGGCGTTACGTTGGAAGTCGCAGGCGAACAGGGACCCGTCGCAGTGCACGGCGAGGCCGTTGGTTCGCCTGAACGTGAAGACTTCCGGGTCGCTCGATGCGGCGCGCCATCTGCGCTCCACCTCTCCATCGAGCGTTACCCTGGTGATGTAGTCCGCGCCGCAGTTCGAAAAGAGAACCGCGCCGCTTCCATCGAAAACTGGCCCTTCCGGAAATTCGGCACCGCCACACACAAGTTCGAGCTCGGCGTTGAGCTGGGGGGGCTCATCACGCACGTATCTCTCCTTCCACACCACATTGGACATCTCTTCCTCGGCCGGTTGAAGAAGTCCTGCGCGGAAGCGAGCATACGGTCAAATGAACTGCGTCCGACGGCGCATCGACACCCCGCAAAGCCCGTGATATAATCGCCGCGCGTCCATCAGCCATCCATCGCGAGGAGAACCCATGACCCAGATAACCCCGGATAGCGGCCGCGACTTCCGCTTGATACTGCGCGAGGGCGGCGTCGCGCGCGCCATGGGCGGCGATGCGGCCACGCTCGGGGTGCAGTACGTGGACAAGATCATCACCGAGGCGCTTGCCATGAATGCCTCGGACATCCATATCCAGCCGGAGCGAGACCGCACGCAGATTCGCTACCGTGTGGACGGCATGATGATCAACTACGGCAGGTTTGACAAGGCGCACACCCCCAACGTGCTCGCCCGCATCAAGCTGGCGGCCGGTATGCACCTCGACGAGAAAAGACTGGCGCAGGATGGCCGCATAGATATGGAGTGGCGCGGACGCCGGTTCAGCGCGCGCGTCTCGGTATTGCCATGCCTCAATGGCGAGAAGGTCGTGATGCGGCTGCTGGACCCGGCCAATGTGAGGATTGAGCTCACGCAGCTCGGTATGCCGCCCGATCTGCAGCGTGCCTGGAGCCAGGCCATCGAGACGCCCTACGGCATGATTGTAGTTACCGGACCCACCGGTTCCGGAAAGACCTCCACCCTCTACGCCTCTCTGAACAAACTGGACCGCAAGACCCGCAACGTCGTCACGGTGGAGGACCCCATCGAATACGAGTTCCAGGACAACGTAACCCAGGTCCAGGTTACGGAGAAGATGACCTTCCCCCGCGTCATGCGCGCCTTCCTCCGCCAGGACCCAGACGTGATGATGGTCGGCGAAATGCGCGATCCGGAGTCACTGAAAATCGGCATCCAGGCAAGCCTCACGGGCCATCTGGTCCTCACCACGCTCCACACGAACAACGCCGTCGAAACCTTAGGACGCATGGTGGATATGGGCGGCGAGCCCTACCTTATCGCGGCAACGGTCATCTGCATCCTGGCGCAGAGACTCGTGCGAACCATCTGCCCGCAGTGCAAGCAGCCGTACACCCCGACGGAGGACGAGATTCTGCAGCTCGGCCTCTCGCCGAAAGAGGCCGCCGAAAAGACCTTCTGGCACGGCAAGGGATGCTCGGCATGCAGAGAGACCGGCTACAAAGGCCGTGTGGGAGTGTTTGAGCTCCTGATGAATACCCGCCCTATTAAGGAGCTGGTAACCTCCAACGCCAGCGCGCTGGCCCTGCAGCGGGCTGCGCGGAAGCAGGGCATGCGCACCATGATGGAGGATGGTCTGGACAAAGCCCTGAGAGGCATCACCACGCCCGCGGAAGTCATTCGGGCCGTCTACTCGGTGGCGGATCTCGAGATGCCGGGCACTGCCGAGGAAGAGACCGACTTCACCGAGGCGCTGGCCGAAGAGATGGCGCAAGAGGAGTCGGAGAACGGCCAGTAGCCCGGCCTCTCCCAACCCGCCATGCCCCTGACCGCCCTCACACACTCCGATTCCGGTGAGCCGCGCCAGCCCGAGGGCTCGCGCGAATGGCAAGAGTGGGTGAGCGCAAGCGCCACGCGCAACTACTGCCTTGCGGATACTCTGCTGGACTGGCTTGCCCTCTACGGCAGGCGGCACGGCTACCTCCCCGATAGCGAGCTTCCCGGTTACGATGCGCGTACCGATATCATGCGCTTCTTCTTTGAGCAAGGGAATCGCTTCGAGGAGGCTGTCGTAGCCTATCTCGTCACCAGATGCGAGGTTGAGCGGATAGCGTGTGGGTACGAGGATGTGCGCAGCCTGGAGCATGCTCAACGAACCTTCGAGGCGATGTGCCGGGGCGTGCCGATAATCCACCAGGGTGTCTTGCGGGATGCCGAACACCGAACCTACGGCGCGCCTGACCTGCTCGTGCGTTCCGACGTGCTTGGCGAGCTCTTTCGCAATCCTGGCGTTGCTCCGTGCACCATGGCGGCACCGGACTTGCCGGGCGATATCCACTACGTGGTAGTGGATATCAAGTTCACCACCCTGCACTTCACCGCACGCGGTACCCTCGGCGACAGCGGCTCTTACCCCGCCTACAAGGCGCAGCTCGCCATTTACAACGAGGCTCTCGGAAGGCTCCAGGGATACACTCCTGCCCATGCCTACCTGCTGGGCCGCGGTTGGGAGCAGACCATCCAGCGCGAGACCGAGCGCGGCAGCCGCTGTGATGACCGCCTTGCGCCCGTCGCCGTGGCCGAGCATCGCTCGGTCGTGGAGGATGCCTGCGCCTGGGTGCGCCGCGTGCGGTCGGAGGGTGCTGCCTGGCGGCCGGCGCCCGAGCCGACGGTGCCGGAGCTGCGCGCCAACCTGAAGAGCGACGGGGGCGGATGGAGCCGAGCGGTCAAGGAGATCGGCAGCCAACAGGAGGACCTCACTCGGCTCTACCAGGTAGGCGTGTCGCGCCGAGACGAGAAGAACGCGGAGGGCCTGATGCGCTGGACGGACCCGCGCGTCTCGGCGGAATCGCTGGGGCTCGCAGGCACAACGTACGGCCCGCGGCTGCAGGCGATTCTCGATATCAACCGTGCCGCGGAGGGACCGCCGGTAACGCCGGCCAGAGTCATGGCACGCCGCGAGGAGTGGTGGCCCGAGCCTCCCCTGGAGTTCTATGTAGACTTCGAGACAGTGACCGATCTCAACGACGATTTCAGCCGGATCCCCGAACGCAATGGCCAGCCGCTCATCTTCATGGTCGGCTGCGGCCACCAGGAGGACGGCGAGTGGCAATTTGCGTGCTTCACGGCTGACCTCCTGACCGAGCCGGAAGAGGCGCGCATTCTAGATGACTGGCTGTGCCATATGGAGCAGGTGCGCCTGCGCCTTGCACCGCAGCTCGAGCGCCCGAGGGTGATCCACTGGTCGCCTGCGGAAACATCCTTCCTCGTCAGCAACTTCAACTCCGCCGCCAAACGCCATCCTGACCGAGACTGGAGCGCACCCAACTGGTTCGACTTTCTCGGAGAAGTGATACGCGCCGAGCCGGTGGCGGTCCGCGGCGCATTCGGCTTCGGCCTCAAAGCCATTGGGAAGGCGCTGCACAACCTCGGCCTCATCCAGACCAACTGGAAGGACGGCCCGGCCGACGGACTTGGGGCAATGGTCGGGGCCTGGTGGTGCGATGGAGAGGCACGACGCCGCGGGTGCCGGATGACGGAGTTAGAC
>CAZGLN010000091.1:0-3451 GCA_964526545.1 uncultured Chthonomonadales bacterium
TCGAATTCCGCCCGCACGTGCTCACCAGCGCCCACCACAGCGCGCGATGGCGGTAGCTGGCCCACGGCAAGACCAGGTAGCCGCCCACTGCGCAAGAGGGGTATCTGAGCCGTTCGGGCTCGCGCGTAACGGTACAGCAGGGCTCCATAGGGCTCCAGATTGACGGAGACCCTGCCTGACCCTGCTTCCGTGACTGTGCCGGACGCAGGATCGAACTGCTTACCGAGACCATCTCCCGCGAGCTGCACTTCGCCGCGCCAGGACCGCGCGCTGTCATTCACAACAAGGAAGACGTGGCCGCCCTCAATCTGCCGATGGGCTACCCGCACAGGAGAACCCGAGGGTACAAGTGTGGGCAGCTGCACGACACTGTGAACGGCCGCGGGAAGCAGCGGTTCCGTGCCTTCAGGCAGGGAGATCCACGCGCCGCCGTTGGCGTGGGCCTGAACGTGGGGTCCGTCTCCGCCTCCGGCAAGCCTCTTGCCAATTGCAGCGACCTCCGCGCTTGGAAACTCGGTAGCGCTGTTCGCGGGTTCGGCGGCCAACGCAATCACGCGGCCTCCGGCCATCACGAATCGCTCCAGCTTGCGCCATGCCGCTATCGGCAGTGTATCAACGGCCGGCAGAACTAGCACGCGCCATGCCATGTTGCCGAGACGCAGTTGGCCTCGCTCCAGCCTGGCTTCCAGTATCGCCCTGGTGTCCAGATAGGTGAAGTCAATGCCTGAATGGTAGAGCGTATCGGATGCCTGCCGGAAGACACTCTCCACCCTGGCTGCCTCCGGATTTCCAGTGGGGCCATGACGCGAGGGGAAGTACCGATGCCATACGCTCTCGACCGGATAGAGCATGGCCACGGGCGTAACCTGGTGCCCGCCGGTGAGCAGGGCGGAACAGCGCCCCGTATGGAGATTCAGCCTGCGCAGTTGGTCGCTAGTAATACCCTGAAAAGTGTAGTAGCTGGTGATGATGTTGATGCCGCCAAGCAGGAGCCTGTTGATGGTTCCGCGGATTTCGGCCTCCGTGACCTGGCGCACGGGCCGGCTGTCTCCCGCCGGCCGATAGACCTGCCCGAAGTCGCTGGTCTCACACATGCGCAGGCGCAGGCCTCTTAGGTCGGCAATGCTCCCGATCATTCGCGCAATGTGCCAGGGAACCTCTGCCGGATCACTGGTAAGGCAATCTATGCTCGGCGCATCCAGCCGCCGAATGCACCGGAGGAAGTCACCGTAGAAACCTACATGATGCAGCAGGTTCTCTTCATAGATGAGGTGGCCGCCGGACGGCACGCCCCTCCGTTTACCCCACTCCTGGAGCTGACCGAAGAAGTGCTGCTCGACCAGTTCAGCGACGGTAAGCCAGAAATCATGGCGGGTCCGAGCGCTCTCGGGACCAGCCTCCAGGATCAGATCCGGCAGCCTGGCCTCCAGCGCGTACCCGCGACGCCCCCGAAACTCCTCCGGCAGACGTGCCGACCATGGCAGCACGCGCCACGGCATCGGGCGCAGGAAGAGGCTCATCAGTGAGGGCTCGTCCGTGAAGGTCGCATCGAAGAGACGGGGAAGGTCCTTGCCCAGGCGGGCTGCATACTCCTCGTGGGTGAGCTTGATGAAACGCGCCGTCGGCTCTGGGGCCAACAAGTCAATGTAGGGGATCTTGTCGCCCAGACCCATCTCGGCGTGGGTTCCCTCGAAAAGCGGCGAATCGCAGACTATTACGAGCCTCCACCTTCCTGGCGGCAGCTTTCCGCGAGCCACTCCGGCAGCCGCATCCACAGTGAGCGCGACCTGCCGTTTCACATCCGAAATGCCGTCGCGCTCAGGGAAGGCGGCAGCCAGGAGCACTCTGCCCGGTGGCATGCCCAGCTCCGCCTCTCCGCCCTCCGATACCGCGTCCGCAACGAGGAGCCCGCGCGCCTGGAACTCCGGATGGCCCTGAAGTGTAAGGCCGCCCGCCGTACCCGAGGGATACCCTCGCTCATCATACAGCCACATCGCCATGCCGGAGGAATGCGCGGTGCGCACCGCACGGATAAAACTGCGCCAGCGCTGCTCGCTTCGCAGGTAATCCTCAAACGAGACATTGCAGACGACTCCGCCGAAACCCTGGCCGATCAGTTGGCGAATGAGATCGTCTTGTGCCGCCTCATCGTCCGGCCAGCCGTGTATGATCTTGAGGATACGATTGGCGGCGGGCGGATTGGCAAACCGGTCCTCCAGCGTTGGGCCGGCCGGTGTTATGCGAGGCAAGGTGGTGTAACGTTCCTCAGGCAGGCAGGAGAGGGAGGGGCCCATCAGTCCGCCCGGTCCTCCATGATCCAGCACGCGTATGGCCAGCACGTTCGGTCCATCATGGCGTACCAGGCTGCGCGGAACCTTATATCGCCGCGTAACGCGCACGGGGTTCGGCACGGATCCCGTTGTGCTGCCGACAAGTTCGCCATTGAAGAAGGTCCTGTCCTCGTCATCCACGCTGCCGAGGTTAAGCACCAGATCCTTGCCGCGCCAATCGGCCGGCACTGTGAAGACAAGGCGGTACCATGCCACGCCGTCGTAATCCGTCCACGGCAGGTTTCCCTTCGGCTTTGGCGCGGCCCCTGGTCTCGCCTCGGTAACGCCTTGGGCCTCCCAGTTGCCGGGCGCGGTCAGCACTCTCCAGCCGCTCTCAGTGTCCAACCGATGCCAACCCTCTTTCTCGCCGCGCTCTTCCGGATCAGTCCGGAACAGCCAGGTACCCTCCAGGTTTCCCCAGTCGTCAGCGAGCGTTCGGTGCGATTGCGTTGGACAAGATGCTGACGAGACCATCAGCAGCGCGGCTGCAAGCGTGGCAATTCGGCACATTAACGCAATCCTCCCGTGCTAGCTAACCTTTGGCTGACCCGCTCCGAATGCATCACTCCAGACCTGAATCGGTTGGTGTGAAACGCGCACTTCCGCTGGAGACATCATTTCGCCAGGCGCGGCCGGAGGTCCCGCAATGCCGAGCACTGGAAACAGAACGGTAGCCCAGGATGTCTTGCCTCTGGGTAGCGCTTGTCCCGAGAGGATAAGCCGCTCCTGAGCGCGGGTAAGCGCGACGTAGAGCACGCGCATCTCCTCCTCCAGGCCGGCTCTCGTTCGCTGCTCCTCCAGAGCCCTGAAGGTCAGGGACTTGTAGCCGCCGACGTTGCACCCAAGGGCTAATTCCGATGGATCGCATAAGAAGAGGTCGCGCGTCTCCCGCTCTAAAGGTTGCGACACGTCCGTGACGATCACCACCGGAAACTCCAGCCCTTTCGCGCGATGGATGGTAAAGATGCGCACCACGTCGGCCGCCTCTTCTTCCGTTGGGGCATCCCCCTCGCGCAGCGCCAGGGTCTCCAGATCGCGAAGCTGTTCGACGAACTCCGAAAGTCCGGCATCGGACGCAGCGTAGGCCATCTGCTGCAGCTTGCGCAGGTTCGCCACGCGCT
>CAZGLN010000091.1:3520-7030 GCA_964526545.1 uncultured Chthonomonadales bacterium
CATGCACTCCAGCATCTCGCCAGGCGAAAGCCTGTCTCGCTCCATGCGCAGCCGTCCAATAGTCTCGACAAACTCGCTCAGTCTGGCGGCGTCCTCCTCGGCCAGCTTCCCAGCCTCCATGGCGCGCGCTATGCCGAAATAGAGCGGCAGCCGCACGCCGCTCGGGTGCACGGCATTGCGCCGCACCTCGTACAGCGCGTCCGCAGTGAGCCCAACGAGCGGTGAACGCAGCGTGCCGGCGAGTGCGAAATCGTCGAGCAGATTATCAACGACCGTCAGTGCATTGACCACATCCCGCACTTCCTGGCGGGCATAGTAGTTGCGGCCTCCGCCCACCACGTAGTAGGGCACCCTTAGCGCGGTGAACGCCTTCTCCAGCAGTTCAACATGCGTGGCGGCGCGCATCAGGATGGCAATGTCCCGGCATCGCACGGGCTCACCGCACCGAGGCGATCCGCGCGCCGTGATGCGCACCTCCTGGGTCCGTACCAGGTGCAGGACTCGTGCGGCAATCGCGCGCGCCTGCAGTTCACGGAAGGTCGCCGCGCTGCCAGGCGTGCCAACAAGAGCCTCCACGCAGGGGACCGAGCAGGGTTCATAGGCGGCGCCTACTGCCAGCTCCTGGCCCACCGTGGTGCTGTGGCTCCAGATACCGCGAAAGAGGTGGTTGACGAAGGTCAATATCTCCGGACGAGACCGGAAGTTCGACTTGAGGCGTACTACGCGTCCCTCTCCATCCGCGCCTGCCCGACGCATTTCAGCGGCCATAAGGTCGGGCCTGGCATTGCGAAACCCGTAGATGGACTGCTGCACATCACCCACAAGGAACCGAGGCGTGGTGACGGATCCATTCGTCTCCGTAAGAAGCCGGATTATCCGCATCTGCACGGGGCTTGTATCCTGAAACTCATCCACCATGACATGTCTCAGCTTGCGGCGGTATCGGTCAAGCACTTCGGCGTGGGATTCTAGAAGGTGCGCCGCCTCTGCCTGCAGATCGTCATGATCCAGGTATCCCGCGGAACGTTTCCACGCCTCGTAGTGAGTCCAGGCGCGGTAGAGCAACTCCCAAAGCCAGAGGCAGATGGCTTGCGCCCTCTCTTCGGCCTCGTCCTGGAACGCAAAGAGCTTGCGGGCGATGTCCACCGCGTACCGCAGTCGGTCCACGATGTGCAGCAGCTCCAGGTCCGCCGCGGAGACTGCGCGCCTGTGCCGTGCCACGGAATCCGCGTTGCCTGCGACCTCCGCCAGTGCCTTCAAGGTCTCCGAGGTTTGCGCGGGCTCAGCGCTCTCATCGGAGATGTTGGGAAGACCGTCCGCGCACTCTATGAGCCGCAGCCGTGCCAACTCAAGCGCGCCAGTCGCGCCCGCTCTAAGCGCTCGCAGCGCCTGCGCCGCGGCCCGAACCTCGCTCACGACCGGATGGAGCAGCCGCGCCAGCGGACCATGTGAACGGGCGCGCATGGCCTCGGTCCCCTGATCTATCAGGCTTCGCAGATCGGGCAGACGCATGCCGGTGCCGCGCAGCGTGCCGAGTGTCTCTTGCGTGCATCTCGCCAGCAGAGCCAGTGGATTGCGTTGGCGCTGACCGTATAGGCTCTCTTCCTGCAGCGCCCGCACAAGCTCCATGAGCTCACGGCGGCCGCCGCGATAGGCCTCCTCGACAGCGAGAGCGACCGCGAGATGCAGGCGCCTGGTAGCCTCCGCGTCTTCTAGCACAGTGTAATCTGGAGGAAGCCCCGCCTCGAAAGGGTTCTCCTTCAGCAGTCGCGAGCAGAAGCCGTGAATGGTGCTGATGTAGGCGGTCTCAACCTGCCTCCGTTCCTCGTGCAGGCCGTGGATGAGCAGCTGCTCCACTATCCGGCCCTTTACCTCCTTTGTGGCCTTTTCGGTGAATGTAATCACCAGGATGTTCTGCACACCCGCGCGTACCGCTGGCGGCAGACTCTCGTCACGCGATTGCAGCACAATGCGCAGGAAACGCTCCACCAGCACGCCTGTCTTGCCGGAACCCGCGCCGGCGGATACCACCACATTGGGCTCCATGGCCTCGATGGCATCTCGTTGCTCTGGGGTCCACTCACGTGGCGCTCTGCCCACCAGGTCGTTCATGCTCGTTTCTGGTCGCACCGATGCCCGCGCAGCCCGGCGGGTCGGCTATAATCTGAACTGCTAACCAGCAGTGAGAACCGGATACCATTCACCATGACGGCAACCAGCCTAGGAAGTCAATCCCCGCCCCCCGCTCTGTCGGAGAAGTATGCGCATCTGCGTGACCTGCTGCGTGCCATGGGGTCGGTGGTTATCGGATACTCTGGCGGGGTGGATAGCACCCTCCTGTTGAAGGTTGCCACCGATGAACTCGGCGCGAACGCCGTGGCCGTCATCGGGGATTCCGAGGCTTTTCCCCAGGGTGAGGTGGAGTCCGCGCTGGCTGTTGCAGAAGCCATGGGCGCCACCGTCGTACGCGTGCCAACTCATGAGCTGGCCGACCCAAGGTTCCGCGTGAACAATCCGGACAGATGCTACTTCTGCAAGACCGAGCTCTTCTCCGTGCTGCGGCAGGTAGCCCGTGAACGCGGCATTCCGCATATCGCGGACGGCACCCACGCGGATGATGCCGGCGATCACAGACCTGGTATGCGCGCCGCTGAGGAACTGGCGGTCCGGAGCCCGTTACGCGAGGTAGGCCTGACGAAGGCGGAGGTGCGGAGCCTGGCACAGCATCTTGGTCTGTCGAACTGGGACAAGCCCTCCTTTGCCTGCCTCTCCTCGCGCTTCCCATACGGCACTACAATCACCCCCGAACTCCTCGCACGGGTAGACGGCTGTGAAAAGGTGCTGCGCCGGCTCGGCTTTCGTCAGTTTCGTGTGCGCCATCACGATACGGTTGCCCGTATCGAGCTGATGCCGGAGGATTTTCCCATTGCCCTGAAACACCGCGAGACGCTTGTTCAGGAATTCCGCGCTTTCGGATACCTCTACGTCACGCTGGATCTAGAGGGCTTTCGGTCCGGCAAGATGAACGACGCGCTTTCGGCAGGCGGGGCACGCCAGCGAACCCGCGATGAGAAACTGCTGCGGGTACTCCAGGGGTCCGGGCGTGGAGACTAGCCGCCTGCGGGAGCTCCTGGACCAGGTGCGCGCCGGTGCCGTGGACGTGGATTCAGCGCTGGAGCAGCTGCGCGCTCTGCCATATGAGAACCTGGATTACGCTCAGGTAGATCTTCACCGCTCCCTCCGCACGGGCAACGCGGAGGTCATCTATTGCCCTGGCAAGTCGCCTGAGCAGGTGGTGGGCATCGCGTCCAGTCTCCACTCACGGGGAAGCAAGGTGCTTGCAACGCGCGCCACGGCCGAGACCGCCGCCGCTCTCAAGGAGGCGTTTCCTGCCGCCGTCTACCATGAACCCGCGCGCCTGGCCGTGGTTCCGGCCGCCAAACCGCCGGCGCCTCGAGCCACCCGCGGATTCGTTCTGGTGGTTTCGGCCGGCACCGCGGATCAGTGCAT
>CAZGLN010000091.1:7040-8408 GCA_964526545.1 uncultured Chthonomonadales bacterium
GAGGAAGCCGCCGTGACGGCACAGGAACTTGGCTCGCCGGTCGAGCGGCTCTACGACGTCGGCGTTGCCGGCCTTCACAGGCTTCTGGACCGACTCGATCGCGTGCATCGGGCCAGCGTGCTGGTGGTAGTCGCGGGCATGGAGGGTGCGCTCGCCTCGGTGGTTGGAGGGCTGGTAGGCAGGCCGGTGATAGCCGTGCCCACCAGCGTGGGATACGGCGCGAACTTCAACGGACTCGCCGCGCTCCTCACCATGCTCAACTCCTGCGCGACGGGCGTCTCCGTAGTCAACATAGACAACGGCTTCGGCGCCGGCTATATTGCCCACCTCATCAATTTGGCCGATTGACGCGCACTCTGCGGGGAACTATCCCTCGCATGGAGAAATCACTGCCGCGCGCCGACGCGCGCCTCAGCACACTAGAATTCAGGAGCTGCAAGAGTGTCAAGTGAACCACGGCTCGTTGTGGTCGGCTATGGTATGGGCGCACACCATGCCCGGCTCATTAAGGAGGTACCGGGCCTCCGACTACATGGGGTCTGCGATGTCGCTCCGGACAAACGCGAGCGAGCTGCGGCCGATCACCCCGGCATCCGCGTGTACTCCGCCATGCCCTCCGTGCTGGCCGATACGGAGGTGGATGTAGTCGTCATCGTCACGCCGCACAACACCCATGCGCCGCTGGCCATCAAGGCCATGGAGGCAGGCAAGCATGTGGTAACCGACAAGGCCATCTGCGTAAGCAGTGCCGAGCTGGAGCAGATGATTGCCGCGCGGGACCGCAGCGGCGTGCACTTGACTACCTTCCACAATCGCCGGTGGGATGGCGACTTCCTAACCGTGCGCCGCGTGGTGGAGTCCGGTCAGCTCGGGATGCTCTACCACATCGACTCGAACGTTACTTACCACGCCCACATGGGCGGGTGGCGGAGCGACCGAGACGCCATGGGCGGCTGGATGTTTGACTGGGGATCACACACTCTGGACCAGATTCTGCTTCTTGCCTCCGCGCGACCCAAATACGTCCACGCTATCTGCCACTACCGCCGCCGCGCCATCAGCTCGGTTGAAGACCATATTCGTTGTGATATCACCTTTGATACGGGCCTGACGGCCAGCACCACTATCGGCTTCCTCAGCCGCATTCCCATGCAGAGGTGGTACATCATCGGCGAGGAAGCTACCCTGGTAGGGCCGGACTTTGACCAGCCGCTGAAAGTACGGACGGAGTGGGCCTCCCTGGGCAGCGATATCACCGTGCCGCTGCTCAAGACGGAGTGGCGGGCCTTCTATCAGAATCTGGAAGCGGCGCTAGCCGGCAGAGAGCCTCTAGCGGTTACCCCCGAGCAGCTCGTGCCTCAGATTGCC
>CAZGLN010000091.1:8457-9011 GCA_964526545.1 uncultured Chthonomonadales bacterium
GGCTGAATCATCGGAGGCGGCCTCGAGCATACGGCTCTCCAGCTGCTTCAACCAGAAAAACACGGCGCAGGCGATGCAGCCCGCCGCTGCCCCGAACGTGTCTATCAAGACATCGCGCAAAGCCGCCGTCCGGGAAGGCATTAGCGACTGGTAGAGCTCATCCAGGCACGCCACTGCGGCGGCCGCAACGGCGGAATAGACCAGTGTGCGCAGGGCGATACGCTGCCGCCCGCTCTGCTGCGCCCGCACCAGCAGGCACGCAAGCACAAAGTACTCGGCAACGTGGCCGGTCTTCCGGATGAGACCGTTCAGTAGCCTGAGCTGCTCCTGACTCAGCGTGGCCGCGAGGTCGGGCATTAGCCACGCGATGGCGCGGCGGAGCAGGTCGCCGGAACGGTCCGCACTGCCGAGGTCCGTTGACCAGAAGAAGATGAGCACGACCCACCCAAGCACGGGCCCCCAGTAGATGGCGCGCTGCCGCCTAGTCACTCCGGTTCGTCGGACTCCTTTCCTGGCCACTCGCCGAAGTTAATCGGCGGCCGGCTGGGAGGCGG
>CAZGLN010000091.1:9067-13600 GCA_964526545.1 uncultured Chthonomonadales bacterium
AGAAGTCTGCAGGACCGCGCAGACTCCCCATATTCGCGGGGTCACGTGGCGGCTGCGGCTGGCTGGCCGAATAGATGAGTGCCTCGAGCTGCCCGGCGGCTCTTGCGCGGCGCACCTCCTGTTCCGTGATCTCCGTGCCTGCGGGAACCACGGTATTTCCCCGGATATCGGTCACCTCGAGCACCGCGATACGGCCGATGCAGCCGCGCGCCTCGATGAAGAGATCAACAGAATCGAGGTTCGCCTCCTCTTGCCCCTCGGGAGTTCTCGCCCGAAGCGCCGCGGCGCGCTCTTTGGCGTCCTGGGCATGGGCGGCAAGAACGGATTGCGCCACGGCGTGGAGCAGACCTTCGCTAAGCGCTTTCTCAATCACGGCGTCGTCCACAACATGGCCCGCGTCCACAACAATCGCGCCGTCGCGGCCGCAAACGCGGGTTCCCGCGATCTTGCCGCGTACAAGGGCTATCTCGCTCTTGGCGATAGCTTCCTCGGCCTTCTTGCGAAGGTTATCCAGAAAACCAGCCAATCGGGACCTCCAGAGCTCAATGACGGTGCGCGCGACACCGAAAGACACTGCACACAGAGTGGATGGCTAGGAAAAGAAGGGCCCGCTTGAACGACGAGGGTCGGGGACACCTGCCTGGCGTCCCCGACCCAGTATGCTCAAAGCACAGCGCTCGCCTTTGCAGTGTCTGGCTGGATGTGCACTCCGCTACTTGCGGAAGAAGTCCGCGTTGATCTGGATGAACTTCTCCTGATCCTTCGGGACATCCGTGTCGGCGAAGATCGCTGTGACTGGACACTCAGGTTCGCAGAGACCGCAGTCAATGCACTCATCCGGATTGATGTAGAGCATATCGTACGGCTCGGAGCCCTCGTGGATGCAATCTACCGGACAGACGGCAACACATGCCTTGTCTTTCACCCCGATACAGGGCTCAGTGATCACGTATGCCATGGGCACACACTCCTTGGAATGGCGCCGCCCGCAGGCACCCATGGAGGAATTCCCGCGGAGCGACCGGGAAGCGCGCTGCCCGGTACAGCCCCCACATCCCGTTCAGCGCTCCTCACGGTTAGTATACACGCATCGTTACGATATTCCTGTATCGCTCGCCATGCCTTCAGATTGCTCCCGCGGAGGCTCCTGAGGATCGTGACCATGCTGGCCGAGCAGTGCCAGCAGCTCCGCAGTGAGCAGGTTGACTCCGTGGTCTACCGCGGACCGCTTTACCAGCCCTCCTGCGAGCGTTTCGGGAGTAATCGGCCTGCCGAAGACCAGCCGAACAGGCCGGCGCGCCCGCCGTATTCCGAAACTCCTCGGCGGCATGATCGCGGAAGTACCCTGAATCGCCACCGGGATGATGGGTACGCCCGTCTTGAGCGCCAGCAGCACGGTTCCGCCCTGCAGCGGCTGGAGGCGGCCATCCAGGCTCTCGTGCCCTTCAGGGAAGATCACGACGGCGTGCCCGGCGGCAAGGAGGACCTCCGTCTTCCTGAGCGCCTCTCGGTCCGCGCTGTCCTGCCGTATCGGGAAGGCGCGGAGCCTGCGTGCCAGCCAACCCAGAAACCGGAACTCGAACAGCTCGTCCGTTGCCACGAACCATGCGTAACGCGGCAGCGCCATTCCAACCAACAAGGGATCTAGATGGCTCAGATGGTTGGGGGCCGCAATGAGCCCGCCATGGCGCGGCACGTTTTCACGGCCGACGATGACGGCTCCGCCGGTCCAGACGAAAAAGCAGCGCAAGAAGAGATAGACGAGCCCACGCAGGAGATAGTACATTTCAGCGGCCACGCGCAGGAGTGCGCAGAAAGTGATGTGCGATTATACGGCCCTGTACCGCATGCACGCATAGGCCGATGGTCCTGTTTTCGGGTGCCAAACGAGACAGGCAGTTCAAGAAACGGCAACAACCCCTAGGCCGGACGGGACGGGCAGGGTACCGGCCAGCCAAACGCGAAAAGGAGAACCACAGCGTACGTCGCACCTGGCCGCTCAATCTTGATATCGTGGGAGTTCCCTCACATGTCGCTAGACGACCTCTGTATCAACACCATACGCATGCTCTCCGTTGATGGAGTGCAGCAGGCCAACTCCGGCCATCCAGGCCTGCCGATGGGCGCGGCGCCGATGGCCTATACCCTCTGGTCACGCCATCTGAAGCACAATCCTGCCAACCCCAAGTGGCCGGATCGGGACCGGTTCGTGCTTTCCGGCGGCCACGGGTCCATGCTTCTCTACAGCCTCCTCTATCTCACGGGCTACGATCTCTCCCTGGATGAGATAAAGAACTTTCGCCAATGGGGCAGCAAGACACCCGGCCACCCCGAATACCACATAACGCCCGGCGCGGAGACGACAACCGGGCCGTTGGGCCAGGGATTCGCCACCGCCGTCGGCATGGCGATGGCCGAAGCCCACCTTGCGGCGGTCTACAACAGCAACGACTATCCGATAGTGGACCACTTCACTTACGTCCTCGCGAGCGATGGGGACCTGATGGAGGGAGTGGCGGCCGAGGCAGCCTCCTTGGCGGGGCATCTTCGCCTTGGCAAGCTGATCGTGCTCTACGACAGCAATGACATCTCTCTGGCCGGACGCACCAACCTGACTTTCACAGAGGACGTGGCCGAGCGCTTTCGCGCCTATGACTGGGATGTGATTACGGTCGAGAACGGCAACAGCGTGGAAGCCATTGACGACGCCATCTGCCAGGCACAGGCGGATGAGAGACCCAGCCTCATCATCGTCAAGACAATTATCGGGTTCGGATCGCCGAACAAGGCGGACACCCACGAGGCACATGGCTCGCCGTTGGGTAAGGACGAAGTGCTGGCGACCCGGCGCAATCTGGGATGGCCAGAACAGCCAGACTTCTACGTGCCGGAAGAGGCATTGAGCCACTTTCGAACGGCCGTGGAGCGTGGAGCCGCCGCGGAGAGTGCATGGCGCGATCTCTGCGCGCGCTGGCGACAGGCGAATCCCGAACTGGCGGCCCAGTGGGACACTGCCATCGCGGGTACTCCGCCGGAGGGATGGGACAGTCTTATACCCACGTTCGGCCCAAAGGATGCCGCCGCCACACGCGCCTCGGCGGGAGTTGTGCTCAACGCGATCGCACAGCGCTATCCGGCCCTGATGGGCGGCTCGGCGGACCTCAATCCCTCCACGAACACCGCACTTAAGGGCATGGGCGACTTCCAGCCTCCGGCCCGCCGGGTGGGGGACTTGAAGGGAGCGGTCGGCGGTCCGTGGGGCTATGAGGGCCGCAACATCCACTTCGGCGTGAGAGAGCACGCAATGGCCGCCGCCGCCAATGGGATGGCGCTGCATGGCGGAGTGCGCCCCTACGTGGCCACGTTCTTCAACTTCCTGGACTATCTCAAACCTGCATTGCGGCTCTCCGCATTGATGGAGCAGCCGGTGGTCTACGTCTTCACGCACGACAGCATTGCTCTCGGCGAGGATGGGCCAACACATCAACCCATCGAGCAGCTGGCGTCACTACGAGCCACGCCGAACGTGGTAACCATCAGGCCGGCCGACCCCAGTGAGAGCGCCGCCGCGTGGCGCGTGGCGGTCGAGCGACTGGATGGGCCCACAGCGCTGGTACTGAGTCGGCAGAAGCTGCCGAACCTCGACCATGGAGACGATCCGGACGCTCTGCAGCTCAAGAAAGGGGCGTACATCCTCAAGGAGCCTGCCTCCGGACCCGATCTCGTCTTGATAGGCACCGGTTCCGAAGTGTCGCTTGCCCTTGAGGCCGCGAAGGTCCTGGAGACGTCCGGTGTTCACGCGCGGGTGGTGAGCATGCCGAGCTGGGAGCTCTTCGAGCAGCAGCCAGAGGAGTACCGGTCTTCCGTTCTGCCGAAGGAGCTGCCCAAACTGGCGGTAGAGGCTGCCTCGCCGCTGGGCTGGGAGCGCTACGCGCAGGAGGTCATCGGCATGCGCCGGTTCGGCGCATCCGCGCCGGCGGAGCGGCTCATGCAGGAATTCGGCTTCACTCCAGAGGCAGTCGCCGAGCGCGCTTTGGAACTTCTGCGAGGGTTCGACCGGTCCTAACCTGCAGGAGGTACGAATGGCCGAACCAACCACACGTGTCACGCGCCGTGAGCTGCTCATAGCCGGGCTCACGGCGCCTCTGGCGCAAGTACCCGCAGCCGCGGGCGATTGGCGCAACGTCTCTTACGGTCTGGCCAGGGCACTGCCCTCGGGCCCCAGTATCCTGCGCCTGTGGGCCGTGCCCGGCATGGATATGCTGGTTGCAAGCACACACGGCCAGGGCCCCTTCGGCACCACGGACGGCGGCATCACCTGGACCAGGCTCGGAGGCGAGAAGCCGATTGATCACATCACCGTGCAGGTGCTCTTCGACCCGAAGGATTCGCGCATCTGGTACGTGAGCGGAATGTACGGCCCTGGTCTGTTCCGCACGGGCAACGCCGGGCGCACCTTCGAGCGCATCGGCGACCTCACCCATCTCGAAGGAGTAGGGGTGGATTTTACGGACGAGCTGCGAAGGACAATCC
>CAZGLN010000092.1:0-7127 GCA_964526545.1 uncultured Chthonomonadales bacterium
GTACAGGATTGAAGGCAAGTGAAGCCCGCGGAAGCCGAGGCACATGTCACTCTGTTTGGTTCGCCGCACCGCCCCACGCCGTGCGTACCGGCAGCGTTTACGGCATCTGTTTGGACAGGATTTACAGGATGTACAGGATGAACCGTGCGTGATCCGCCAGAACACGTCTCCTGTGAATCAGCCATCTCTCTACGGGAAACGTGCTCCTCGCAAGGTGCACGATGCGGTGCGCACCCCTGCCTTCACCCTCATCGAGCTGCTGGTGGTGGTCGCAATCCTGGCCATCCTCGCCGGTCTGCTGTTTCCCGTGCTAAGCAGGGCGCGCGAATCCGCGCGGCGTGCCACCTGCACCAGCAACCTGCGACAGCATGCGCAGGCTGTAACCATGTACCTGCAGGACTTCGACGAGACCTTCCCCATCGCCAACTTCAGCGACAATCTGCGGGGCATCCCGCCACATCTCCATCGCAACGCGCATGGCGTACCGCTCTTCTTAGTGGACCTCCTCCAGCCCTACACCGCCAATCGCCAGATATTCCTGTGTCCCACCATGCGCGGACAGTCGGGACGTTCCGCCGTGCAGGCTACGGACTACAACTATCTCTGCGTTCACGGTTGGTCCGTGGTGCCCGGGTTTACTGCGTTCGATAACAACCGTCATGGCATCTGCGGGCATCCGCTTGCCGCCATCACGCGGGCGGCGGAGAAGCCCATGGTGCTCTGCGACGGCTTGGGCGAGCATGTCGGCGAAACCACCGCGGCAGTCTTCCAGTCCGGGAAGCTCGGCGCCCAAAACATCGCCTACGTGGATGGCCACGTGAAACTCACGCCAGGCACCTATGCCCGCATCGTGGAGCTCTACAGGCTGCCCATCCAATAACCACGGGCACGTCGGGGAGCTGCCGGTGCCTGCGCACGCGAACGGCGACCGGAGGCAAGGCTCTAGAAACGCATGGAGATATCCGCGTCGAGCGAGCGGACGTTGTAGCTATAGCCCGAGCCGGCCGTTGTCTCGTTGCTGATGAACCGCTGGTTGCGCCAACCCAGGGAGAACTGCATCTGCCGATTCAGATCGAAGAGAAGGCCGAAAGAGAGGGCCGTCTGCGTGGAGGCAAGATAGCCGGAGCTCTTGGAGTTGTCGTACTGCAGGAAGAGGCTGTTGCCGCGGAAGATGGGATACTCCAGGCGTACCAGGTAGGAGTTCAGATTGGTGCCGCCGGAGCCGTAGAAGCCGTAGTAGCCGCCCGTGCTGCTGCCAAGTCCGCCGCCCCCAAGGTAGTTTCCCCAGTTGCCGAGGTTCCCCGTGCTCGAGCCAGTCGAGCCTGTTGCGCCGCCCAAGGAGCCGGTCGAACCGGTGTTGCTGGTGCGCATAAGCTGGTAGGAGAGCGAGGTAGTGAGCTTGCCCCAGGGCTTGCCGCGCAGACCCAGGTACATCATGTTGGACGAGCTCGAGCCGTTGCCGCCCGTGTATGCTACGCGCGTGGTGCTGATATTGGCATTGGCCATCCACCGCTCGCCCACCTGGTAACCGAGGTTGAAGGAGAGATCGTTCCGCTTGCTGTTGAAGAGATAGTCGCCGTCGCTCGCGGAATTCATCCACATCAGCTCGAGCGTGAGTGGCGGCGCAGGCTGGTAGCTAATACCGAGAGTGGCATTGCGGGACTTGCCGCCGTAGCTTGAGAGACCGTAGCTGCCGGTAACGCCCGTGCCGAAGCCGCCGCTGTAGTTGCCGTATCCGCCCAGACCAGCGCTCACGCCTCCACCGAAGTACCCGCTGCCCAGGCCGCCGAAAGTGGTTGTGCCGCCATAGTAACCGGAGCCGAACCCGCCAGAGGACTGCCGCGTATCCGAAGCCCGTGTGATGCCGCCGGACGTGGTGGAAAACATGCTGTAGCCGCCAGAATCCTGCAGCTGGTAGGAGCCCCTGATGCGAAGGTTCTTTAGCGGGAGGTAGTCCGCGATGAAGCTGATGTCGCGCGCGGTGCTCTGTTTACCCTCCAGGCTCTTCAAGGCGCTGTTGGTCAGCATGGTCTGCAGCGAGAGAGATTCGCTCGGCCGGTACTGCAATCCAAGCCGCGCGGTGAGTGCATCGGACCCGTAGCGAAGCGATTGACCGGTTCCGGAGGAGCCGCTGCCCAGAACGTTGGTGATGGATTTGCTGTTGTTGCGGCCGAGACTCACATCCAGGGAGAATGCCTTGATGCTCTGGTTGTAGGCGATCTGCGTGCTGCCGTAACTGGTGTGACCGCCGGTGGCAAGCTCGGTCCGCATATTGTTGTGCGTGAACTGCAGATTGCCCGACCCGAGCCGCCATATGGCCGAGAAGAGAAGCTGGTTAAAGTCGTCGCGACCGGCAAGGTTCTGCCCGCCCTGGGTTCCGAAGTAGCTGCCGCCGAAGGAGTAGCTGGGCCGCTTGGTTCGATCCAGCGAGAGCTTCAGATCCAGATTGCTGCTCGCCTTGTAGCCGAAAGCGGTCGTAAGGCCGCTCTCGTTGCGACGGAAGCCCGGGCTCTCGATGCTGGTGAAGCCGCTGCCGATGTTCTTGAGCGACCAATCCCACGTAAGCCGGTTGTTCAGGAACTTCGTCGCTGATTTGAGCTGCCAGGCGCCGCCGTTTACCTTGTTGTTCCCCAGCATCAGGGTGCTGCTGGCCATCTCCGCGGTCAGGGTGCCCAGTTTGCCGAGCGAAATGTTGCTGTCAAAGGCGAGCACGGAGCGATCGCCCGGAGTGTCATTCGCGGTCAGCGGCACATACCTGATGACAATGATCTGCGTGCTGGGAATGGGCTGAGAGAAGAAGACTCTGTTGGGCAGATTCGGGTCCACAAGGTAATCGGTACCGTAGACCTGCGGCAGGTTTCCCACGGTGACGTACATGGGGAACCGTGGCACGGCGGAGACGATGTTGCCGTTGGGGTCTCTCTGGACAATCAAATCCACCGGATAGTCCAGCTGGTAGGGCGTATTCGGACTGTTGAAGCCGTAGAAGCGCTCTGTCTTGTAGGCGCCCTGGCTCTTGTCCGCACCGCTGAGCTGCTGCATGAAGGTGAGTCCGAACTTCGCGCTCTTCATGCGGGTGATATCCGCCCTCACGCCGGTTATCCGTCCGGCCTGCTGGTTGTAGCCGTAGGTCTCGAACGTCACGGCGATCACATCCAGCTCGTGCACGATGAAGCCGTTGCGGAAGTTCAGCTCACCCGTGAAGGGGTCCAGCGTGTAGTCCCTGTCCAGCACCATCTCGCGGTCGTTTACGCGAATCTTCACACTGCCATCCACCACCTGCCCGGCATAGACGTAGTAGGGGCCGGACCGGTTGGCTCCGTTGATGATGATCGTGCGGGTCTGGGCGCGCGGCTCGGTGAGAAAGTTGGTGATCTTGACACCGCGGAAGGGCTCCACCCCGAGTTGGATGCCCTTGACGGAGCGGCTGAAATCTATCAGCGAGTTGCCTGTGATTCGTGCCTGAATGTCGCCGATATCTATCGAGTAGAACTTCGTGGCGTAGTTGAGCGAGAGCCGGTTATCGTGCGGATTGCCGTAGAGGTTGTTGCTGTAGCGGGTCTCGAAGTTGATGATGCCGAAGATCTTCCCCCGCAGATCCAGGTTGGCATCGCTGTAGCCCGCTCCAAATGGACGGCCGAAGTAAGTGGAGTTCTGGTAGGTCTCGCGGTTGCCGGAGATGTCCTCCATGTGGAAGCCCATCCGGTAGTTGCCGCTGGCCGTGATGCTGGAGTTGGTGCGCTGTCCAATCTGCCGGAAGGTTGTGCCCACCGTCTCCATCATGCCCAGGAAGCCGCCGCGCTTCGGCCGCGTGCCCGTTCCGGCGCTCTCCCCTGCGGCGGGCGCGGGACTTACCGTCGACTGGGCCAAGGATGGCGCTTGCGTTCCCGCGCTGGGAGCTGGCGAGTGCGGCGTAAGCGGACCGCGTCTGGCGCCGAGCTGCAGCAGGTCCCAAAGCCGGTCGGAGCTCTTTGTGCTCTCCGCCAGAGCCGTGCTCGCCTCTGCCGGCATGGCAGGGGCTGGCGATTCCGCGCCTGGCGCACTCGCAACGCGGCTCGGAGCCGTCTGCGGCATCAACGCGGGTGCCTTGCCCGAGGGCTGCGGTGACTGAGGTACGGCCGCCCCTCGCGAGGCAGCGCGCGTCGCTGTCTGCTGAGGCGCAGGCGCGCGGCCGGCCCTGCTCAGAACAGTCCACAGGGTATCGGCGGCGAGTGCGGGTCCGGCGGCAAGGCCGACGGCCCACACCATCGCAACGCGTTGCAGCATGCAATGCCCGTGCAGTGTCATATGATCGCTGCGGCCGCCTCGCCGCCCAGCGCCCGCATGGTCAGCTCCACATTCTGGTAGGCGCGCCGCCTAAGCGTGGCCAGCGAGTCGCGCAGGTGGGGGAGCAAGGCCTCGCGGTCGCCAAGGGCACGCCGCACCAGCGAGCAGACCCTCTCAACATCCAGCACTCCCGATTCCACATTATACGCGCTCAAACCAGCCTCCTGCATGAAGGAGCTCACCTTCGGGTCGTAGCTCAGTGAGACCACCGGCACGGTCCGCGCAACCCCCAGGATACAGGCGTGCAGACGCATGCCCAGGATGATGCGCGCGCCGCCGACCACCTGCATCGCCCGAGGAACTCTCTCCGGCAAGCGCGCCACACATGCAAGCTCCGATGCCCTCGCCGCCACTCTGCGCGAAAGCTCCGTGTCCATCCGCGAATCGAACGGCAGCAGAACAACCGGCATGCCGGCGCTCTCCGCAACCGCCCGCGCCAACTTCGCGAACTGCTGCTCCGGAGCGGGCATGCCTGGCGAGGGCCGCACCGCCATGCCGACCCAATCGCCATGCGGTACTCCACTCTCCGCGAGCGCCTGTTCGTGCTGGCTTTCTGCCTCTTCTGATACGCAAAACGCCGGATCCGCCGTTACGGTTACCGTGCACGCTGCCCGCAGCCCATGGAGCAGCAGGTCCCTGGAGACAGTGTCGCGCACCGTAACGAGCGCCGCCCGCTCCGCGAGCGCGCGCACCAACCTGCGTGAAACCGCCCTGCGGAGCGGACCTATTCCCTGGGCGTAGAGAACGAGGGGCGCGTTAAGCCCCAGGCGCGCTACCCAGAGGTAGTAGAGCAGCGAGCGGAGGCTGGTCGCGTCCTGGAGCAGGCTGCCGCCGCCGAGCACGAGCGCATCACTCTCGCGGAGCGCGCGGCGCAACGCCGTTAGGCGCATCCGCTCGACAGCCTCCGCTCCGTGCACGGCCGAGGTGCGGGCCGGATCGGCGGAGAGGACGATGAAGCGGTCGCGGCCCACCAGGGCGCGGTCGCGAAACGAATCCAGAATGCCGGCCAGAACCGCCTCGTCGCCGAGGTTGCCGCAGCCATAGTAGCCCGCAAGCGTGATCCGAAGACTCACGTAAGCGCTCCGCCATGCGGCTCTGCGCCCGGGCCGCCTGCCCGTCGTCGCCCAGCGAGGGCAACCAGTGCTGCGCCCACCATTCCGCCCAGCACAAGGCCGCTGGCGGCACGCACGAAGCTGAGCCAGAGCGGCGTGTGGAAGTGGCAGAACGTGTTGAGCAGCGAAACCTGACCTATGACGCCGGCAACCAGAAGCCACCGCCCCCACCTTCGCCCGCCCAGCCACCAGAGTCCCAGGCCGAGGGCCATCAGCGGATGCCCGAAGAGAAACTCCTTGGTTCGGGGCCTTACCGGCAGCACACGGTCCAGCAAGGCGCGGAACTTCAGCTCCAGGCCGCTAACGCCCGTGGCGGGCTCATTGCCGGTGCGGGCCAGGGCGAATGCCAGCACAAGCAGCGCAATGAGACCCGCCAGCAGCAGCCCTGCCTTCACTGGCTCGTCGAGCATCGCGCGCCAACGCTCGCGCACGCCGCGCCATTTATCGCCTTTTCCCGCCTTAGGAAGCCCCACGGCGGCCACCGCGGCGATGGCCAGCACGGGTACGGCATGTGCAAGCTTGATGCCCGAGAACTGGTCCGCGCGCATCAGGAAGGGCAGCGAGGAGAAGAGCGCAACCACGCAGAGCGCTCCCGCGAAGGATACCGCCGAAATGGCGAGGAGCCCCCAGAGCGCCATGGCAACGGCCCGCGTGCGGCCGGCATCCACCGGCGGGTCGAGCAGCTCGCGCCGAAGGCACGCCAGTGTTGGAAACACGCACGCCGCCGCGAGCGCCACGAGCTTGCGGCCGATGTCGTCTCCAAATGCGGTCAGCAGAACGGCAGCGGCGGCTGCCGCAAATCCCATGCCGGCGGCGGCAACGGCCGAGAGAGCCAGCAGGCGGCCAAGGAGGAGTCCGGCGGCCGCGCCGATGGCGGCAGCGGCAAGGAGGGGCGCCCACACGGGCACCGAGGGACTGGAGAAGAGCCGCGCGGGGCCGAATGCCATCTCGCCGCGCCGTGCCACGGCGCTCTCAATCCTCCGCAGATAGGCCAGGTTCGCCGCCACCGCGTCCTCGCCCGCGAAGGTGAGCATGCGCACATAGAGCAGCCGGATGTTCCGCTCCCGCGCCGCCCGCGCGAAGCGGTCTACCGCCTCGCGCTCATCCACTTGGGCCATCTCGCCCTCGGAGATGGAGTGAACTCGGATGTACTCTCCCTTCAGCGCCGAGCCGAGCCGATCGTCTCCACGCTGCTTGCCGAACTCTATCTGGCCGTAACGCAACCCACTCGCGCGAAACGCCGCGGCGGCCTCCTCGTGCTTGCCGCGCCACCCGAAGACCTCCATGCCCGCGAAGACCACGGTGCTGGAAGCCGGCGCGAGGCTCTGCAGCACCTGGCCCATCGTCCTGGCATCGGCGCCTGGAAAGGACCAGATGCGCGCCACGCACTCCAGCCCGGCTTCGTGAACTTGCCGCACCGCGGCCGGATCCAGCCCCACGCCAACCATCCGCAACGAAGGAAACGCCGCCTGCACGCGATACACCGTGCCGGAGCCCGCCGCCGTTACGAAAGTGAGGTTCTCGCCCGGGGTCACCTCGCGGCCCACGCGCTCCACCACGAAGCCCCGCTCCGCAAGGCCGCGCGCGATGCGCTCCGCCAGCTCGGGACCGCTCGTGCGCAACAAGGTGCTTCCCGCGCGTGTGAAGGGAGCCACCTGCCCGCGCTCCGCCAGTGTCGCCAGCGTGTCT
>CAZGLN010000092.1:7153-13571 GCA_964526545.1 uncultured Chthonomonadales bacterium
GCTTCGCGCAGGCTTCCCAGAAGCCTGCTCACGGGAAGCCGGGCGGCATCGGCAAGAAGCTGCACCTCGCCGAAATCTACCGCCACCTCCACCCGGCGGTTGGCGGCTTCCACGCGGTGACGCTGCATCGCCACGAAGCCGCCGGCAGCCACGCCGACGGCTATCAGAGACCAGAGTATCGCGTGGGATAGTCGTACCATTCGCACCTTACCGCGGCATTCTCTGCTGCTGCAGGAACTGCCGCGCCGCACCCGTGCCCGTCGCGCCGATCAAGAGGCCGAGCGCAAACCCGCAGGCAATACTCACTGCGGCGATGCCGCCCCCGCGAAGCAGGTCGCCCCCGCCCAGGTGCGCATTTACGAACTGCAGCAGCGCCCAGAACCCCATGGCAAGCAGCGAGGGCACCTGGACCAGCATCCGAGTCATCGGAATAAGAACAAAGGCGATGACATCCATGAAGCCGAAGAGCGCAAGGTGCGCGGCCATCACGGCTGCAACGGCTCCGGCCGAGCCCACGATCGGCGCCTCGCCGAGAGGAGCCACGGATGCCTGCGCAACACTTCCGAGCACGCCGCCGGCCACATAGAGCAGCAGAAAGCGCAGCCTGCCTAGCACGTCCTCCACGTTCGCGCCGAACACCCAGAGGTAGAGCATATTCGCGCCGATGTGCAGCCAGTTGGAGTGGAGGAAGAGAGCCACGACCGCGCTGGTCCAGAGAGCGCGCGGATCGTGCATGGCCATATGAGGAGAGAGCGCGAAGCGCTCCGCCAGCCCGCCCACGAACTGCTGATGCTGCACGCTTCCCGAGATCCCCGGAAGCTCCACCGTGTGGTACGCGCCGCCCATGCGGTCCGCAACGAAGGCGACGAAGTTGGCCACGATCAGGAGAACCGTCAACGCCGGAAACCGGCGCCACGGTACGCTATCCATGAGAGGAATCACTTCGTCAGGCCTCCTCGGCATTCTAACACACCGGCGCATGCCGGTCAACGCGCACTTGACGTCTCTCGCCGCTGGGCACTATAATGGAGTGTTAGATGGGCGGTTGGCTCAGTGGTAGAGCGCCTCGTTCACACCGAGGAGGTCACAGGTTCAAATCCTGTATCGCCCACGCGTCGAAGGGGCGCCCGCGGATTGCTTAAGCAACCGGGCGCCTCTCTGTTTTCCTGGACCATTCAGAGCGCTCTATGGCACCGGCACCCTTGAAGTGCTACCCGCGCGGCTTGCGCCGTGGCCTCGTGCATGCGCCCAGCCGCGCTGGACACCCGGTGTCCTTCCTCGCGCGTGGCCCAACATTTCCCGCGTCAATCCTCGCTCAACCCAACCTTTCGCCCGCGACCCGGCTCTAATTGTTTGAAAGGCGGTTCCAGGTGCGATTCCTACCCGATAGGCGGCTGGCGCGCAGGATAGTGGAAGGCGACCTGAAGGCAGGCGAGCAGTTTGTGCGCCAGAACTACCCGCGCATCTTCCGCGTGCTCCGACCCTTTCGGGAGATCCAGAGCTTGCGCAGGATCTGGCCCAGCAGACCTTCGTGCAGGCCTGGCAGGGACTCGCGGGCTACAGCGGAACGGCACGGCTCTCCACCTGGCTGCACCGCATCGCATTCAGGGTCTATACCCACTGGCTGCGTGACCGCAAGCAGGACCTTCCACTGGACACATTGCCCGAGGAGCCGGCCGAGCGCCCTCTGGACGGCCTGATAGGCCTGCAAGTGGAGCGGGCCATCGCCCGCCTCGCTCCCCCGTTGCGTGAAGCCTTTGTGCTCTGCGGCGTGTGGCAATACAGCCTGCGCGAGGCCGCGGACATTCTGGAAGTGCCCGTGGGCACCATCAAGTCGCGCATGCATGAGGCACGAAAGGCGCTGCGGGCGATGTTGGGAACCGAGCAGGAACATGCGAACGAGCGTGTTGCTGCTCCTTTACGCGAACGAGGAAGAGCGGCACCATGAGCATGCAAATACCCATCGAAGGGGGTCTGCGGACACTTGTCGCGCGCCTGCGGCGCGCAGTCCGCGCAAGACGCCTGCTTATGGAGGGTCTTCTACGCCTGCAGGCCGAGCCCGTGCCAGAGGAAGCGCTGGCGCGCACGCTGGATGCGCTCCAGCTTCCGACAGCCGAAACCGCCTCACGCTGGAAGTGGGGGTTACGCATCACCCACCGCCGAAGCCTCATGCTCGCGATGCCGCTGATATGCCTATTGGCCGGGGGCTACAGCTTCCGCGTATGGAGCGACAGGCAGCCCAACATCGTCCTCTCGGAACATGAGGTGGTCAATCCAAACGCAGCCATCATCTGGGCGGAGGCCGCACAGATGGTGGACGAGAAAGGTTCGCCTCGGTTCGACCACAAATCTGCAGAGGGCGAGAAGCTCCACTTGCAACTTGCGGAGCGGCGGGCCATCCTCAAGGCAAACAGCGCCGCGCTGGCCAGAATGCGCGAGGGACTGAAGTATAGGTGTCTGCAGCCGCTCGTGCGCTCGTTCGGTGAACCCATGCCGCAGTGGTCCGCTATGCGCGGTCTGGCTCGGATTGTACAGCTGGAGGCCGACACCCTGGCACTCGAAGGCAAGCCGGCGGAAGCCATGCGCTGCGCGCTTGACGGCATGGAGCTCGGCATTCGCGTGCAGCATGGCAGCGTGCTCATCGGCATGCTGGTAGGGCTCTCTTGCACGGCGATCGCACGCTCCCAGGCGTGGGCGCTGGTGGACAAGCTGGATGCCGCAACGGCCCGGGCTGCCGCGGTTCGTCTGGAGAAGCTCGATGCCGAGCGGTACTCACTGGCGGAGTGCTTCAAGGAGGAGGCACGTCTGGGCCAGGTTGGACTGCTGGAGGTAATGAAGAAACCTGACTGGCGGCGTGAGCTTATGAGATTGCAGACCACTGGGGAGTCGAGCGACCTGGCTGAGCGAGCGTTTCAGACCGCCCACACTCTGCTTCTCTATGCGTACTCCAAGGACCGCATCATGAACCGCTACACGCGGCACATGAACAAGATACTTGAAAATATCCGCCACAATTACCCCCACACCGGCCCGCTCGAGGTAGATGACCCGCTTCTTCGCATGCTCATTCCGAGTTTCTCGGCCGCCAGTTTCCAGCACTTTGCTTCCGCCGCGCAGGATCGCCTGCTGATGGTAGCGTGCGCCCTACGGGCCTACTCCAGGGAGCATGGTCGCTACCCCGATACCTTGCAGCAACTCGTGCCTGCGTACCTCAAGGCACTGCCGTCCGATCCCTTCTCGCCCATAGACTATCCGTTGCGGTACAGACGCGTGGCGAAAAACCGCTACATTCTGTTCAGCATCGGTCCAGACCAGTCAGACGACCGCGGCAGTCCCATCGGCCAGGCGGACGGCACCGCTGGTTCAGGCTCCGAGGTGAATCCATATAGCATCGGGGATATCGTGGCAGGTGCAAACAGGAACTAGGCCTAACCCTACGCCATGAAGGAACTGAACGAATTACCTGCGACCCTCAACACGCAATCCGCGGTCGAAAAGGCCGTTCGAGAAGCGAGGGCAGCCGGCGCACTGCGCAGACCGGGAGTGATTACCCTGGTTGCCGTCGTTCTCTCCATCTACTACGCCTGGCTCACCATTTTGAGCCCGTATTCAAAGGAATGGCACGTGCTCCTCTGTCTGTTCTGGGGACGGCTCGCCTGCTACTTTGAGAAGACGCGCCATGCTTCCGCCGCCATGCGCGCTGCCCTCCGGTGGGCCCATCTCGACCGCGAGAATCTGCCGGCGCTCATCAGCCTGTTGGACCACGAGCACGCCAACGTCCGATACGTAGCACGCATGCGCCTTATAACCGTCTTGCCCACATTACACACGGGCGATCTCGACCGTCTCACTCCAGAACAACGCAACCTCCTCTACGACCAACTCACTCCCGGCATCGTCATGGCCATGCCCGATTTCGGAGCAGCCCTTCTGCAGGCAATACGCCGCGACGGCTCAGGCGACGCTCTGCCTGCGCTCCTGCCAATAACACGCATCTTCGCATGGACGCCCACTCTTCGACGCATGCGGGCCTACGCGCGCGAAACCATCATGATTTTGGAGAGGCGCGCCGCCAGGCGGCTGGAGGAAGCAGCCAACAAGCCATCTGCACAATTGGAGGCGCCACCCACACAGCCTGCAACCAGTCCTGGAGAGTCGCTAGAACCGCAGCGCACGCCCGCCCTGCGCTTCGTCTTCCTCCTGGGTGTCTACCTCGTGGCCATGCCGGGCCTCGGCTTTCTGGCAACGGAAGCGTGGCAGCACGGCAAAGCTGAGCTGGCAGGATTGTATGCGCTCGCCTTCTTGCTGGCGCCTCTGCTGCACAGGCATGCCATGCTGCCCCGGCACGAGCGCGCCCTGCGCGAACTGGAACGCATCACGGACCTTCGGTCCATCGGCCGCCTGGCCGAAGCGTTGTCTTGGCCGGATGAGCGCGCCACGCGGCGGGTCGGCCGCGCCCTCATCCCACTGCTGCTGCAACTGAGAGCAAGCGACAGCCGGCTGCTGGATGACCGCCAGCGGGACTGCCTGCATGCCGTTCTGAGAATGGATCGTGCCAGGCGGGATGCCGACTTGCAGGTCGCCATCCTGACCGCGCTGGAGCAAGTAGGCGATACGCGTGCCATCCCCCATGTCGCGGCATTGGCGGAGGCCAGGGCCTCAACGGCACGTCAGCAGCGTGTGAAGAACGCGGCGGCAGAGTGCCTTGCGGCGCTCACCAACACCGCCAGGCGTGTTGACACCGAACGCCTTCTGCTGCGTGCCGCAGCAGCCCCTACCTCACCCGAGATGGGCCTCGTGATGCCCGCGGGCACCGCCGATACGCCGCCCGAGCGCCTTGTCCGGCCCTCCAACTGAAGGCCTTTGTGGGTACGGCGCAGACCGCGCAGACTCCCTAGCGCATGCTCCCCCCTCCATTTGAGCGCTCCGAAACTCGGACCGCAGACGCGAGCGCAACCATCGGCTTGAGTGCCTGCGCACATCCACGAAAAACCACCAGAAGCCGTGAAACCTAAGGGCGACTTTCTACGTCTCATCCTCGTGCGCCCTGTGTAAGGGCGCCAGACCGGTCCGGCCAGACCGTTCCCCCGGACCTGGTTCCAGCCCGACCATCGGGCTCCTGTTCACCGCTTGCGCACCGCGCAAGCGGCCGGTGCTCCAAAGGACACCGGCGACACCGCGCTCCCTCCCGGCGCTTGCGTGCGCCCGGGCTGGGAAGCGCACACCTGAACAGAAAGGAGCCAGGTCATGTCTCACAATCTCAACGAGCGTCGGTTCTACAGCGTTGGCGACCTGCCGGGTCCCCTCCAGTCGAAGCTCTACTTCCGGCTGCAGCGGGTGGCGATGGGCGCGGCCCGCGGCTTCGCCGGGCGCGACTCGGAGCGCCATCAGCATTGCGCCGGGGACGTGGCAAGCAAGGTCTTCGTGCAGCTCTGCCGCTATCGGCGGGCCACGCCGCTCGGGCTGGCGGAGCTGGCACTGTGGGCCGAGCGCATTGTGCGGAAGCAGTGCCGGCGCGAACTGGCGCGCTACGAGAAGCGTTGCCGCCGTCTGCTCCCCCTGGATGTGCTCACTGACAGCCACGACGAGGCCAGCCAGGTTCAGGAGGAGTTCGCCCGGCTCGGACTGGCCAATTCGTGGCCGGAGTTTGAGCAGTTGCTGCTGTCTTTGGGCATGCATCCGGACTGGGCGCGCTTCGCCTGGCACGCGGCAAACGAGAAGCTGCCATGGTCCGAGATGATGGAGCGCTACGCCCTCGCCTTATGCGCGGACATTGTCGTGCTGCGCAAGCGGTGGTCGCGTCTGATGGAGGCGCTGCGCCCTGCAATGCTTGCACGGTGGCGGGGCGAGAGCACGGCTGGCCTAGAGCTGCCGCCCAATCACTGGGCCGCTCAACCCATGCGGCCGGCCGGCCGGCGCCGCCAGGAGGCCCTTCCGGCCCGCATGTCTCGGCGTGTTGTGTAGCTCAATCACATGCCGCTCGGGGAGCGTCTGCCAGCGCGCTCCGATGCGACCAGGTTCGGGCAGCTCCGCTCAGGGGCTGCCCGCTTCTTTTTCCGTATGTTGCGCATCCCGAGGGCGAGTCTCCGCCCGGCCGCAGGGCAGGTCGAACCTGGCGGGAGCGGAGCGGATGGCCTGGATTTCGCGCCCCAAAATCAGGCAGACACCGAAGTCCACTATCCGCTGCAGCTCCTCGGCCGAGAGCCTGTAATTACCAGAGAGACACCAGTACGACCTGCCGAAGGGGCCGCCGAACTGCTGTCTCACCTGGAAGAGCTTCAGCAGGTCCTCCCGCACGTCGCTATGCTGGCGGCGCCGCACGTCTGACACGGTACTGCCGCCGTCCCGGCTCAGCCGCTTGCACTCGAAGACCGCCAACTGGTAGCCGGCAATCCCCACGACGTCGTACTCATGGAGA
>CAZGLN010000093.1:0-3095 GCA_964526545.1 uncultured Chthonomonadales bacterium
GTCCCAACATGCAGGGAATGATGCAGGCCTTCCAGCAGATGCGGGCCAAGGCGGAAGCCGTGCTGACACCCGCACAGAAGGCGCAGATTGAGAAGTACTACAAGGACCACCCGAACGAGAGACCGCGCTTCGGCTTCGGCGGAGGGCCTGGCGGCGGTGGGCCCGGAGGCGGTCCTGGAGCGCCTGCCGGCGGCGGGCGCGGCCAGCGCAGATAGCCAGGGAGTTGCACGGTGTTTGCAGCGGGCGGCGCCTGGCGCCGCCCGCTCTGCTTCTTGGTGCCCTGAACGCCGTGACGGATGGTGGCGCACTGCACGTGCTGATCTATCCGGATCGGGATGCCGTCCGGCTTACCGCAGCAGGCCCAGCCTCTCGTACTGCTCGGGCGGCGCGTCGCACTGCCGCATGAGCGCAATCATCCGCTCAATCATGGCCTGCTCGACTGTCGCATCGCGCAGGGGTGTCTGCTGTGCGGGATCGTTCTCCACGTCCCATAGGAAGGTCTGCGCCATGGCGCCCCGCATGCTTGGCCAGCCGGTCGAGGGCACTTTCAGCACGGGCATCCCCTTCGTGAAGGAGAGCGGCGGCACCAGCTCCGCCCGTGCCAGCTCGTGCGCCGGCAGGTAGCCCCGCATCATGGTGGGCATAAGGGTGTAGTTGAAGAGAGGGCGATTCTCGGGAGCGGGCGCCGCGCGCATGTAGACGTAGCGGCCGTCGGTAACATTGACCTGGCAGCCATGCTGTCCGAAGAGAGCCGCCTCGCGCACGGGCGCATCGCTCCGCACCGTCTCGCCCAGAGGCTTGCCGAGCATGTTCTCGGTGAGGGGCACACCGAAGAAGTCCAGCAAGGTCGGGCCCAGGTCTATGGAGGGCTGCACGAGGCTCTGGCGCCGCTCGCCGCGGACGCCGGAGCGCGGATCCCACACGAAGAACGGCGTGTGGGCGACTTCCTGATAGAAGGGCAGCCACACCTTTGCCCAGCAGTCATGCTCGCCCAGCAGGAAACCGTGGTCGGTCCAGACGATGAGCAGGGTGTCCTTCCAGAGGTCGAGGGAATCCATGGCGTCCAGCACGTCGCCCAGGTAGGCATCGCATTGCGAGACCAGTGCGGCATAGGTGTAGCGCAGATGGCGCACCTGTTCCTCGGTCTCCTGGACCTCCTGGTAGAAGGGCCAGTCGAAGAACCACCTCTGGTGCTCGTAAGGGTAGAGGTCCTTGTATTTTCGGTGGACGTAGAAGGGCTCGTGCGGGTCGAAGGTCTCTATCTGGAGCAGCCAATTCTCTTCGCCGGCGTTCCGCTTGATGAAGTCGAGGCCGGCGGCAAAGGTCATCGGCTGCGGCTGCTGCTCCTCGCGCTCCATGAAGGCCCGGTTGATGAGGTCCTGCCGTGTGTAGGGGTCCATGCGCGAGTGCCTGCCGACGGCGTTGGGTGGCAGCGGCGGGTCTGCCACCTGGCCCTTCCACAGGTCGCCTTCCTGGCCGCGGAAAAACTCCCATCCACTGTAGCGGTTGTGGTAGGTTGCGCCGCCATCCTCCCAGTAGTGGTAGTGGTCGCTCACCAAGTGGGTGTGCACTCCGGCGGCCCGCAGCATCTCCGGCACGGAATCGTCGAAGGGCTCCAGCGGGCCCCAGCCACGGTGCAGGAAGTTCGGGCGGCCCGTGTGGAGGTCGCGCCGGGCCGGCATGCACGGCATGGAACAGACGTAGGAGCGATCAAAGGTAACGGCTCGCGAGGCCAGGCGGGCGAAGTTGGGCGCATGGACCCAATCACAACCATACGGCGGCAGCATGCGGCGGTTGAGCGAGTCAAACATCACCATGATGGCCTTCATCGCGGGGTCCTTCCTAGGAGGAGCGGAGTGCCTACGACTTCAACGCAGAGGGCGGCACTTCCTCGATAGATGACCCGCTCGGCGCGCTTGTGCTACACTCGCGGCAAAGCCGCTCACGTGGAGAAGCCCATGGATGGCGCCGTATCCGGCATCACCTACGACATTCCCCGCCTGCTGGCGGACTACACGCAGGTAGTTCCCGATCCCTCCAACCCGGCGCAGCGTGTTGCGTTCGGCACCTCCGGTCACCGTGGAACCTCCTCCCGCGGATCGTTCAACGAGGCGCACATTCTGGCCATCACGCAAGCGGTGGCGGAACTGCGGGCGGGCTTTGGCGCGACGGGGCCTCTCTTCATCGGCATGGATACGCATGCGCTTGCCGCACCCGCGCATCGCACGGCCCTGGAAGTGCTCGCGGCCAATGGCGTGCAGGTTGTCCGCGCCGCGGGTGAGAGGCCCACCCCCACGCCGGTGATCTCGCGCGCCATCCTCGCGTTCAACGCGGACCGGACGGCCGGCTTCGCGGACGGGCTGATACTTACGCCCAGCCACAATCCGCCGGAGGATGGCGGGATTAAGTACAACCCCCCGAGCGGAGGTCCGGCCGAGGAGAGCATCACCCGGGCCATCCAGGAGCGCGCAAACGCTCTGCTGGAGCAGGGCAACGGCGAGGTGCTCCGGATGCCGTACGAGCGGGCCGCTCGGGCGGAGAACGTGCACACGGAGGACCTGCTGGCGGGGTACGTGGAAGCGCTGGCGGAGGTTCTCGACTTGGAGGCCGTGGCGGCCGCGGGTGTGAATATCGGGGCGGATCCGCTTGGCGGCTCGGCGATAGATGCATGGGGCCGCATCGCGGAGAGGTATCGCTTGCGGCTGACCGTGGTGAACGAGCGGCTGGATCCGGCCTTCTCCTTCGTCCCGCCGGATCATGACGGCCGAATCCGCATGGACTGCTCCTCACCGTATGCGATGGCGCGGCTGCTGGACATCCAGGATCGATTCGATATCGCCTTCGCCACGGATCCGGATGCCGACCGACACGGAATCGTCGCTCCGGGGCATGGCCTGCTGAACCCCAATCACTATCTCGCGGTGTGCGCCGAGTATCTCTTCTCGGCCAGGACGGGATGGCCGAAAGATGCCGCGCTCGGGCGCACCGTGGTTACAAGCCACCTGCTCGACCGGGTGGCCGCCGCGCAAGGGCGTGCCGTATTCGAGCCGCCCGTTGGCTTCAAGTGGTATGTGGAGGGGCTGCTGGAGCGGCGG
>CAZGLN010000093.1:3150-13558 GCA_964526545.1 uncultured Chthonomonadales bacterium
GGACAAGGACGGTATCGCCCTCTGCCTGCTGGCTGCGGAGATTCTGGCGCGCACGGGGAAGAACCCGGGTGCACTCTACCAGCAGGTCGCGCAAGCGATGGGCGCCTCCTACTATCGCCGCGCGGATATGCCCGTGAACAGAGAGCAGAAGAAGGCGCTTTCGGCGCTTAGCGAGGAACGAATCACCGCGAGGGAACTGGCGGGAGAGCCGATTCAGTGCGTGCGTACGCGGGCAAACGGCAACAACCAGCCGTTCGGCGGCATCAAGGTGGAGACGGAGCATGGCTGGTTCGCGGTGCGGCCCTCCGGCACCGAGGATGTTGCAAAGGTCTACGCGGAGAGCAGCCTGAGCGAGGAGCACCGAGAGCAGATTATCGCCGAGGCCCAGGCCGTACTGAAGGAGGCGCTTGGATAGTTGCTCCGACCGCTCGGCGGCAGTGTTTTCAGTGCGCAAAACGCTTCGCGGCCCGAAAAAAGCGGCGGCAGATGCCTTGACAGAGGCGCGGCCGCCATGTATACTGTTTGATGCGATGCGGGGTGGAGCAGTCCGGTAGCTCGTCGGGCTCATAACCCGAAGGTCGCAGGTTCGAGTCCTGCCCCCGCTCCCATGGAAGGGCCGCTTGGTCATCGAGATCGAGCGGCCCTTATGTTATGCGTCCCTGGTCTGGGCTTTGGAAACGGCATCTCCTGGGACGGGTGCGCATAGCAGTGGATGCGCACGTCGGGTACTGCTGCCAGGTAGGGGGTAATCGCCCGTATGAGGGTGCTGGTAGAGCGACCTCCGGCGATTGTCCGGGCAAGCATGCGGCACAGACGGTGCCGGCGCCGGAAGTCGGCAACGCACGGGTGATGCAGCGCGCGGCCGAAGTGGGAAGCAGTTTTGTTGGATTCGGCACACTGGCATCGGCGGCTGCGTAATCAAGCCGTGAACGGACGATAGGATATGCCTTGCCTCCGAGGGATGTTTGAAAAGATTAGCCAGCAGAGTTGCATTGGGAAAGATGTGATATAATGCGCGGCATGTTGCGGCGCAGCATAAGTCAGCTCCTGGCCACCCTCGTTCTTCTGGCCACCATAGGGTCAGGTCCGGCGTTCGCCTCGTGGTACTGCGAAGGTCGCCTCTGCGGTGTCTCGTCCTTCTTCTGTTGCTGTACCGCGCCTTCAGGCGATCGTGACTCCCAATGCTTCTCGGGCTCGGGCAGCAGCCAGCAGGGAGGGATCCAGCAGGATCCATGCGGCTGCGTAATCGTCTTGAGCGAGCAATCCGCGACGTGGCTGGCCCAGAGACCGAGTATTGCCGCACACAGCCTCACGGGTGTCCTCCCTGATGCGTCCACTGGTATTGCCGTTGTATCGCATCAGACCGAGGGCGCACCAGACGCGACGAGCACTGCCCCTCCGAATGCACTCCTCTTCATACCGCTTGGATTTCGCGCCCCTCCTATCTCCTGACTTTCCCTCTCGCAGCGTTTTGGTCCGTCAGATGACCGCATCCTGGCTAGTTGCCGGGGAGCGGCTGACACCTCATACCAAGGGAATGTCAGGAGAAAATCTTGCGAAAGTATCTATTCGCCCTTATACCCGTTGCGTGGGCGTGCGGAGCCCACGCACAGCAAGAGCTCTCGATTGATCAAGCAGTTGAGCTCGCCATCAAGAACAATCCGAGACTCTCCGCGTCCGTCCGCGGTCAGGCCGCGGCCGCATACGCGCTGCAAGCCGCACGTTCGCTTGCCAATCCAGAGATAACGTTCGCCCCGGGCATCACAAGCCTCTCGGGCACAGGCGAGGAGCTGATCATCTCTCAACCGCTGGAGCTCAACGGCACGCGCGCCGCCCGTGCCGCGATCGCTCTGGCACGGCTCCATCGCAAGCGCGCCGAGGGCCTGCTGGAGCTGCGAACGCTGGTGTACGACACGAAGGTCGCCTACGTCGCGCTCGCGCGGGCACAAGGTCGGCGCGCACTGGCGCAGGCCCTGCTCGCCCAGGCAGAAGAGATAGACCGGATCACCAACCTCCAGGTGGATGCCGGCTCCCGGCCCGGCATAGATCTGACTCAGTCTGCTATCGAACTCTCTCGGGCTCGCCAACAGGTGGCCTTGGCGGAAGGCGAGGTTCAGAGCCTGCAAGCAGCCCTGAACACCTATCTTGGCCGAAATCCGGAAGAGCCGTTGCCCGCGCTCTCTCTCCCGCACGCTGCATCGAGCGAGATGCGTGGCGACGTGCTCGTGCGGAAGGCCCTCGAGTCGCGACCGGAGATCGCCATGGAGGAGGCGGAGGTCAGGGCAAATCAGCAGGAGGCCCGACTTGCACGGGCCGAAGGCAGGCCGGATCTCGCGCCCCAGATACGGATTGGCAGCCTCGTGCGCGGGATCCCGCCCGCAAGTTCCGGGGACGGATTTGGCATTGGACTCCGCGTTTCGCTCCCTCTGCTCGATCACGGCGCCCTGCGCAACCGCGTGCGCGAGGCGGAGACCGCAGCCCGAGCCCAGGCCGACCGCGTTGCCGCGGTTCGCGCCGAGGTGCGTAGAGATGTAGAGAGCGCACTCGCCCGTCTTCGGACCACCGAGAAGGTCCTGTTGGAGTATCGCTCCGGAGTTCTCGATAACGCCGTTAGACTGCTCGAAGCCAGCCGCCTTGGCTACGAGCAAGGAATGACGAGCATCCTCTCGGTGCTTGAGGCCAATCGAACCTATCGGGCGGTGCAGCAGGACTACCTGGATGCCAGGGCCGCGCACGCGCAGGCGCTCGCCGAGATCGAGTTCGCAACTGGCGCCTTTCCCGCAACCAGACTTCAGGAGGATTTCTAACCAGCATGAGCAACCGCAAACTCCTAGCAGCCATTGCGATAGCCTTTGCGTGCGGGGTAGGCACGACGGCAATCCTCTCCCCGCGGTCGAGCCCGGGCGATACACAACCGACGACCAGCGGCCTTGAGCACGCCACCGACAGCCACGGGGATGAGAAAGCTCCGATTCTGCTAACCGGCGATGCCGTGAACATTGCCGGCATACGCACAGCGATTGTCAGGGAGGAGCCCATTGAGGAGCGGCTGATTCTTCCGGGGACGGTTGAAGTTGCCCCTAAGTACGGCGCGAAAGTAACTCCGCCTGCGCCTGGAAAGGTGAGCCAACTGCTGGTGAACCTGGGTGAGAGAGTCCGTGCGGGCCAGCCGATTGCCGTGATCGAGAGCTTTGAAGTGGCCCAGGCCAGGGCGGCGGTACGGCAGGCAGACGCCGCAGTGTCTCAGGCCGTCGCATCGGTCTCAACCGCGCGCGCGGAGCTTGCGCTCGCAGCCGCGGGTGTACGGCAGGCCGAATCCGTCTACCAGCAAGCCCAAGCCAGGCTGACTGCCGCGCAGCAGGCGCTCATGCGTCAACGGGAACTCGCGGCGACGGGCGCCTTCTCACAGGTGCCCCTGCAAGCCGCTGCACAGGAGCTCATTGACGCGCAGTCCGAGATGCAGGAAGCAGAGAGGGAGCTCGCAGCGCACGAAGCGGGCCTGGCGCGGGCAGAGCGGCTCTTTGCCCACCAGCTTGTGTCCAAGCAGGAGCTTGAACAACAACGACTTCACCTGGAACAGGACCGAATTCGGGTGGAGAAGGCGAAGGCACGTCTGGCACTTGCCAGACAGCGGCAGGCCAGAGAACAACGCATAGCCGACTCCGGCCTGCTAACCGCGCGTGAAGTACAGAGCGCCGAAGCGGATGTGCGCGTCGCGGAAGGCGATGTGCACATCGCACGACAGGGTGTGCTGCGAGCCCAGCAGGAGGAGCGCAAGGCTGGGAAAGTAGTCGCCGCGGCACTGGAGGGGCTTCGTGGAGCGCAATCCGCTGCGCAGGCAGCTCGGTTGAGCCTGGCGGCGCTCGGCACCTCCGACCCGGCTGGCATCGGCGGACGACTGACGGTTACCGCGCCGATTTCAGGAATCGTCTCCGACCGTTCTGCCTCGCTCGGTGAGGCTGTCGAGCGAACCAGTGCGCTCTATGTCATCGAGAGCCTCTCCACGGTCATGGTGATGGCGCATGCCTCCGAGCAGGATATCCCTCGAATCCGACCTGGCAATCGTGTGGAGGTCTCCATCGGTGCCTATCCGGGACGTCTGTTCCCAGGGACCGTGGAGAGTGTGGCCGGCAGGATAGACGAGAAGACGAGGACCTTGCCCATCCGATGCCTGGTCCAGAACCCGAACGGCATGATCAAGCCCGAGATGTATGTGCGTGTGTCTCTGTCATCAGGGTCGGCCACGAGGGGATTGGCCGTACCGCGCTCCGCGCTGGTGGAGCAGGGCAGTGAAACGTACGTGTACGTGCAAACCGAGGCGGGGTTCGAGCGGCGGCCGGTGAGAATTGGCCGCGTAGACGCGAAGCTGGCTGAGATCGTCAGCGGCCTGAAGGCGGGCGAGCGCGTGGTGGTGGACGGTGTCTTCGTTCTAAAGAGCGAGGACGCGAAGGGCGAATTGAAGGGGCATACGGACTGAGATGCTCGAACACATTCTTCATTTCAGCTTAACACAGCGGTTCTTGGTCCTTGTCGGCACAGTTCTCCTCGCGGTCATCGGCTTTGCCTCGTGGCGCAGCCTGACACTGGATGCCGTCCCCGACATCACCACGAATCAGGTTGTGGTGAATACGGAGACTCCGGGTATGGGGCCCGCGGAGGTTGAGAGATTAGTGACGTTCCCAATCGAGACCTCGATGGGCGGTCTTCCCGGCGTTGAGGAAGTGCGCTCCCTCAGTTGGTACGGTCTTTCACAGGTTACCGTAACCTTCGCGGACCGGGTGGACACGTATTTCGCCCGGCAGCTGGCCAATGAGAGGCTTGGGTCTGTGCGTGATCAGCTCCCGACTTCCGTTCCGGCACCGCAGCTTGGACCGGTTACTACGGGCCTCGGTGAGATCTACCACTATGTGGTTGAGAGCGACAAACGAAGCCCAATGGAGCTGAGAACCATCCAGGACTGGGTGGTACGGCCGCAGCTACGGACAGTGCCCGGAGTTGTGGAAGCCAACGGGATGGGCGGATACGAGAAGCAATACGAGGTGCAGATTGACCCGGACCGTCTTCGGGCCCGCAATATCACCCTGAGACAGATAATCGAGGCGGTGGAACGTAATAACGCCAATGCCGGCGGAGGTTTCATCGAGCGTGCAGGTGAGCAGACGCTGGTTCGCAGTGTGGGCATGGTTACTTCAACAAAGGAGATTGGAGAGATTGTCGTTGGTTCACATCACGGCACTCCCATTCTGCTCCGCGATGTCGCGAATGTGGCCATCGGCAGTCCACCGAGAACGGGTGTCAGCAGCAAGGATGGACGCGAGGCTGTGGTAGGTATCGCGCTGATGCTGAAGGGCGCAAACAGCCGAACGGTGGCCCGCGATGTAGATGCGAAGATGGAGGCTATTCGGCAGCAGCTTCCGTCGGATGTGAAGTTGACCACTGTTTACAACAGAGCGGATCTGGTTGAGAAGACTGTACGGACGGTCCAGACAAACCTTCTCGAGGGGGGTGTGCTCGTGGTTGCCGTCCTGCTGGCTCTGTTGGGCAATCTACGCGCCGCACTGATTGTTGCTCTCGCCATTCCCCTCTCCATGCTGTTCGCTGTTACGGGAATGAACCGACTCGGCATCTCGGGCAACCTCATGAGTCTCGGGGCGATTGACTTCGGACTCATCGTAGATGGTGCGGTGGTTATGGTAGAGAATGCCGTGCGCCGGCTGGCGGAGCAGCGGGAACATCTCGGCAGAGCGCTCACGCGTAACGAAGTGAGGCATTGGGTCTGGGAATCCGCCAGGGAGGTCGCTCGGCCGGTAACCTTTTCCGTGGCCATTATCACCGTGGTCTACTTGCCCATCCTGGCGTTGGAAGGCACGGAGGGCAAGATGTTCAAGCCGATGGCCATCACGGTCGTCTTCGCCCTGGTTGGTGCGCTTCTGCTCACCTTGACGGTGGTTCCCGCCCTGTGCAGTCTCTTTCTTTCAGGCGACACGAAAGAGTCGCGCAACGTGATTGTGGGACCCCTGGCGCGCGCCTACCAATCAACGCTCGGATACGCGTTCAGGTTCAAATGGCTTGTGATAGGATGCGCCATGGCTACCTTCGTCGGAGCGGCGGTACTCTTCGGCCGTTTGGGTGCGGAGTTTGTGCCCCAGCTTGACGAAGGCACTATCGTAATCCAACCTGTACGGCTTCGGACGGTCGGCGCGGAGGAGACAACCAAACTGGTAACTGCAATGGAGCGCGCCATCATGCCGATACCAGAGGTCGTCACTGTCTTTTCCAGAAGCGGTACGCAAGAGGTGGCAACGGATCCGATGCCGATGAGCCTGACGGACTCCTTCATCATGCTCAAGCCGCGCGATAAATGGCGACGTGGGCTTACGAAGGAGAAGCTGATAGAAGAGATTGAGGCACGCGTGCGCAGCGTTCCGGGGCAGCACTACAGCTTTACACAACCCATACAGATGCGCTTCTCGGAGCTGATTGCGGGCGTCAAATCGGACATAAGCATCAAGGTGTTTGGCGATGATCTGGAGGTCCTCCGCCGAAAGGCGGACAGGATAGCGGCGGTCGTTGGGCGCATTCCGGGGGCCCAGGATGTCTCGGTGGAGCAGGTTGAAGACATACCAGTGCTTGAAATCTCCATAGACCGTGCCGCGGCATCGCGCCTGGGAGTGAATGTTTCGGACGTCCAGGACTGGGTAGAGATCGCGATTGGCGGGCGCGCATTGGGACAGGTGATTGAGGCAGACAAACGCTTCAGTTTGACTGTCCGCCTGCCAGAGGCGCTCAGGACGGACCTCGATGTCATAAAAAGACTTCCGATCGCTACGCCGATGGGAGGAATGGTGCCGCTCTCCTCGGTTGCACGAGTCGCCTTTGCCGAGGCTCCCGCGCAGATCAGTCGAGAGAACGGCAAGCGGAGAGTCATTGTGCAGCTTAATGTGAGAGGGCGTGACATCGCCTCGTTTGTGGAGGCTGCGCAGGCAGCCATTGCCCGCGACGTGCCGTTAGGGGAAGGTAACTACCTGGTATGGGGCGGACAGTTTGAGAATCTCCAGCGTGCCAAGTCGCGGCTGTTGGTGATCGTGCCTGTTGCATTAGGGCTGATCTTTGTTCTGCTCTTTACAATGTTTGGATCGGTCAAGCAGGCGCTTCTGATATTCACTGGCGTGCCGCTGGCAATCACCGGCGGTGTGCTGGCCCTCTGGCTGAGAGGCATGCCATTCAGTATCTCGGCCGGGGTAGGCTTCATTGCGCTGTCTGGTGTGGCCGTACTGAATGGGGTTGTAATGGTCTCCGCCATCAACCGATTGCACGAGCAGGGTATGCCGCTGGCGGACGCCGTGCGTGAGGGAGCGCTCCTTCGACTGCGTCCCGTTCTGATGACTGCTCTGGTTGCCGCGCTTGGATTTGTGCCGATGGCGCTGAACGTGGGAATGGGTGCGGAAGTGCAGCGGCCGCTGGCAACGGTAGTCATCGGAGGGATCATATCCAGCACGCTTCTCACACTGATTGTGCTGCCCACGGCGATGCTCTTGGCGATGCGTAACGAGGCTCCGGAGCAGGACATCTGAGTTGTTGCGCGTAAGCGGCCCGCCAAGGATTGGGTACGCTTTGGCGGAGCGATAAGCCGCACTAACAGCCGCAGACATTACGCAGGTGATGATGCGCATGCCGCGCACTCCGCCGCCGTTCCTGGGTTTTATAGGGCCAGGCTGCCTATCGCCTCTGCGAAGGGGAGGGGGCATCCGGCACAGGAGCCGGCAGTCGGTGTTTGGTCAGGGGAGTGCGCGGTCTGCGTGCGGCCAACGAACCTTGAAGCCGGTCATGAGAAAAGCATGTCGGACTTTGGGCCGGACCCGTGCATGCGTTCATTCGCTGGCCGAAAACCGCGTGCCGAGCATCCATTGTTGTTACCTGAGGACACCGGTACAGAGCAGGCAGCGCAGCACCGAGGGGGCCAGAGGTACACTGACCTCTGGGAGAGTACGCATCATCGCTGTGCGCAAGGTAGGGTCACCTGGGCATGGTGCCCGCGAAGCTTGCGCGCCGGATGGCTGCGTGGCTGATGATTGGAGGCCAGGGCTGGCGGGTACTTGGTGTGGGGCAGCCTCGATCGGAGGAGAATGAATATGTGGAACTGTGGTAGCACGTTCCCAGGTTCGATATGCGATTGCGGATGTCCATGCTCGCGCTAATACGTCTGGCTGCGATCTGGTGCCTCGTGGTCCTCTCCACCGCGGCATTGGGCCAGGAGAGGGCCACGCAGGTCCCCACTTGAACGGGGTGACCGGGCGAAGGCCAGCTGCTCGGTTCGAGCACGCCACAATCCCAGTGGGTCATTGCATACAGGTATGCGGATACGCCGCAGAGGCGTCCCCGCTCCCGCCTGATTGCGGATCTCAACCTGAACGATCGGCTGACTCTGGGCCTGGAGTACAACTTCCTGGTGGAGGAGATTGGACTGCGTGCGACCTGGGTTGCCATGCCTGAATCGGACGCACGGCCCCAGATTCACCTAGGCACATCGTCCGACCGCATCGGCACGCCGAAGGGCCGGCAGCAGTACTCGCTAACCGTGGCGAAGACCCTCGCTGGCACCCGGCTGGCGCCCTATGCCTCGCTGACCTATTCCGAGTTCCACAAGGGCCTGGTCTTTCCGTTTGGCCTCAACTACCAGCTTACGCCTCGCTGGGGTGCGCTTGCGATGAACGACGGGAGCAAGACGCACCTGATGCTCAACTATTCCGCCACGAAATACTACGCCCAGCTTGGCTGGATCTGGCTGCGGCACCCCAGCCTGACGATCGGCTGGAGGTGGTGAAATAGCCGCGTGAAGGGCAGCGCGCCCCTGCTGCGCGCCCTGACGGGGCCGGCGCCGCGCGCCCTTCGCCATAATCAGCGGGTCGGTATCTCCCAGAGAGTGAGCGTTTCGACACCCTTTGTCAGGATCAGGTTGCCAGCGATGGCCGGGCTCGCCCACATCGCGCTATCCGCCACTTGGTAGCGAGCCGCTTCGCGGGGAATGTCCCCGTCCACGCGGTATACGTAGAGCTCTCCCGTGCTGGTGAATGCCAGCATGTACGCGCCCACGGTATAGAGCGAGGCATGCTCGCCCTTGTTGCCCGGGCATTCCCAGGCGACCTCGCCCGTGTCCAGACGCAGCATCGTGAGCTGGCCCCGCCGCTTCTCGTTGAGAGCAACAACCCGGCTGCCGAGAACCAGCGGGCTGGCCGTGGATAGGGTGACGGCGCGCGTCTCCCACAGTTTCTCGGCCTGCCATCGGTCGCCGCGCCGCTGAATGCGCACGGCCATGGTCGGGCGTTGGTTCGCGCCCAGAATGACTGTATCGCCCACGACCGCCGGAGTGATGGAGTTGTGGTTGAACATGTTCTCGCGGTTCTTGATGCTCCAGAGCAGCGCGCCGGTCTCGAGGTCCAGCCCAATCCACATGTTGTGTGCCGCCGTGATAATCTGGGGCATGCCGCCAATCCGCGCCAGCACGGGTGAGGTGTAGGCCGGCCCCTCGCCCTTCCAGGCCCAGATATCGCGGCCGGAATCCTTGTCCAGCGCGAAGAAGGCGCCGACGTTATCGTGCCCCGCATGTACCAGGAGCCGCTTGCCGACAATCAGCGGCGAGAGGGAGGCGCCGCAGATGGGCATCGGTGTCGGAAAGGCCTTTGAGAAGTCCCTGCTCCAGATCACCTTGCCGGTCCGGGCGTCCAGACAGCTCAGCAGCCCATTGATGCCCAGGGTGTAGAGCTTGCCCTGGTGCCAGAGCGGCGTGGAGCGCGGCGACTTGCCGAAGCGGCGGGCCGGGAAGATGACGCTGTCGAACGGTGCCTCCACACGATGCTCCCAGAGCTGACGCCCAGTGCGCAGATCGAGACACCGCGTAACCTCCTGCTCGCCGACGCGCACCAGCACATAGGCACGGTCTTCGACAATGATGGGTGAGGAGTACCCCTCGCCGACGTGAACCGACCAGAGCTTCTTGAGCTGCGCGGGCATCTGCGCGGGCAACCGCAGTCCAGCGACGCGGCCATCCCGCTGGGGGCCGCGCCACTGAGGCCATGCCGCGGAGGGGTTTGATGAACGAGCATCGGTCTGAGCAATCAGCAGGGCGGCAAGAGCAAGGGCGAAGTGCATTCCAGCGCCTCCTCGGGAATCTGCACGGCTGTACGAGCAGAAGGCACATCCTGTTGCACTTGCAGCCGGAGTGTTGCCGGCATTGGGCGGTTTCCGGCCCAACCGGCCGGCGAGATGGTCGCGATGCCGGCGCCGCCACTACACTGAGCGGCGGAGCCCTACGGCGCGGAAAATGCAAAGGGAAAAGGCCGCCGATCCGGCGGCCTGTTCACTCAGTGCAGATCGGTCGTCAGGAAGCAGGCTAGCGGGCGCGTTTGCG
>CAZGLN010000094.1:0-6893 GCA_964526545.1 uncultured Chthonomonadales bacterium
TCGCAGCTTGCTGTTGGGCTGATTCGCCAGGTGAAGTGGCAGCTCCTGCCCCTCCTCGGGTGTGTTGGTGAGTCGGGGATGTGTTGCCGCGTTGGTTAGAGTTATGGTAAGACTAAAAAATAGTGCCGGCCAGCTTGACTTGTGTATATGGTTATGGATATCCTTATAAATAGGCTGGACGTACACTTGCACAACGAACAGGCCAATTCAATAAGGAGAATGCTTCCATGCGCCGAACAGGCACCAGCCATCCAGAAAGCGCATTCACGCTCATCGAACTGCTCGTGGTCGTGGCGATTATCGCCATTCTGGCCGCGATTCTGATGCCGGTATTCGCTGCCGCCCGCGAGAGGGCGCGCGGTACGACCTGCCTCTCGAACGCCCGCCAGCTAGGGATGGGAGTAGCCATGTACGTTCAGGACCACGAGGGATATCCGATGATGTCCTCTCCCGCAAGCGCCTCGCCTCGCACACGCTGGCCGGATTATCTCTTTCCGTATGTGAAGAACGAGCAGCTCTTCCTCTGCCCGAGCTCAGGCCAGGACGTTCGAACAAAGGCATGGGCACATAATTCCGCCCTGCGCTTTGGCGGCTACGGATACAACTATCAGTATCTAGGCAACTCCCGCTTCCCGTTCACTTCCCTAGATGCCGCCGTTGCGGTTCCTGCGCAGACTCTTGCGATCGCCGATACCAACGGTGTTCGCAAGGACGATGGCACGCTGGGCGGAGGTGACTACTGCATTGACCCGCCCTTGCCCTCCTTGCGGGGCAGCGGGCGCCCGAGCGGGTACTATGCTGTGCCGCCTGACTGCGGCTCAGGGCAGCCCGGCCCTGGTCGCTGGGGATGCCGATCCGTTCCCGCCGAGAGGCACACGTCCATGGTGGTCGCTATCTTCTGCGACGGGCATGCGAAGGCGCAGCGGCTGAGCGCTCTCGACGATCTGGACCGGGACGGCGCGCTGGACAACGGCTTCTGGAACGGGATGGGAGATGCTGCGGTCAGGTGACATCTGAAAGAAGCAAACGGCCACGGGCGAATCCGCTTCGCCCGTGGCCTTCGGGTCGGTAGCGCGCCTGGCGCGCTCCGTTGATCGCGACTAGTAGCGCACACCCGCCGAGACGGTGAGGCCGTCCACACGGATGCTCTTGCTCACGCTGTCCGTGAACCCGCTCACCCAGTCGTAGTTCACTTCCACAAACAGCCTCTGGGAGAGGTCCACGGAGAAGATAAACTTCAATCCGGGGTTTGTCATCCCGCCGGAGTGCTTCGTGTTGCTGAAATAGATGCCCGCTCCAAGCCCGGCCCTGAAGACCACCGGGCTGCCTTCCGGGCTGATGTCCCAGAGCGCCTTGGCGCCCAGCGAGTGGCTGAAGAGGCTGACCTTGCCGGAGTCCCGGAACCGCAGATCCGCGCCGAAGCCGACGTCCGCATTCGCGAGGCGGTGGCGAAAGCCAGGGAAGTAGTCCAGACCCACGTACCACCAGGTGCTGCCCGCATCCGACTTCAGCCCGCCATTGGTTGGAATGAAGGCTCCCACCTTCACGGCGGCCTTCTTAAGCGGGACCGGTTCGTAGTCCTGCGCGGCAGCCGGGCTGCTCAAGCCTGCCAGGGCAAGTGCACCAAGCACTGTTCCCATGGCGGCAGCCATCCATCGTCTGTTCGTCCTCACTTGGTAAGTCCTCCTTTTGGTGCTGTGAGTGTTCCATGTTGGTGGAACACCGCTGGCTACCGCTCTGTGCCGTCCAGACCACCTGGCCTGCGGCTCCGCATCGCGGCTGTCCAGCTCTTGTGCATGTCTCCACGTGGAGGGAGGCTTCCTTGCAGCAGCACATTGGCAGCGCAAGGCGGCCGAGTGTATCACGCACGAAGTCAGCGCGTCAACGGCAGCCCATTCAAGTGGGTCAGCCGCTGTGTACCGGCAGGGAGCATGCCCTTGTCCGTCGAATGGCGGGTAAGGCTGCCCGCGGGCTTACGCTGGAATGGCATTCATCAAACGGACCGCAATCCTATTATGGTTGGCTATGCCGCATGGCTTGACCACGGTTGACCGCATACCGGAGGCTCGCGTACGCGTGGATGAGGTCGGTCCAGTACTGCGGAGTCACGCGGTGGCTCCGGCAGACGTGCTTCTATTGGAAGAGTTTGAGCACGAGCGGGCCTCGGCCGGCACTCATCGCGGGCCAGCCGAGAGCCGCCGCACGTTTTCTTGGGTGCCAAACGAGGGCATGGGTGTCAGCGGCGCTCTTCGCGCGGAGATGATTCCAGGTCGCGACGGCACTGCGAAGATGAGGGTGTACTTCGGCAGCAATCCCGCCAACGCCAGGGCGGGGGCCGCAGATGAGTACGCGGAGATCTGGTGGCGAGTCTATCTGCGGCACGATGCCGCGGCCGCCGTGGAGAATGCTGCCCTGGCGCGCCTGCTCGGCGTAACGGGAAGCAGCGGTCCGCGGGCGATGGAGGCGAGCGTATCGTCGGACAGTGGAGGCGCACTGAGGATATTGGCGCAGGCGACCGGCGTGTCGGAATCCAGGCGCGGATCCGCCGCGGCTCGAGCAGCCGCTGAGACGCTCGGTACGCGCCTCGGAAGTTCACGCGTGCTGAATCGCAACGAGGCCGGACGATGGATCTGCATCGAATCGCGCGTGCGTCTGAATGATCCTGGCAAGACAAACGGCGCGTTCGACCTCTGGGTGGACGGCCGCCGAGAGTGCGCCCTCACCGGCTTGCGATGGAACCGGGGCGGCGGCTCCGGGCGCCTGAACACGCTCATTTTGGAGAGCGGTCCTTCGGGGAAAACGTCTCGCATTGCCAATATCTGGCTAGACAACCTTGTTGTTGCTGCCGCTGAGATTGGTCCCGTGGTGGTTAGCGCCGGCTGCTGCGCGTACAGGACCAAGGCCGCAGTGGACTGGTGGCAGGTGCAGGTGGGACTGGGTCCGGACGCGCGGCAGGCCGTATGGACCTCGGTGCCATTGCGCGGGACCGAGGAGCGCTGCGCTCTCGACGCGCCGTTTCGCTCGGGCGGCGTCTACTGGCTGCGCACCCGCGACCGCAGAGAAACCGGTGGGTGGAGCCGCTGGTCGGCATGGCACTCGCCGTTCGCCATTCTATAGGGAACGTAAGGAGGTAGGTTGTGAACTGGATAGACGAGCTCTGGTCATCGCCGAAGGTCGTGCCTCCGCTCGATCCGGAGTTTCGGCCGGCTTCTGCCATTCACCGTCGCTTCGAGGAGCTGCTGGCTCTGGAGGGAGGCGGAGTGCCGCTTCGGCTCGGCATCGAGCGATCCGATGGCGCGGTGTCCACGTTCTCCATGCGCGTATTCGGCGATTCATCCCCTCGCGCTCCGCTCAACCTTCCTCTGGTGGAACGTGTGGTGAAGTTTCTGCTGTGGCAGCGTGGCGGATGGCGCGTGCTGGTAGCCGGGCCGGCGAGCATCGCGGAGTATCTTCGCGACGTATACTCGCCAAACGGCGCCCGGGCATTTGATGCCGAGTTCATGGCTTCGGTCTACGAGAAGCCTTTCGAGGTCCGGCTCGTTGCTCACTCGGAGCTGCAGGACCGCGCCGAGACGGCCATGCCGTTGGGCAGGCATCTGGAAGGCTGCCGTATCGGGTTCGATTTGGGCGCCAGCGACCGCAAGTCCAGCGCGGTCATTGACGGTGAGCCGGTCTTCAGTGAAGAGGTGCCATGGGACCCGCGTCCGCAGTCCGATCCGGAATACCATTACAACGGTGTGATGGATTCCATCCGTCGTGCGGCGGCGCACTTGCCTCGGGTGGATGCGATTGGCGGAAGTGCCGCAGGCATCTACATCGGCAACCGCGTCCGCGTGGGCTCGCTCTATCGCGGCGTGCCGAAGGAGCTGTTCGAAGAGCGGATTGCCGATATGTTCGTGCGTATTGGGCGCGAGTTGGGGGTTCCCCTGGAAGTAGTAAACGACGGCGAAGTTACGGCGCTGGCCGGCTCCATGTCGCTCGGCGAGAACCCCGTCCTCGGCATCGCCATGGGGTCCAGCCAGGCGGGCGGCTACGTGGATTCCCAAGGCTACATTACGGGCTGGCTGAACGAGCTTGCGTTTACTCCCATTGACTATCGGCTGGATGCTCCCGCAGACGAGTGGTCCGGCGACCGAGGGTGCGGCGTGCAGTATTTCAGCCAGGTGGGGGCAGTGCGGGTGGCCGAAGGGGCCGGGATGGACCTTGGCGCGGGAGCACCGCTCCCCGCGAAACTGGAGGCTCTTCAGGCGAGGATGGCGGCTGGCGACCCGGTGGCGGCGAAGGTCTACGAGACCCTGGGAGTCTACCTGGGCTACGCCGTGGCACACTACGCCCGTTTCTACACGCTGAGGCATGTGCTTATCCTCGGCCGCGTAACTACGGGCAAGGGTGGGAATATCCTGCTGGATACAGCCAACGGCACCCTGCAAGAGGAGTTCCCCGAGATCGCGGAGCACACGCGAATGGCATTGCCGGACGAGAAGTCGCGCCGGGTGGGACAGAGCATCGCCGCGGCCAGCCTGCCTGCTTTGCGGAGCAAGCAGGGTGCTGCGAGCAGTGAACCGGAGAGGGGCTGAGGAGATGCAGTTTAGCAACACGAGCGCGGAAGTCTGGACGCCGGACGGAGTAGCGGCCGACCAGGGTTTGCACCGAACGACGCACATGGGAATAGGCGCCCACCAGGATGACCTGGAGATCATGGCCCTGGATGGCATTCTGAAGTGTTTCCGCCACCCCGAGCAGTGGTTTACTGGCGTTGTGGTAACGGATGGCGGCGGCAGCCCTCGCGATGCGCTGTATGCCTCCTACACGAACGAGGAGATGATGGTCGTGCGGCGGCAGGAGCAGAAGAAGGCCGCATTCGTCGGAGAGTATGGTGCGGTTGTCTTCCTGGACCATCCCAGCTCGGTGGTCAAGAACCCTGCCGATGCGAGGCCCGTGGAGGACCTTGCAGGGCTCCTGACCGTTGCGCGCCCGCAGGTGGTCTACACGCACAATCTCGCGGATAAGCACCCAACGCACGTGGCGGTTGCCATGCGCGTGGTTGCGGCCATCCGGCGGCTGCCGCGCGAGACGCGCCCTCGGAAGCTGTACGGCTGCGAGGTGTGGCGGGATCTGGACTGGATGCTGGATGAGGACAAGCAGGCGTTCGTGCTGGATGCGCACGAGAACATCGCCGCCGCCCTTGTCAGCGTGTTTGATTCACAGATTGTAGGCGGCAAGCGCTATGACCTGGCGACGCAGGGGCGCAGGCGCGCACACGCCACGTACCATCAGAGTCACGCCGTGGATGCCGCGCAGCTCATGAGCTTCGCCATGGACTTGACGCCGCTCATCGAGGACGACTCGCTGGATCCTGCCGCGTATGCGGTTGCGCATATCGAGCGCTTCGCCGAGAGTGTGCGCGCAGGCATCGTGCCCTTTGCGGGGTAGGGGAGCGGGCGCGGCACGGAGACCTGGCTCGCCAATGGTCAGGCGAGCTGCCAGATGCCGCTAAGCCGCAGCAGGAAGTCGCGCACCTCCGCGAACTGGTCCGCGGAGGCGTTCCGCGCGATCGCGGGCACGTCCGTGGCCACGCTGCCGCAGATGGCATCGAGGTAGGCTGCGTAGTCCACCATGCCGAAACCCGGTGCGGGCAAGTCGAGTTCGTCCTCCAGCGAGGCATCGCGCAGGTGCACCAATCCGGCCACGGGTCCAAGTTCGGCGCAGGCCTCAGCGATGACTTCCGTCCTCTGCGGGAAGTTGGCTTGGTTTAGCCAGCTTACGCCGTCCAGAACGTAGCGAACGTGCTCGGCCACCGGCTCATCCAGGGTGGCGTGAAACATGCGGACGCGCTCGGGCGATGAGAGTACGTGCTGAGGCGCCGGCTCGATTACGAGCGTATAGTGCCGTGCGCGGGTGTTGCGCACGACATCCGAGAGGAAGAGGCGAAGGCCGGAAAGCGCACCTTCACTGCTGTTCTCGGGGTGGTTGTCCAGGAAGTTTTCGGCGCAGGTGCCGCTGGGAATGACAATGCGGCGTGCTCCGATGAGGTCCATGGAGCTGAGGATTGTCTCCAGGTCCTTGATCGAGACTCCCATCGGTGAGGGGGCTTCCGGCAGGAGCGGGTTCAGATAGCAGCCCACCGCAAGAGGGCGCACGCCGTATTCCTCGATGGCGTCGGCGATCTGGATGAGTTCGGCGCGACTCAGGCCTGACTCGTGCAGGTTCAGTTGGCACTGAAAGAAGCCTGCCTCGCGTGCCTGAGCAAACCGTTCGCGGATGTCGGCCGGCTTACGGCCGGCAAGCAACACTCCTAGGCGCACGCCCCTCTCCTGTCTCGGGACGGGGCGGCGCGTGAGGGCGCCGCCCCGACCATTTCTTAGGTTTGGACCGTCGGATCTACGCTTATTTCCACGTTACCGCGAAGCGCACGGGATACGAGACAATAGACCTCCGCCTTTTGGGCGGCATCCAGTGCCGACTTCTGCTGCGCCTCATCGGCTCCAGGAAGATGAATCCGCGGACGAAGCGTGATGCTCTCGAACTTGAGCGTCTTATCCGGCTGCCGTACGATCTCCCCTGAAGCCTCCAGGTCAATGCGCTCGATGGGAAGACGCTTCCGCTCACCGATGATTGCGAGCGTAATGCAGTAGCAGGAGGCCACGGCCGCAATCAGCATCTCCTCGGGATTGCTTCGACCCTCCTTGCCGCCCAGGCTGACGGGCACGCCATAATCCACGGTGCGTCCGTTGCAATCTATCACCCCATCACCATCGCTGTTGCCCAGCCAGGTGCTCGAGATATGGAAACTGTGTCGTTCTTCGCTCATATGTCAGTACAGTCCTTTCCTAATCCAGTTCGTGCACGGTCGGGCGGGTCGAGTGCCCGCCTACTTCTTTTGAAGCGCGGCC
>CAZGLN010000094.1:6916-12372 GCA_964526545.1 uncultured Chthonomonadales bacterium
GAACTCCAGGGAGGCCCCGCCGCCGGTGGAGATGTGAGTCATCTTGTCGGCAAAGCCCAGCTGCTCCACGGCGGCAGCGGAGTCGCCTCCTCCCACGATGGTCACGGCGCCGCTCGCCGCCAAGGCCTCGGCCATCGCGCGAGTGCCCTCCGCGAACCGCGCGAACTCGAAGATGCCCATTGGACCGTTCCAGACCACGGTTCCCGCGCCGGCGACCGCCGCGGCAAACTTCTTGCGGGTCTCCGGTCCGATATCAACGCCTTGCCAGTCCGCGGGAATGGCATCCACGGGCACCACTTGCGCCTCCACCGCGTCCGGACCGAGGTCGAAGGGATTGCCGCTCGCGACCACTACATCTACCGGCAGAAGCAATCGGTCGCCAGACTCGGCGAGCGTCTTGACGCAGAAGTCGAGCGAGTCGCCGTCGAGCAGGGATTGCCCGATCTCCTTGCCCTGCGCCTTCAGGAAGGTATAGGCCATTCCTCCGCCAATGATCAGCCTGTCCACTTTCGTGAGCAGGTTCTCGATGACCGGAATCTTGTCCTTGACCTTCGCGCCTCCGAGTATCGCAACGAAGGGGCGCGCGGGCGCGGCGAGAGCACCGCCCAGGAAGCGCAGCTCCTTCTCCATCAGGAAGCCCGCGACTCCCGGAATGTAGCGTGTTACGCCCTCTGTCGAGGCATGGGCGCGATGGGCGGTGCCGAAGGCATCGTTTACATAGAGATCCGCAAGTGAGGCCAGACGTCTGGCGAACTCGGGGTCGTTCTTCTCTTCCTCGGGATGGAATCGCACGTTTTCAAGCAAGAGCACGTTTCCATCCTTCATGGCGGCCACCAGTGCCTCCACCTCCGGCCCAACACAGTCAGGTGCCAGGGGAACAGGCGTGCCCAGCAGCTCGCCAAGCCTTGCGGCCACGGAAGCCAGGGTGTACTTCTGCTTATCTTCCGGCTGGCCCTTCGGTCTTCCCAGATGGGAGGCCAGGATGGTGCGCGCACCGTGTTCGCGCAGGTACTGAATGGTGGGAAGAGCAGCACGGATACGTCGGTCATCCGTGATGTTTCGCTGGCTATCCTGGGGGACGTTGAAATCCACCCGTACCAATACGCGCTTGCCGCCCACCTCAATATCTTCGATAGTCTTTTCGGCCATGGCCGTTGCTCCTCTACATTGCATCACCCGCACGGATGTGTACGCGGGCTATCACCAGGCTCTGGAACATCTCGTGGTCTCGGAAGCCTGTCGCACCCAGGTTGCGAACCAAAGATGCGCGAAGCCCGAAACGCAGGGCACGTGGTGCGCCACGTTCCGGGCTTCGGCTCCGAGAACCGCGTTACCCGCCGGTAGATCTGGACCTACAGGCCTTTGTCAGCCAGGTACTTCACCAGATCCGCAACACGGCAAGCATAGCCCCATTCGTTGTCGTACCACGCCACAACCTTCACCAGGTTGCCGCCAATAACCACTGTGTCCAGCGCGGAATAGATGCTTGAGTGCGGGTTGCCGCGCATGTCGCAAGAGACAAGCGGCAGCTCCGTGTACTCCAGCACATGTTTCATGGGGCCTTCCGCCCACTTTTTGACCGCCGCATTGACCTCGGCCACCGTAACATCCCGCTCAAGAACGGCGGTGAAATCCACCACGGAGACGGTCTCCGTGGGCACCCGGAAGGCCATGCCGTGGAACTTGCCCTCCAGGTCCTTGATGACCTTTCCAACGGCGCGCGCCGCGCCCGTGGAGGAGGGGACGATATTGCGGGCCGCCGCGCGGGCGTCGCGCAGATCGTCCTTGGCTGCCGTGTCCAGCAGTTTCTGAGAATTCGTGTAGGCGTGGATGGTCGTCAGGAGGCCCTTGGCAATCCCGAATTCCTCGTGAAGCACCTTCGCCACCGGCGCCAGGCCGTTGGTGGTGCAGGAGGCGTTGGAGATCACATGGTGCTTGGCGGGATCATAGTCGCCCTCATTCACGCCGAGCACAATCATGATGTCCTCATTCTTGGCGGGCGCCGAGATGATGACCTTCTTTGCGCCCTTCTCGCGATGCGCCACGGCCTTCTTGGCATCCGTGAAGAGCCCGGTGCTCTCAATCACGACTTCCGCGCCAACGGATGCCCAGTCAATGGCGGCGGGCTCGCGCTCGGCGAAGACCTTGATCGTGTTGCCGTTCACGCTGAAGGCGCCCTCACCGGCGACGACCTCGCCCTTGAACGGGCCGTAGGTCGAGTCCCACTTGAACAGATGCGCGTTGGTATTGACATCCGTGAGATCGTTGACGGCAACGACCTGCACTTCCGTGGGATAGAGATCGTAGATGGCTCTTAGGCAGAGCCGGCCTATGCGGCCAAAACCGTTGATGCCCACCCGTACCGGCATGGTGGTGTCTCCTTATTGAAGCGGATAAGCGTCGGTTGGTTAGGCGGGGCGCAGACAGGTGGAGGCCGTAAGGAGGAGGCGGTGAGGCTATCTAACATCGAACCGCGCCTCCCTGGACATCGGAGCAAGCCTGCTGCCAGTTGCGCGTCCGCGTACAAAACGACAGAACTGGCCAAGAGTGTACCTGCTGGCGCTCGGGCAAGTCAACGAAGGCAGCCTCCACGTTCGGCTTGACTCGGGCCGCGGTCACCCGTATAATAACAGGCCGGCTCGGCGCCATCGTCTAGCGGTTAAGACGACGGGTTTTCAGCCCGTAAACCGGGGTTCGACTCCCCGTGGCGCTGCAGCACAATCTGGTGTCAGCGTGGCGTGCCGAGGTGGCGGAATTGGCAGACGCGCACGGTTGAGGGCCGTGTGCCGCAAGGCGTACGAGTTCAAGTCTCGTCCTCGGCACCAGCAAAGGCCGGAGCGGTTGCTCCGGCCTTTTCCTTCTGCTCGGCTATCCGCGCGGCGCGCTCGGACGGACTCCATCCCCCGTGCCAGGCTTCCATGCCCGCATCACGAGGCCTTCTGCAAGCAGAAAGAGGGCCGCGGCTAGCGCAAACCATGGCCAGAGCGGCCGGCTCGCAGCCAGGCTTATAGCCAGGCCAGGATCATTGCCGGCCCGCAGCAGAGGAGCCTCCTTGGCGCGCTGGTGCCGGAGTTCGCGGGGATCAATGGCTCGGAGGTCGCTCTCTGTGGAATCTGAGTTGACGGCCACGCTGCCAACCAGCCGCCCGCCCGAGCGCACCGTGTAGAGGCCCACGCGGTCAAGCCCCTCGATGAGCAGACTGCCGGCCTTTCGGTCCAGAGCGACTCCGCGTGGTCTGCCGTCTGGGCCGAGAGCTTGCACGTCCGACACTGCATTCGACACGGGCAGAAGTGCTACCCCGCCCGGGTAGATCTCGCGTCCGCTCTCTTCAGCGGCTATGGCGTTCTTCACTATCTCATGCACGAGCGAAACAAACATGGGCATGGTTCGCAAGTTGCTGTCCAAGGGAGAGGGTGTAAAGTTGCACAGAACAATCGTTCCCCGGCCGAAACCTCTGTGCGCGAGTGCCGGTGTGAAGTCCTGAAAGATCAGGGCCACCTCTGCCTCCGTGGTGGGCTTCTCGGTGAGGAAGTACCGGTAGAAGCGGAAGTGCATGAAGCTGCCCTCTTCGTCGCTAAGGAAGAAGCGCACCAGCTTGCTCGAAAAGGGCTTATCCTCCAGGACAATGTCGCCTCGGCCTTGTTGGCGGGTGTCTACCCGGCGAATCGGCAGAAAAGGCACCCTTTCGTTCGGTCCGCCCAGCCTGTCCAGGGCGCGCACATTGGCGGCATCATCCGGAGTGGCGAGGAACACCACAACCGCTCCGCCGCCTCGCAAGTACTCCGCTATCTCGCGGAGCCGGGCTTCCGGAAGGACGCTTGAGTCGCACAGTATGAGCGCATCGCTAAAGGCCAAAGCCGGAGCGAGCGGCTGCCCCGGGCGCACCACCTCCACCTGGACGCTGCCGGGAACATCCGGCGCGGGACTTAGCGCCTGCCTGATGTAGAGGGAGGCGCTCTCGGGCGCGTTGAAGTCCTCGGCAGTGAGAAGAAGCGCTTTCAGGCTCTTACGGACATTTGCCACAACCCATCTGCGATCGTCGTCCGACAAGGCGTCCGCTGGCAGCTCCGCGCGCACGGGGTACTGACCCGGAGCTCCAAACTGCACGGGAAAGAGGACCACTCCAGACGAGAAGGCAGACAAGGCAAGAGGCCTTCGCTGTGTCTGCGCGCCATTCTGCAGGCTCACTTCGAGCGTACGGGTCCGGGGTGAGCCGTTCCAGACCGTGGCAACCACTTGTGCCGGCTCTCCGGTCCGCGGCGTGGCAGGCCTTAGCGAAAGGCTGGTAATGCCTGCATTCTCCACTTCACCCGCCGAGGCATCCACAAATCGCAGATTCACGTTCTTCGGCAGGGCCTCTGGGTCCAGGCGCGACCAGTTGGCTCGCTGAAAGTCCGAGACGATGTAGAGAGAGCCGCTCCGGGCTTTGGAATTCGCCAACGCCTCGGCAGCAAGAGCCACGGCGGCACCGGAGTCGCAGGTCTCCTGAGTAGGCTGCAGGTTCCGAAGGCGATCCAGGGCGTGCGGGATATCCGCCCGCTGCTCGCGGTTCAGCAGATATGGCTTCGCACCTGCAGCGATCAGGTAGGCTTGCGCGGCCGGGTCCTGTTGACGCAGCAGGCGCTCCGACAGTGTGCGAGCCCGCTCCAGTGCCGAGATGCCATCCATGCGCGCGTTCATTGACAGGGAAGTGTCAATCACGATCGCAATCGCTGTTGACTCGGCAAGCCGCGCACCATCGGCCCGTGGCAGGGAGGGCCGCACGAAGACCATGACCACACTGAGGAGTGCCAGACAGCGCAGGGCCAGCAGCAGCGCGTCGCGCAGGCGGAAGAGCCGGCTCTGGCTCGCGATTCCGCGCATGAGGAATCGGAGGGTCGGCAGCTCGCGTCGGCGCGCGGAACGCAACGTCAGGAGGTGGATCAGCACCGGCACGGTGCCGACCAGCAGCCAGGGCAAGAAACCGGGATTTTCGGCAATCATGGGGGTGTGCCGGCGTGGCGTTGTCGCGGAGCGCGGACGGCAGAGTAAGACACAGCCAGCCTCCTACCAACCGCGCTTCGCGCTGTAGGCAGAGAGTGCCTCGACATATGGCACAGTTGTACGCAGCAGCATGTAGCTCATGCCGCGGGCCAGGGCGTTGGATCTCAGCGTATGGAGATGCCGTTCGAGCTCGCGGCGATAGCCATCGCGGACGGCTGCAGGGTTCGCGCAGATTGAGCGAGGCTCCTCGGAATCGTAGAACCTGAAGGGACCGCCCGCGGGCAGGGCAATCTCGTCATCGGTAAGGATCTGCAGTAGCAGCACGGCGAATCCACGGTGCGTATACATGGCAAGCGCATCGAATATATCCGCCGGATCCTCCAGGAAATCGGAGAGAACAATCAGCAGGCCGCGCCTCCGCGCAATCGGCAAGAGCGCCCGCAGGCCAGCCGCAATGCGCGTCCTTCCGGTCG
>CAZGLN010000094.1:12385-13476 GCA_964526545.1 uncultured Chthonomonadales bacterium
CCAGAGCATGGAGTAGAGAGTAGAGACTCCGCATTGCGCCCTGGGGCGCCACGTAAGATTGAAGCGATTCGGCACAGAGGGCAAGCCCGGGACGGTCTCCCTGGCGAAGCATCAGAAAGGCGAGCGCCGCGGCAATCTGCGCGCCGTACTCGAACTTGCTCAGTGACTCCGAGCCGCGAAAAGCCATGGAGGCGCTGGTATCCACGACCAGGTAGCCCCGCATGTCCGTCTCTTTGCGAAACTGCTTCACATAGAGGCGATCGGCGCGTCCAAATGCCTTCCAGTCGAGCCTTCGCACATCATCTCCAGGGCAATAGGGGCGAAAGTCTGCAAGCTCTGAACTGAGATCGTGAAAGGGTGAGCGGTGGCGCCCGGCATAGAAGCCCTCCACAATCAGGCGGGCGCCGAAGAGCAGGTTGCGGAGGCGGGCGAGATCGTGCGGATTGAGGAACTTGCCTCTCGGTTCGAGATCCGTGCCGATGGGTGAGGGGCTCATTGGATGCAAGCGGTCAGGAGTAGGAAGGCTCGCGAACCTGCCTGAGAAGATCCTCGATGATCGCGCTCGAGTTTATGCCGTCCGCCATGGCCGCATAGTTGGGGATAATTCGATGGCGCAGAACTTGGAACGCCACGGCGCGCACGTCGTTGGCCGAGGGCGTTGGGCGGCCCATGAGGAGCGCGCGAGCCTTTGCTCCCAGCAGCAGATACTGGGAGGCGCGGGGGCCTGCGCCCCATTCCACATACCGCTTCGCCATCGCGGTCGCGTCCGAATCGCTTGGTCTGGTGGCACGCGCAAGGGAGACAGCGTAGGCAACCACATGTTCCGTAACTGGTACCGCGCGCACCAGCCGCTGCAGGGCGATCAGCTCCTCGCGCGTGAACACGGGTTCGATTTCGGGGCACTCTTCGCCCGTGGTTGCCGCGACAATCTCCTCTTCCTGCTCCCGCGAAGGGTAGTCGAACGTAAGGCTGAACATGAATCTGTCGAGCTGGGCTTCAGGCAGCGGATAGGTTCCCTCCTGCTCGATGGGGTTCTGCGTGGCCACCACGAAGAAGGGCTGCGCGATGGGAAGCGTTCGGCCGCCGACCGT
>CAZGLN010000095.1:0-4911 GCA_964526545.1 uncultured Chthonomonadales bacterium
TCTGGCCAAAGTAGCCCCTGCCGCGCCCGTAAGGAAGGCACGCCTTTCGCCAGCCTGCCTGGCCGTGTGCCCCGCAGACGGTGGCCGAAGACCCCGCTCTCCTGCATGCGCGCCGGCATAGCCAGCGAAGCGCAATCCAACGAAAACCAGTGGCCGCCAGGCATCGCCAGGCGGCCACTGGTACTCTAGCCAATCCTCATCACTACTTCCCGGTGGGCGATACAGGATTTGAACCTGTGACCTCCTCGGTGTCAACGAGGCGCTCTCCCCCTGAGCTAACCGCCCGCAACATGCTATTGTAGCACCTGGCGCGATGCGGCGCGACTCCCCGCTAGGGTCCTGGGGGCGGCCCCGGCGGTGGCCCTGGGGGCGGTGAGGGCGGACGCATGGGAACACTCCGCACCCGGCGAAGAAGCATGGCATCGCCGGACTGTCGCGCTATCTGCATCGCCTTCTCGAAGGCAGCACGCGCGGCATCGCGCCTGTTGGCGCGGCTTTGCAGGTGCGCCACCTGCATGAGGATCTCAACCTGGCCCTTCGGGTCGCCTACCACCTCCAGCGCCTTCAGCGCGCGCTCAAGGTGCTTTATCGCCTCCTCGTCGCGGTTGCGGCTGGAGTAGAGCATGCCAAGAAGCGAGGAGAATGCCGCGATCCTCGGCTGATCCTCCGCCTGTTCGGCCTCGCGCAATCCTTTCAGGAAGGCCTGCTCCGCTCGCGGGAACTGCCCGGCGAGGTGGGCTGCCGTGCCCTGTTCGATTATCTGCACCACGGCCCCGAACGCCTGGGTGCGGTTCCGCCCCGGGTCGGCCCGCTCCTGTTCCGCCAGGCGCTCCGTGAGTCTGCTCACTTGCAGGCGAGTCTGCCTCGCCTCCTCGGCAGCCCGCCGCTCGCGGGCAGCGGCTGCCACCGCCTCCTGTCGTGACTTCTGAGCCTCCGCAAGGGCGCGCTTTGCACGGCTCGTCTCCATATCCAGCGCCTGCAGCGCCTCCGCGAGATCGGCAGCCAGGGCGTTCGCGCGCCGTTCCGCCTCACGCGCCTCCTCCTCGTTGCGGCGCGCCAACATCAGGTTCTCCTCCGCCCGCTGTTTGGCCTCGCGCAGCAGGGCGGCCTGCCTATCGGCCTGGCGGGCGCTCTGCCACGCCGCAACGGCCAGGGCCACGAGCACCAGCAGGGTGATGCCGGAGACCAGCCCGGTGCGGGCCACTCCTCGCAGAAAGGCCATGCGCTGCCGCCGCAGTTCCGCGCCAGGCATCTGGTCCCGTATCCAACGGCGATCGAAGACCTTCCGATAGATACGGTTGCGCACTCTCAGCAGGCCGCGCTCCACGCGCACCACACCGGAGAGCCGCATGATGCCGATCAGCGGGTTGGTCTCGTCATCACGGACGGCCTCGCCTCGCCACACCTTGTCGTACAGCTCCAGCAGCGAGGCGATATCCACCTCGGCCCGAAGCAGGCGCTCGCGGACAAAGAGCAGATTGTCGTCACGCTCCCTCGCCCTGGAGCTGAGAAAGAGCGCGTCACACTCGCGATCCACCAGGCGGCGCCCGAGCGGTTCCGCAGCGCCGGCCGTCACCACCGCCTGGCATAGGCGCTGGGTGAGGTAGGGATGACCACCCGTCCAGTACAGCACCCGTGCCAGCACCTTCGCCGCGTCTTCTCCCTTTGCGAACCCGCAAGAGGCGCAGGCAAAGCCCGCCTCCAGCACGGAGGCCTCTTGCAGCGTGAAATCGTCCAGCTCCACGCGCCGGCCGACATTGAAGGGCGTAGTGCGCACGTCGCGTATGAGGTCGGAGGGCGATGCCACGCCGAGCAGGCAGAAGGCCAGGCGGCCGAACTCGGGATCCTGGCTGCGCCGATTGTGGCACTCGCGAATGCCGGCCAGAAACTCATCCGCATCGAATGGCAGCGAGCGCACCGCGTCAATCTCGTCCACGAAGATGGCAACCGGCCCCGGAGCCCGCTTCAGCACCACATCGCGCAGGGCGCTGAAGAAGCGGCGTACCGGGGCGCCGCCCCGGGTTGCGGTCCAGTACGCCTCCATCGGCTCCTCCAGCTCAAGCTGGCTGCCGATCTCCAGGACGAGCCCGGCGTACCACTGCTCCGGCGTAACGTTCTGGCCCATCGCCGTGAGGTCCAGCACCGCTACGGCCGTGCCGCGCTCGCGCAGAGCCGCGGCAATGCGCACCATCAGTGAGGACTTGCCCATCTGACGCGAGGTGAGCACATAGCAGTAGCCGCCGGCGGCGAGAGTCTCCAGCAGCTCCGTGTCCGCGGAGCGCCGAACGTAGCTCGGCGAATCGCGCCGGAGGGTTCCGCCCGCCACAAAGAAGGGCTGGCTCACCGGGTGCCTTGTCGTTAGAGTGGGCTGGGACATGGCTTCATTCCAGGCACACCGTGCCAGGACAGATTCTCACTACTGAGATACCACTTGGACGGCTCCAGGATCCGCATGGGTCACTGGCTGTTACGCATTTCACGCCCGCGCGTTGGCGGGCGGCACCATAACCGAGTGTTAACCTCGCCATAACGCCGAGTTAGCACGCGTGGCGGAGAATGGCGGCGCGAAAGAGGCGTGCAGTCTCGAAGAACGCCCGAGCTCGCGCAAGGAGACAACCATGAAAATCGCCTCGCATCGAGCCTTCACCCTGATTGAGCTGCTCGTAGTCATCGCTATTATCGCAATTCTGGCGGCCATCCTCTTCCCGGTCTTCGCGCAGGCTCGCGAGAAGGCCAGGTCGGCAAGCTGCCTCTCAAACACCAAGCAATTCGCCCTGGCGACTCTCATGTACGTGCAGGACCACGACGAGACGTTTCCTCAGAGCGTCTACAGCATGGACAACCGCATCCTCATGCCGGGCACGGGCGACCGAGTCTTCACGGTCTACGAGGCCATCATGCCGTACATGAAGAGCGTGGATATCATCGTCTGCCCTTCCCAGCGCCCCGGCATAGATTTCGCGGCGATTCTCGCCCCGCTCGGGCTGCGGACCAGCGGCGTCTTCCGCTATGCCTCTTACGCCATGAACTTCGCCGTTTTCCAGGATCCGGCGCTGCCGCCCGGCCTGTTCGAGAACGATCCGTGCCTCACTCTCGGCGGCGTTCCGGAGCCGGCGAACACTACCATGTTCTACGATAGCAAGTACACGCCTTTCGGCGGCCGACCGGCCTATCCGGAGTGTTCGGCTCCCGCAAGCGCGTTCGACTGGACGAATTTTGCGGGCGATGCGCGCCACTCGGAAGGCTTGAACGTCAACTTCGTGGACGGTCACTCCAAGTGGTACGGCCGGCGCGGCAGCATCTCGGGTGTCTCCAACGGCAACGTGCCTACCTACACCCTGCCGTGCGATCTCTCCGGAGTGCCCGGCGGCACGCCGAACACGTAGGACTCGGGGGCTCCGCCGCTCGCGCGGCGCAAGGTGCTGTACGTTGAAGCGGATCCAGGGCGGCCGACCGTCGGCCGCCCTTGTTCTATTCCACCACCCTGCGTTTCGCTAGATTCGCCCTGGCTCGCGGGTATATAGAGGCATCGCACAGCCGCGCCAACTTCCGTCCCGGAGCCGCCCTCATGCCCGCCATTCTTCGATTTCTCGCCTGTGTCACACTCCTCGGCCTGCTCGCAAGCATCTGCGCGGCGGAAACCCCAGCCCAGCGCGATGCCCGCATGCGCTGGTGGCGGGAGGCCAAGTTCGGTCTCTTCATCCATTGGGGCATCTACAGCGTGCCCGCCGATGCCACCGATCTGCAGGGCCGTCATGCCATCGCCGAATGGTACTTCTCAAACAAGCAGATGCAGATGGCCGACTACCGCAAGTTCGCCGCGCAGTTCAATCCCGTGCGGTTCAATGCACGGGAGTGGGTGCGCATGGCGAAGGATGCCGGCATGAAGTACATCGTGATCACCAGCAAGCACCACGATGGCTTCTGCATGTGGAAGACGGAGCAGAACAACGACTGGAACATCGTGGATGCCACACCCTTCAAGCGCGACCCGCTGAAGGAGCTGGCCCAAGAGTGCCGGAGACAGGGCATCAAACTCTGCTTCTACTACTCCATCATGGATTGGCATCACCCCGACTACCTGCCGCGCCGCCCGTGGGAGGCCTCCACGCGCCCGGCCCAGGGGGCCGATTTCGCGCGGTACATCGCCTACATGAAGGCCCAGCTGCGTGAACTCGTGAAAGGCTACGGTCCGCTCGGAGTGCTCTGGTTTGATGGAGAGTGGGAGCCGACCTGGACCCACGAGCACGGCAAGGACCTCTACGCCTACGTCCGCTCCCTCCAGCCGAATATCCTCATCAACAACCGCGTGGATAAGGGCCGCCAGGGCATGCAGGGCATGACGAGAGCGGGCGAGTACCGCGGCGATTTCGGTACCCCGGAGCAGGAGGTGCCCGCCACCGGCATCCCAGGCGTGGATTGGGAGAGCTGCATGACCATGAACGACACCTGGGGCTATGCCCGTAACGATACCAATTGGAAGTCCACGCCCCACCTCGTGCGCACGCTGATTGATATCGCCAGCAAGGGCGGCAACTTCCTGTTGAATGTGGGCCCCACGGCGGAGGGCCTCATCCCCGCCGAAAGCGTCCAGCGTCTCGCGGAGATGGGGACCTGGATGCGGGTGAACGGCTCCTCAATCCACGGCTCGTCCGCCAGCCCCTTCCGCGCCCTGCCCTTTGAGGGCCGCTGCACGGCGAAGGGCAGCCGGCTCTACTTGCACGTCTTCCGCTGGCCTGACGAGGGTCTGAAACTGCCGGGGCTCCGCAACAAGGTGGTGCGCATTCGCGCCCTGGCGGGTAATGAGAACCTCGGCTTCACGCGTGACAGCGAGAGCGTGCTGCACATTCAGCGGCCCTCTCGCCTGGATCCCATTGCCACCGTGGTTGAGCTGACGCTGGACGGCCCACC
>CAZGLN010000095.1:5011-13300 GCA_964526545.1 uncultured Chthonomonadales bacterium
TGATTAGACAGGATTGACAGGATTGACAGGATTGGGTGTTCAGTCATGCGTCCTGTTCGTCCCGTTCATCCTGTCCGTCAGGAATGCGTGCGATCTGGGGTCATCGCATGGGGGTGGCGCGGTTAGCGCATGGACCCGGACCAAACAGCCTGCCCAGCGGCCGGCTGCATTCTACGGCGTGGGACCGGCGGCAACGGAGAGCGGTGCGGGAGGAAGGCCCCTTGTTCTAGCGCTTGGCGCCCACATACATGCGGCTGTACATGGTCTCTTGCAGCCTGTTGATGGCGACGCCCTTGCGGCTGGAGGATGAGTGGATAAAGTACCCGTTGCCTATGTAGATGCCCGTGTGCGTAATGCGCCCGCTCTTGTCCGCGAAGTAGACTCGGTCGGCGGCCTGCAGTTGGGAAGTATCTACGGGAGCGCCCACGGCATACTGCTCGCGGGCCGTGCGCGGCAGCTGCAGGCCCATATGCCCGAAGACCCTCTGGACGAACGCGGAGCAGTCCATGCCGTTCGTAGAGGTTCCTCCATAGCGATAGGGCACGCCCAGGTAAGCATACGCCGCCTGGAGCAGCGCGCGCTGTCCCTCGTTCAGGAAGGGGTTGTTCATGGCCTCGGCGTCGGGGTTCCGCGCTGGATCGGGTCCGTTCGCCACGACCTCGTAGCTTAGAGGCTCCACATCCGCCTTGCGCATCCAGCCCGTGCTGCGGTCCGCCATCAGCACGCCGTACCAATCGCCAACCTCCGTGGTCAGCGCAAGGTAGGTGCCGGCCGCTACACGCGTGAGCAGCCTGGCGCGGCTGGTTCGCTGCGCGCGGATAGGAGCGGCCGAGCGCGCAAGGCCAAGCCGACCGACCACGCGTTGATTGGCGGAGGCTCCGCCGCGCCGCATGCCGCCGCGTCTATTGGGAGGCTCTGCAGCCGGCGGCTGCTCGGTGGGATTCTGTCCAGAGACCGATGCGGCCGGCGGCTGGGGCGCGCGCGAGGAGGGCAGATCGAGCGTGATGTGGGTATCGGCGCGCGCAATCAACGGCGCCAGCAGGGCTGCGGCCGCGATTATCGCCGCTAGACGTGTGAAAACCCTTGGTAACAAGCTCCGCTGGTACCTCACAGAGTCATTTTCGGCAGGTTTCGCGCGGCTCCTCCGGGCGGTGCCGGCGCTCCAGTGCTCATTATGACCTACCTCTACGGCTTCAGGTAACACACGACGCACCGCGCGGTACCTGCGCACCAGAGCCTGCATCCTTCTCACGCGACGTATATACAGCAACATTTGACCACTTTTGCTGCCTGGCTACCCTCCGCGTCCATGCATGTGCTACAATGGCGGGTCAGACTGGACGCAATAGATGTCATTGCCTATCAACGTAGCGCCAGGGTACCGCGCTACTCTGCGCAAGCCGCACCCGTGCGGAAGCTATGAGTGGAAGGTTACGCGGATCGGCGCAGACATAGGGCTGCAGTGCGTGAAGTGCGGCCGCAGGGTGCTCCTGGATCGTGAGGAGTTCGAGCGGCGCGCAGTGTCGGTCACGCCGGCAGCCGAGGGCACTGCATGATACCAGGCCGCATCGAGTCCGCTCGCGGGGTGGGTTTGGCGGGCGCGCTCGCGGTGGCAGTAGGAACGGTCCTTCTGGCGGCGGCGCCGGGGCCCATTCGTAACCCGGGATTGCCCGCGGCCGCGCGGCAGGATTCATCCCAGGCACCTCCCCCTCCGCGTGGCCCTGTGAGCGTCTCCGCTGCCTTCCGTGGGGAATCGGATGCGAACGCGGAAGGGGCCTTGCGCGCATTGGGCCTCGCCGAGGAGGGGGCGGAGGGCGAATGGAGGCCTTGGGCCGAGCCCAACGCCCGCCCAGTGGGCGCCAAGAGCGAGAGTGAAGCCGTGCCCGTTGCCGCCTACCGCACAGCGGGCTCGCTTGTGGTGCTGTTGGGCAACAACAGCCAGTCCAAGATAGAGGCCCGCGTGCGCGCGCAGCTGCCCGAGGGCATCTACTCCATCGAGCGGATTGATCTGGGTGTGCCCTCCAGCCGGACCGTGAGCATCAAGCGGCTGCAGGGAGCGCTGCTGAGCGAGGCGGGCGCCGCCACCAAGCCCGCATGGTTGGAGCCGGGCCAGACCGTTGCGGTGCGATTCACGAACAGGCTTGCCCTGCTCTCCGCCGATCTGAAGGCAGTGAACATGGCCGTCGCCCAGGTGGCCGCCTCCCGACCCGATCAGGCTCGGCGGCTGAAGGTTCCGTTGCAGGAAGCCCAGGCCCACATCGCCGCTCTGCTCACGGGTGCCTACAGAAAGTCGCGCGACCAGGCCCTCCGCCACACGCACCGCGCCATTCTCACCGTGGCGCACGCGCAGGTGCTCTGCAACAACAGCCGCGGGCTCGGCAGGATTGCTGCCCAGGATGCGGAGAAGATGGAATCCGCCTTGGCGGACCTGGAGGAGAGCCTCACACAGATCAGCGCCTCCTGCCTTGGGCTCACGCCGGACATGGAGGTAGAGGAAGAGGAGGGCGGGCTGCGCATACGCCTCGCTCTCGCCAATGGCGGGGCGGAATCCGTACCGCGAGTGAAGATCTGGGTGACCGCGCCAGAGGGAGCATCCATCTCGCCCGCGGACAAGGCCGCCATGGGCACGCTCGGCCCGGGCCAGAGCGTGCGCGCGGAGTTTCTGGTCAACGCGGAATCGCCCCAACCCTCCCTTATCGTGGGTCATATATCGTATTATTACGCCAGATCACCTGGCCATCTGCGGTTACGGACCGCGCCCTGAAACCAGAGCCGCCGCGCCAGGGTATCCCGCGTAAAAGCAAGCACCGCGAGGCGATCGCGCCAGCAGATCGCCCGCATCCACGGAGAACGACCATGACGAAGCGGACCCGCCGACTCTCTGCATGTGTTTTTCTGCTAAGTCTTGCCATGGCGGCTGTCGGCGGCGCGAGCGCGCAGGAGTTTGCTGTCCGCATCGAGCCCGCATCGGGCACCAAGGTGTCGGACGTGGTGCTGATCACCGCGCGTGTAACCGGCGCGGACGAAGTAGGGATTGACAAGGTGGAGTTCTCCCTCAACGGCGAGCTGAAGGCGACGGACCAATCCATCCCCTACACCTTTGAATGGGACACCCTCTCCGTGGACGAGGGCAAGTACACCCTCACCGCCAAAGCCTACGACTCGCGTGGCCAGACCGCCTCGGCCACCGTCGAGCTGGTCGTGGATAACGAACTCGGCAAGGGTGCGGCGTATCATGCGGATCTTGCACTTAAGGCCGCCCGAGCGGATGACCTGGAGACCGCACGCAAACATGCCCGACGCGCTCTCAAGATTGATCCGACAAACCTGGTGGCCGCCCGCGCCCTCGCGCGCATCGAGCGCAGACAGGGCAATCTGGATCGAGCAATCCGGATACTGACCGAGGCCAGGATTCCGGATAGCGATACCGCCGCCCGCGCCGACCTTATCGCCCTGAAAGTGGCCAAGGCGGAGGCCGGCGGTGGTTTCGAAGCCCTATTGGAGGGCATATCCGGAGCCATCGCGGAGGCGGAGAAGCTTGCCGCCGCCCGGGTGGCGGAGGCCGGCACTCCGCTTGCCAAGGGAGACGCGCTCTTCAATGCCCTCAAGTTCTCCGACGCGGTCAGCCAGTATCAGCGCGACGACTCGCCGGCTTCCCGCGCGCGCCTGCTGCTGGCCTACCATCGCGCGGGCAGAATGCGCGATGCCCAGGTGCTCCGCGATCTCCTGGCCCGCGAGCAGATTTCCAACGAGGCGATCCGCGCGGCCAATGGCTACATCCTCTTCGCCGAGCACCAGCCGGCCAAGGCCCGTGACGCGGTGCAGGCGGACGTGGATGCTGGCTATCTGCCGGCCATTCTCATCGCCGCCTACGCCGAACTGGCCTTGAATCAGCGCACCAAGGCCCTCGAGCTCATGCAGCGCGCCGTGGATGCCGCTCCCGACCTAGCGGAAGCCCAGCTCCTGCGCGCAATCGTTACGCCGGACGGCATCGAGAGCCAGCGTGCCCTGCAGAAGGCCATCGAACTGAACCCGCTGCTGCCGGAAAACTACAGCGTGCGCGGTTTCCAGATGCTCATCGGCCGCGACTCGCGCCGCTATCAGCGAGCCGAGACGCTCTTCGCGCTCGCACTGAAGTTGGATCCCAATTGTGAGCACGCCCTCATGGGAATGGCGCTCACCCTGCTGGCGGCCAAGCGCGCCGCCGATGCCGAGCCGTACGCCGATAAGCTTGCCGAGCTGGACAAGTCCGGACCAGACAGCCAGATGCTGGTGGCGCTGGTCGCCTTTGAGTTGGATAAGGGCTTCAAGATGAAGGACGCGCTGACGCGCGCCTTCCAGCTCGACCCCATGCAATGGAGCGATCCGAGCCCGCCCACCATTGCGGACCTTATTCAGCGCGTAAACAAGTATCGCTTCCCCGCCGCGTTTTCAGCCAACGTCTTCGCGGCACAAGCCAGGCAGTAGGAGGCGGTCCATGACTGCGCCAGGCCCATCCTCACCCAGGGTCCAGCTTCTTCCGTCGCCGCTGCAGGAAGAGAGCCTCGACTTCGGCGCGGACAGCGGACCCTGGGTGGTCATCCTCTACAACGACGACTGGCACACCATAGACCAGGTGGTGCTCCAGGTGGCGCTTGCCACCGGCTACGGCATGCACCGCAGTCTGGAGATCACCATGGAAGCACACACTCGCGGACGCGCCATCGCCTACACCGGCGGCCGCGAGGAGTGCGAGCGCGTGGCCGCCGTTCTCCGGCGGATCCGCCTGCAGGTTGAGACCGACCTTTTCTGACACTCCCTTTGACCGGGCGGAGCACTTCGGGCCGGAGGCCACGCAATGAGCGGCGATCTCTCGCTGGATTCGCTTGAACATCTGCAGGCGGCGGAGATAGTGCCCGACGTGGAGGCGCCGGACCTCCAACCCACTTACACCTATCTGGTGCCGGATGCGCTGCGCGATGCCCTTCGTCCAGGCGCCTGCGTCCGCGTGCAGTTCGGCGGCACGGAAGTTACCGGCTACGTCCTCGAGATTCGGAGCATCCTCCGTGAGGATCCCCTCTTCCCGCGCCTGCGGCCCATCCTGGACGTGGTACACAATGCGGTTACCTTCGACGAGCTGCAGGCCCGGCTGGCTCGCTGGGTTTCGGAGCGCTACCTGTGCGATTTGGCCGCGGCCCTCCGCTGCGTCGCGCCATCCATCATGGGCGCGCGCGTTCGCACCGTCGCCACGCTCGCCGGGCCGGCATCCGCGTTCGAGGGCTCTCGAAGCGCCGCGCAGACGGCCATCGTGCAGGAGCTGGACCGCATGGGCGGCTCGGCGGACATCGAGTCCCTGCGCCGCGCGGCCCCGCTTAGTGCTTTCCACACAGCCCTCTCCGCGCTGGCCCGCAAGGGAGTGGTTGTGATCAGGCGTGAGGTGGCGCGTCCTCAGGTGGTCGCCCGCACCGTGCGCGGTTACGATCTCGCGGATGGATTGCCGCCGTCTGGCGCCCGCGTATCGCAGGCGGGCCAGCGCATCCTCGCCGTGCTGGAGACCCTCCGCGCGGAGGGCAAGACGCCTGCCCGCCAGGAGGAGATACTGCGGCTGGCGACTGCCTCGGAAGCCGCGCTCAGAACGCTCGTGCGCGCGGGACACGTGACCCAGAGCGATATCCGCGTGCGCCGTGCCGCCACGCGCGTCCAGGCCAATCGCACCGAGCCGCCCGCGCCCACGCAGGGTCAGCGCCAGGCCATTGAGATACTCGCTGGGCTTCTTGGCGATTCCGGCGATGGATCGCGCGCCGCCCTCCTGTTCGGGGTTACCGCCAGCGGCAAGACCGAGGTCTACCTGGACGCCATCGCGCGCACGCTGAAGGCCGGGCGCAACGCCATCGTGCTGGTGCCGGAGATTGCGCTCACCACCCAGGTAGTGGATGTCTTTACCGGCCGCTTCGGCGACCAGGTGGCGGTGCTCCACAGCCGCCTGAGCGAGGGCGAGCGCCACGACGAGTGGCGGCGCCTCCAGGCGGGCGAGGCGCGCATCGCGGTGGGCGCGCGTTCGGCCGTGTTCGCGCCGCTGCCCAATGTGGGCCTGATTGTGATGGATGAGGAGCATGAAGCCTCCTACAAGCAGGAGAGCGTTCCCCGCTACGTTGCCCGCGACGTGGCGGCGGAGCGCGCCCGCATGTCCGGAGCGCTCCTGGTACTGGGAAGCGCCACACCGGCCGTGGAGACTTTCCACGCCGCGCGACGCGGCCAGATCGCACTTGTGAGAATGCCTGAACGCATCGGCAGTCGGCCGCTGCCCCGCGTGGACGTGGTAGATCTGCGCCAAGAGATAAAGGAGCACAAGGCGCTCCTCAGTCGGCCGCTGGTGGAGGCGCTGGCGGAGCGGCTACGCCACGGCGAGCAGTCCATCCTCTTCCTGAACCGACGCGGCTACGCGCAGTTCCTGCTCTGTCGAGAGTGCGGCCACGTGCCCCACTGCCCCAACTGCGCGGTCTCGCTGACCTACCATGCGGCTCGTGCCGCCTTGCGGTGCCACCACTGCGATTACGTCGCCGCGGTGCCCCAGGTGTGCGCTCAGTGCGCCTCTCGGCGCATCCGCACGTTCGGAGTGGGCACGGAACGCGTGGAGGAAGAGGTGGTCTCGCGCTTCGCCGGCGCCAGGGTGCTCCGGCTGGATCGCGATACGACGACGCGCAAGGGCTCACACGCGGAGATTCTCGGCCGATTCCGCAGGCGCGAGGCGGATATCCTCATCGGCACCCAGATGGTGGCCAAGGGGCTGGACTTTCCAGAGGTTACTCTGGTCGGAGTGATCAGCGCGGATACCAGCATCAACGTGCCGGATTTCCGCGCCGCGGAACGCACTTTCCAACTGCTTACCCAGGTCTCCGGCCGGGCGGGCCGCGGCGAGAACCCAGGCAGAGTCATCATCCAGACCTTCAGCCCGGAGCACTACAGTGTGGAGCACGCGACACGCCAGGACTACGAGGGCTTCTTCGCCCGAGAGATCGCGTTTCGCTCGGAGTTGGGCTATCCGCCCTTCTCGCGGTTGGTCAATATCGTCAGCCAGGACGAGAATGCGCAGACGGCCGAGGAGCGGGCCGAACGCATGGCGGAAATCCTGCGCCGAGTGGCACCATCCGAGGCGGACGTGCTGGGCCCGGCGCTCGCGCCCATCCCGCGTTTGCGCAACCAGGAACGGAGGCACGTCATCCTGCGCGCGCCCCTCAGCGTGCCGATATCCGAAATCGTGCGCCGCGCGCTGGACGAGCTGCCTTCCGCGGAGCGCCGCGGATTGGTGGTGGATGTGGACCCGGCCAGCCTGATGTAGAGCCCCGTCCTAGGCGACGGACGTCGGCACGATCACCGCGCCGTCGTCGCGCTGCACCGTCCTTGCGTATTGGAATGTCGGCTTGCCGAAGAGCATGGCGTAGTAGACATGGTCGGGCGGCAGGCCAACCAGGGGCTTCAGGTGTGGCAGAGCTTCCAGCGCCGTGCGGAGCATGCCCCACCATACCGTGCCCAATCCGGCAGATTGTGCCAGGAGCTCGAAGTAGGCAAGCGCCAGGGCCACATCCTGCTCGGGGCAGGGAGCATCGGGCGGCGCCGAAACGATGAGCGCGTGCGGCGCGCCGCGAAAGATGACGTCGCGCCCTTCCTCGCGGAACACCCGCGCCGACCGGGCCAGGTACTTGGCGCGTTCCGGCAGCGAGCCTGCCGTCTCCGCCGCCAGCAGCTCCGCGTGCACCTTCGCGCGAAGGCGGAGGAGGTCCTCTCTACGCGAAATGACCCTCAGGCTTAGCTCCATGCGGTTCACGCCCGTGGGAGCATTGGCCACGGCGCGCAGTAGCCGCTCAATCAGCGCGCCGTCCACGTCCTCCTCGTGGTAATGGCGTAACGACCGCCTGCCGCGCACCAGCCGCTCCATCTGGCCCAGGCTCGGCAGCTCCTCCGCCGTCAGCGCGAAGCTATCGGCGGGCAGCCGCCCCAGGATGGAGAGCGCGCCGGTGGGACACACGGCCAGGCAGTGCTGGCAGCGCATGCAGCTGCGCTCGTTCTCCGGCAGGATGAAGGGCGGCGCATCGCCCTCCTGCTCGATGATGCGCACCGGGCAATCCAGTACGCAGCTCCCGCAGCGGGTGCAGAGTTCGGCATCCACGCGAAAATCCAGCATGGCAACACCTCAGTAGAATTCGCTGCCCTTCCGTTGATGATGATGGTGTAGGGGCGCGGTCGGCAGGGCGGGTTCGGTAGGGCGCGTTCGGCAGGGGCGGGTTCGGTAAGGGCGGGTTCGGTAGGGGC
>CAZGLN010000096.1:0-6426 GCA_964526545.1 uncultured Chthonomonadales bacterium
GTCTTCGCGGCGCCTCCCGGTGAGCTGCAGGCGCTGCCGGGCATCGCTCCTTCTCTCGCCGCCCGCGCCGGCGATCCATCCTACGCCCCAAAGTCCGCACAGATCGCCTATCTTGAGCAGAATGCCGTCAGCGTGCTCATTCGCGGCAGCGCGGGCTATCCAGAAACTCTTGCCGCCCTGCCGGACGCGCCGCCCATACTCTTCGCGCGGGGCACGCTGCTGGAATCGGACAAGTTCGCCGTGGCCCTGGTGGGCACGCGGCGCGCCACCGCCTACGGCAGCGCCGTGACCACGCGCTTGGCGCGCGACCTTGTGGAAGCTGGAATGACCGTCGTGAGCGGCGGGGCTCTGGGCATCGATTCCATCGCGCATCGCGCCGCCGCGGAGGCCAACGGACGCACCCTCGTGGTGCTGGGCTGCGGTCTCGACGTGCGCTACCCGGCGGAAAACCAGCCGCTCTTCCAGCAGATAGTGGAGCGCGGACTTGGGGCGATTGTTACCGAGTTTCCGTTAGGGGCGCAGCCGGATCACTGGCGCTTTCCCCTTCGCAATCGCATAATCAGCGGTCTCTCGATGGGTGTGGTGGTGGTGGAGGCCGGCGAGCAGAGCGGCGCGCTGCTCACGGCAGCGCTTGCCGCCGAGCAGAGCCGCGAGGTGATGGCGGTGCCGGGCAACGTAGATCGGCCATACTCGCGCGGCGCTAATGCCCTCATACAGGATGGCGCCGCGCTAGTGCGAAACGCAGAGGATGTGCTGCAGGTGCTTGGTGTGCTCACCTTGCGTTCCCCCAAGCCGGAACACGCGCCGCGCTACCAGGACCTGCCCGCCGAGCAGCGGCGCGTGCTGGAGAAGCTGGACCTGACGCCGCGCCACGTGGACGCGCTGGCGGCCGAGGCGCAGATGACCTCGGTAGAGGTGGGAGTGCATCTCACCATGCTGGAGCTTGCGGGTCTTGTGCGCCGGCTGCCCGGCAACAGCTACGTGCGCACCCTGTGAAGCCCAGGCACGGCCGGCGCACTGCCAGGATCGTCGCCAAGCCTCGGAGAGAGCAGAGTCATCTCGTATGGTAAAGCATCAGGGGACGGCTGGCCTCGCCGTCCCCTGATGCTTGCGGGCTACTTTAGCGGGAGCTACTTGGCGGCCGCGAACCGCTTGGCGACCTCGTCCCAGTTCACCGTGTTCCACCAAGCCTTCAGGTAGTCGGCGCGGCGGTTCTGGTACTTAAGGTAGTAGGCATGCTCCCAGACGTCCACCCCGAGGATGGGCACCTGCTTATCCATCAGCGGGCAGTCCTGGTTGGGCGTGCTGAGCACCAGGAGCTTGCCGGCCGAATCCACCACCAGCCAGCTCCATCCACTGCCGAAGCGCTTCATGCCGGCATCCGTCACGGCCGCCACCAGGTTATCCAGATTGCCGAAGGCGCCGTTGATGGCGTCCGCGAGCGCTCCGGAGGGAGCCTTCGCGCCGCCCGGCCGCATGATCTCCCAGAAGAGGTTGTGGTTGAAGTGGCCGCCGCCGTTGTTGCGCACGGCGGTGCGGATGGCCTCGGGTACCGAGGCGATGCCGCGCAGAATCTCCTCGATGGACTTGTTCTGCAGGTCCGCGTGGTCCTTCAATGCGGCGTTCAGGTTCGTTACGTAAGCAGCATGGTGTTTGCCGTGATGGATCTCCATGGTCTGCTTGTCAATGTAGGGCTCCAGCGCATCGTGCGGATACGGCAAGGGCGCCAACGTGAACTCAGGCATCGTACCTAGTCTCCCTCGGTTGGGCACAGCCGCCCAACCCTCAGTACATCCGGCGGATTGCTTTGTGAGAAACCTGTAGGCATTCGGAACGTTCCGTGCCACGCAACTTAGTTTACCACGATAAACATTTCTAAGGGACCGGCCGCCATCACGGCCTGTCCCGGAAGCTTCCGGCGCGTGCAGGGGGAGGCGGATTTGGACGCGGTCGCGGCTAGGGCTCGTCGTAGCCCTTGAGTTCGCGTATCCAGATGTTGCGGAATCGCACGGGGTTGCCATGGTTCTGGAGCGTGATGGCACCCTTCTCGCCATGCGGCGAGTACCTGGGAATGGAGCGAAACGCCACGGCGCCCAGCAGCGCGGTGTGGTTGTGCACCACCACGCCGTTGTGCAGGACAGTAACGTAGGCCGGCGATTCCAGCTGCCCATCCTTGAAGCGCGGCGCGGTGAAGAGGATGTCGTAGGTCTGCCACTCTCCCGGCTTGCGCGATGCGTTCACCAGCGGCGGAAACTGACCGTAGATAGCGGCCGCCTGTCCATCCGGATACGTCTGGTTCTCGTAGCTATCCAGAATCTGGATCTCGTAGCGGCCGAAGAAGAGCACGCCGCTGTTGCCGCGTCCCTGGTCTATGCCGCTCGGCGGGTTTGGCGAGGCGAACTCCAGGTGGAGCTGACAATCGCCGAATTCCTGGCGGGTATGGATGGAGCCGCTGCGCGGAGCCACCTCCATGTAGCCGTTTTCGACCTTCCATTTGGCGTCGCCCTGGTCTCCACGCCATTGGGCGAGATCCTTACCGTCAAACAGCACCACGGCATCGGAGGGAGGCGTGCCGGGCTTCTCCTGCGTACTTGGCGTGCCCGGGTCCACCACGCGGGGCTGGGGCCGCTCGCCATCGTGCACCCGGTACTTCATGCCCGGGATGGTGGGCGTGTCCTTGTAGCCGAGCTGCCGCTGGGCCACGGCGGCGGCGCCGAGCGTGGCGGCTGCCGTTAGTGCGATGATTGCGTAGCGGTTCATGGTCTCTTGTCGTCCTTTGCCGTGAGGAGCTAGCCGCCTGCCTGGCGTCTGGCGGTCTCAAGCACCTGCTCGTCGTTCAGCTTGTCCAGGGGCTCGTAGTTAGGGTGGGGTCCCGGCCGGTACGGATCGTTTGAGCGGGTGTTGTAGCAGCAGATAAGTACCCAGCGCGGGTTGGGACTGCGGTTCTGATCGGAGCAGTGGAGCAGGTTGCTGTGGAAGAAGATGGCGTCGCCCGGCTCCAACTCCACGTAGACGTGCTCCAGGCGCTTCATCGCCTCCGACACGCGCTCCGGGTCGGCGCCGGTCTGGTCGCCCGTCTTGCCGTGGTCCACTCTGCCCATGCGATGGGAGCCCTTGATCGCCTGCAGGCAGCCATTCTCACGGGTGGCGCGATCCAGCGCAATCATGCAGCTTGCCATATCCGGAAAGATGCAGCCGTTGTTGTACCAGTAGCCGTAGTCCTGGTGCCACTCCCAGGCTCCGCCCTCGTAGGGCTGCTTCATATTCATCTTGTGATGGTAGTGGTAGACCTCGTCCCCCAGCAGGCGCTCCATGGTCTCCACGATGCGGCGGGATCGGACGATGGCGCTGTACACATCGTCGCCCAGGGTGTTGCGCAGGGCCAGGGTGGCGAAGCCGCCGCGTGCGTCGGCCCGCTTGCGCGTCTCCTGTTCCAGTGCAAGGTCGGAGCGGGCAATGCGGTTCACCAGTTCCGTCTCCTCGGGGTTCAGCAGCCCGCGGACAATAAGGTAGCCGTCCCGTTGGAAGGCGGCCACCTCGGAATCGGTAACGCGATAGTAGCTCATGGTCGGCAACTCCGGTGGATGAGGCGCGGCGCGCCGCAGCGCTCCTACGCCGATGGGTAGCTTCCGAGTACCGTTACGAAGAGGGCATGCTCCTTCAGCTGCTGCACGGCCTTCGTCACGTTGGCATCGCGAATGTGGCCCTGCACATCCACGAAGAATACGTATTCCCAGGCCGCAACCCTCGCGGGACGCGACTCGATCATCGTCATATTCACGTCGTACTTCTCGAAAGCAGCCATGGCCCGGAAGAGTGCGCCGGACTTATGGTGCACCGAGAACATGAGCGAGGTCTTGTCCGCGCCGGTCGGTTCCGGCTCGTTGTACCCGAGCACCAGGAAGCGTGTGCGGTTGCTCGGGTTGTCCTCGGTGTGCTCCACGAGTATGGGCAGGTTGTGGAGCTCCGCGGCCAGCGCGGGGCAGAGCGCGGCGGACTCGGCATCATTGGCGGCCATTTCGGCAGCACGCGACGTGCTGGAGACCTCCATAATCTCGATGCCGGGCACGTGAGCGCGCAGCCACTGCTTGCACTGCGCAACCGGCTGGGGATGCGAGTAGATGCGCTTCACATCTTCCAGGGTGCGGCAGTGGGTGGCCAGATTGTGCGCAATAGGAACGAAGACCTCGGAGACCACCCGCAGGTTGGATGTGGTGAAGGTGTCGAGCGTCTCGGGAATGACTCCGGCCAGGGAGTTCTCCACCGGCACCACGCCGTAATCGCTCAGGCCGCGCTCAACCTGGGCAAAGACTTCGGGAATCGAATCCACGGGCACGAATCGGGAGCTGGAGCCGAAGCGGCTGATGCACGCCTGGTGCGAGAAGGTGCCCGTAGGGCCCAGAAACGCCACGGAGAGCGGCTTTTCCAGTGCGCGGGAGGCCGAGATAATCTCCCGATAGATCGCCCTGACGGCTGCCGAATCGAGCGGGCCCGGGTTCTTCCGCAGAATGCGCTCGAGCACCGTGTGCTCACGTTCGGGGGTAAAATAGTGAGACTTCGAGCGCGCCTTGTGCTTGCCAATCTCCTGGGCAATTTCGGCGCGGCGACTGAGCAGTTCCAGTATCTGCTCGTCTATGCGGTCTATCTCCTTGCGAAGGTCGTGCACACTCATGGGGGCTGTTCGCTCGTAACGCTCCGCGCCATGTCCGGCGGACCGTGTGATTGTTTGCAGTGTACCTCCGCTGCTCATCCCAACGGCAATGTGCCTGCGCAGAGCGCGCGGCGGGAGTAGAATACCGTTTGAGCCGGATGGAGAGGAGTGGGTGATGGCCAGAAGCGGCTGGTTTGGCAGGCGGGGAAGAGCGCCGGACACCATGGAGAGCGTGCCGGAGGGCATCGCTACCAAGTGCGCTGCATGCGGCCAGATACTCTTCGCGCGCGATTTCGAGCGCAACCTGAAGGTCTGCACCCGGTGCGGACATCACCATCGGCTGAACGCGCGCGAGCGGCTAGCCCTCACCGTGGATCCAGATACGTTTGTGGAGACAGATGCCAACCTGACCTCCGCCGACCCGCTCGGGTTTCCGGAGTACCTGGAGAAGCAGCAGCGCGCGCGAGCCAATACCGGCCTTAACGAGGCCGTTGTTACCGGATACGCGGCCATCGAGGGCCACAGGCTGGTGATTGCCGTCGCGGACTTCGGATTCATGGGCGGCTCGATGGGCTCGGTGGTGGGCGAGAAGGTGGCCCGGGCAATGGAGCGCGGCACTGCCGAGCGGCTGCCGGTGGTCTCATTTACCGCGTCAGGCGGCGCGCGCATGCAGGAAGGACTGCTCGCGCTGGCACAAATGGCCAAGACGGCCGCGGCGGCCGCGAGGCTGGACCGCGCTGGCGTGCCCTACATCTCCGTGCTAACGGATCCCACCACCGGCGGCGTCTTCGCAAGTTACGCGGCCCTGGGCGATATCGTCCTCGCCGAGCCTGGCGCCGTGGTGGGCTTCGCGGGCAGGCGGGTGGCCAACCAGGAGATGGGCGGCAGGCTGCCGGACAACTTCCAGACGAGCGAGTTCCAGTGGGAGCATGGCATGGTGGATCGGATAGTTCCCCGGAAAGAGATGCGCCACACGCTCGCCTACCTCCTGGGCCATCTGAGTGGGGAGACGAGCCATGCCCGGTGATTTCCTGGAGTTCGAGAAGGATATCGAGGAGCTTGAGCGCCTCATCGCCGAGCTGGAGAATCCGCAACGCCGCGAGCAGGCGCGCGCCGAAGGCATTGACCTCGATCAACGCATCGGTCAGCTCCGCCTGGAGCTCGACCAGGTTCGTGAAAAGCGCTACCGCAATCTGAACGCATGGGAGAAGACGCTCGTCTCACGGCACAAGGCGCGCCCCTACACGCTGGACTATCTGCGCCTTGCCTTCGATGACTACATCGAGCTCTCCGGCGATCGTCTGGGTGGTAATGACGAAGCCATCGTCGGCGGCCTCGCCCGCATTGAGGGCAGGCCTGTGGTGGTCATCGGCCAGCAGAAGGCGAGGGACCTGCGTGAGCGGCAACGGCGCAACTTCGGTATGGCCCGCGCCGAGGGGTTTCGCAAGGCGCTGCGCCTGGCGAAGATGGCCGAGAAGTTCCGGCGTCCATTGATCTCCTTTGTAGATACGGCCGGAGCCGCCGCGGACCTTCCCGCCGAGGAGCGCGGCGTGAGCGAGGCCATCGCGCGGAACCTGCGGGAGTTCTCCGTGCTCGCCACACCCGTGGTCGCCGTCATCATTGGCGAGGGCGGCAGCGGCGGAGCGCTCGGCATGGCGGTTGCCGACCGCGTGCTGATGCTCGAGCACGCCATCTACTCGGTAATCTCGCCGGAGGGATGCGCCGCCATCCTCTGGTACGACAAGGGCCGTGCCCACGAGGCGGCGGAATCGCTG
>CAZGLN010000096.1:6436-13285 GCA_964526545.1 uncultured Chthonomonadales bacterium
TTACGGCCCAGTGCGCCAGAGATCTGGGGGTTGTGGACGAGGTGCTGCCGGAGCCGTTGGGCGGCGCGCATCGCGATCCGCCGGCCATGGCGAACACGCTGCGGGCGGCACTCGTGCGCCAGCTCCATGCCCTGAGTCAGGCGGAGCCCGGAACGTTGGTGGAGGAACGATACCAGCGCCTCCGGCGCGCGGGAGTTTGGCGCGAAGCCGAGTCGCCGGTCTCCGGATAGGTTAGTCGGCTCCGTTGGGCTCTGGTGCGGACTGCGGGCCGCCATCCTCTTCACGCCCAGGCGTTGCACGCCGGCAGAAGCACTCGGACAATGCCGGAACAAGCACCGTGACAATCCAGGTGCCCAACCAGATACTGAACGCCGCGCAGAGCGCACCCAGCAGCCAACCGGCCAGCACATCCGAGGGATAGTGGAATCCGAGGTAGACGCGGCTGTAGCCGATGGCGAGCGGCAGCAAGAACCAGAGCCAGCGCATCTTGCCGCGTGTAAACCACCACCCCACGACGCCCAGCGCCATCATGTTCGCGGCATGGTTGGAAGGGAACGAGAGAGAACCCGGACACTTCGGACCGACCACTAGGCGCGTCTCTCTAAAAGCCATCTCTCCCGTTGCGGCGCGAGTGTGACAGGGGCGCTCCCGCGGCACGATGCGCTTGACAATCCGATACGAGGTGAGATCCGCCAGGGTGACCGCGAAGATGGCGCAGAGCACTGCCAGACGCCCCGTACGCCCTCCCAGCACCGCAAGGCCAATGGCCGCGAGCAGCGCCACGGCCAGAAACCATCGCTGCTGGTGCAGGTTGGTGATCACGGGCATCACCGCATCCAGCACACCGTTGGCCGCGCCGCGGTTAAGGGCGCGGAGGAGGGCCTGATCAAGCGTCAACATGGTCACGGAGAGCCACGCGCGATTCTTCCTTTCCGCCCATTGTACCGCCACGGACCCCTGGCCCCCTGCCCCAATTACGGGGCCGGGACGGCTTCTTGACTTCCCCTCTGTGCGTGGGCTAAACTGAGCCATCGGCGAACCGCCGCGATTTCGAGCGCCGGTTCGCCTTTTTGTCGCTCCCAGCGGGGCGAATAGAGGCATTGCAGCCATGCTGTTGGGCACCCAGAAGATAAATCGGCACGGGCACCTGGAGATAGGCGGGTGCGACACCGTGGAGCTGGCGAAGGAGTTCGGCACGCCGCTCTACGTGATGGACGAAGCGGCGATACGGGACAACTGCCGACGTTACCGGGCCGCCTTCGACGCGCGCTATCCGCACAACGTCTTCTGCTACGCGGGCAAGGCGTTCCTTACGCTCGCGATGTGTCGGCTCATCGAGGAGGAGGGCTTCCATCTGGACGTGGCCGCCCTTGGCGAGCTGCATCTTGCTCTAAAGGCGGGCTTCCCGGCGCGCCGCATCAACCTGCATGGCAACAACAAGACGCCGGAGGAGCTGGAGCTGGCCGTCGCGCGACGTGTTGGACATGTCGTTGTTGATAACGTGCGCGAGATTGAGCTGCTGGCGGAAGTCCTGGCGAGGCACGGCCGAACCATGCGGGTGCTGGTGCGCTGCGCGCCCGGGGTGGACCCCGATACCCACAAGTTCATCCGCACGGGCCAGGCCGATACAAAGTTTGGGTTGAACATCGCCGATGGCTCTGCGCTGGAAGCCGTCAGCATGGTCATTGCATGCCCGCACCTGCGCTTCGATGGCATACACTTCCACGTGGGTTCGCAGCTGCTGGACGCCGAGGCGCACGAGGGCGCATTGGATGCGGCAGTCGGCCTCATGGAGGACATACGCCGCGAGACCGGTGCCCACTGTTCCATCCTGAACATCGGCGGCGGTCTGGGGGTGCGGTATCGGGAGCATCACCGTCCGCCGAGCTTCGAGGAGTTCGCGGAGGCCATCACACGCCGGCTGCGCTCTGCTCTGGATGCACGCCGTTTGCCTTACCCTGTGCTGCAGCAGGAGCCGGGCCGCGCAATTGTAGCGGAGGCGGGAACCACTCTCTACACGGTTGGCGTGTGTAAATCCGTGCCGATACGTGAGAAGCCGGGCACGCGCACCTACGTATGCATAGATGGCGGGCTCTCGGACAATCCCCGCCCGCAGCTCTACCACGCCGAGTACGAGATGATCGTGGCCAACAAGGCCAAACAGCCTCACGATCAGGTCATCACGCTGGCTGGCAGGCATTGCGAGACCGATGTGCTGATATGGAATGCCCGATCCGCGCAGGTGGAGCCGGGTGACCTGGTGGCGGTACAGACTACCGGGGCCTACAATCATTCAATGGCCAGCAATTACAACCGTTTCCAGAGGCCCGCGGTCGTCTTTGTGCGGGAGGGCCGTGCGGACCTTGTCGTGCGTCGCGAGAGTCTGGCCGACCTGGTGCGCAACGAGGTGCTGCCGGAACGGCTGAGGCGCCGGCCTCGCCGAGGGAGCGAGTGAGTTCGGATGGACCTGCAGACCTACATCCTAGTCCTGGCAATCCTGATAATCGCCATTACCATCCATGAGTTTGCGCATGCCATTACGGCCGACCGTCTTGGAGACCCGACTCCTCGAAGCCAGGGCCGCATCTCGCTGCTGCCGCCGGACCACCTGGACCCGATCGGTACCCTCATGATGGCCATTTCGGCCTGGGTGGGCTTCGGCATCGGCTGGGGCAAGCCCGTACTCACCAACCCGCGCAACTTCAAGAACCCTCGACGCGATCAGGGGCTCGTGGCGATCGCCGGGCCCATCAGCAACATCCTGCAGGCAACGGTGTTCGCGGGCCTCTTCTCTCTGCTTGGCCGGCCTGAGATCAACCAGCCGCTCGGCTTCTTTCTCATCTCCGGAGTGACCATCAACCTCGCGCTGGCGTTCTTCAACTTGATTCCGCTCGCGCCGCTGGATGGCCACTGGATTGTTACCGCCATGCTGCCCTACGAGCAGGCGCGTCGTTACTTCGCGTGGATGCAGCAGTATGGGCAGATGGTGTTTATCGGCCTGATCATCCTGGAGCCCCAACTGCGAATCATCAGTTCGCTCATCAGGCCGCCCATGATGTTCATGGCGAATCTGCTTTTGCGCTAGGCGGTAAGTCGGCCGTTGAGGAGGATATGCGAAGTGGCTTCAAGGCGCCTGCTGAGTGGTATGCAGCCGACCGGCGCGCTGCACCTGGGCAACCTGGAGGGCGCACTGCGCAGTTGGGTGCGCATGCAGGATGAGTACGAGATGTACTGCTGCATCGTGGATTGGCATGCGCTCACTACCCTCTACGATCGTTCACGCGAGATCACCGAGGCCGCCCACGAGGTCGCGGCGGACTATATCGCGGCGGGACTGGACCCTGACAAGTGCGCCATCTTCATCCAGTCGCATGTGAAGGAGCATGCCGAACTCCATCTGCTGCTCTCCATGATAACCCCGCTCGGCTGGCTGGAGCGCGTCCCCACCTACAAGGAGAAGCGCGAGAACCTGCAGCTCAACGAGGAATCGCTTTCGTACGGTCTGCTCGGCTATCCGGTGCTTCAGGCTGCGGACATTCTGGTGTACCGCGCGCATGCGGTGCCCGTGGGTAAGGACCAGGTGCCCCACCTGGAGTTGACCCGCGAAATTGCCCGCCGTTTCAACCGGATTTACGGCCCTGTTTTCCCCGAGCCGGAGGCCGTGGTGAACGAGGCCACGGCCATCGTGCCAGGGCTGGACGGCCGCAAGATGAGCAAGTCGTATGGGAACGCCATCTACCTCTCGGACGACGCGGAGACCGTGGCCCGCAAGGTCAACGAGGCCTACACCTGCCCCACCAAGATTCGGAAGACCGACCCCGGCGTGCCCGAGAACTGCGTGGTATGCCAGCTCCGCAAGGTCTATGACCCGGAGGGCTACCTGGTTTCGTGGGAAGAGGACCGGCGGGGCGAGCGCGGATGCGTGCAGAACAAGCGTGAACTCACCGAGATACTGAATGCCGCGCTGGAGCCCATCCGCCGCCGCCGCGCCGAACTGCTTAGCGCCCGCGCCCGACGGGAGGGTGCGCTGCGCTCGGGAGCCGAACGCGCACGCGCGGTGGCCGCCGAGACCATGTGCGCGGTGCGGGCCGCGATGGGCTTCTCTTAGCCGTTAAGCGTACTCGCCAAGCTCCCTGAACACCTCCACGGCATACGCGTAGGTGGCGTACTGGATATCGGGCGGCACCGAGTGGTCGGAGTGGAAGATGTAGGGAGCCCGCATCTCTCGCAGCGGGCGAACCTTTGCCTCCACCTCCTGGCGAACTGTCTCCAAATCGTTCGTTCCGAGCTTCACCACGTCAATGTTGCCCATCAGGGCGATCCTGCCGGGGAACTCCTTGGCAATCTCCACCACATTGCAGCCGGCCTTTGCCTCCATGGGCTGCAGGCAGTCGAAGCCGGCCTCCACGATGAGCGGAACCGCCTTGCGCACATCGCCGCAGGAGTGGAGGATAACCGGCCGGTCGTAGCTATGGAAGAACTCCACCAGTTCACGCTCATACGGCATGATGAGATCGCCCAGGACCTTCGGCGAGCAGAAGAGGCCGTTGCTGAACCCGAAATCCTCATAGATCCAGAACCCGTCCGGCAGGCCGCAAACTTCGATCATGCGCGTGTACATGGTGCGCCACATGTCGAGGTGAACCTGGCAGAAGTCGCGAATCCATTCCGGCTCGAGCAGGAGAGCGGGCAGAAAGTTGGTATCGCCCACCGTGCCGCGCAGCAGCTCGAAGACGAAGAGATTGCCGAAGAAACAGAACTTGCCCCGCTCCCTGGCCCGCGCCATGTTGCGCTTTACGGCCTCTAGATCGCCCAGGCGTGAATAGTCCGCGGCAAGCAGCGGCTCTCGATAGTGGCTGAACCATCGCTCCGAAGTGGAGCAGTCAAACGCCACGTGCTCCGGCGTGCCGGACTTGTGTTTCCAATACTTCAGCGCGGCGCCCCTGCCGTCGCGCCGCACAATCCACTCGTCCGTCTCCTCCAGAGTCTCCACGATGCCCGGATAGGGGCTTGAGTCGAACCATCCGCCGACGTTGACCATATCGAAGTCGAAGTGCTCCTCGGGCGCGGCGTCCTTCGGATAGCCCTGTGCGGGCCATGCATCGCGGAGTGTTTCGGGCCACCAGTGCTCGTAAATGCCCATACGGTCCGGGATTTCACGGCGAAGGAGCGCGGCGATGCGTTCGCGGGAGTTCATGGAGGGCTCCAGAGCGAGACTTGCTTTCGTCATGGGTTCGCTGGTGCGCGGAGGGCGTCCTGCGCGGCCCGCCAATCCCATAACGGCGACGGGTAGACTCCTCGGTGAGTTCGAAAGGTTCCGACATGGCAAGTGAACGCATAGAAACCATCAGGGTGGCGGATTCGCACACGGCGGGAGAGCCCACGCGGGTGGTGTTGGAGGGAGGTCCGCCCCTAGGCGATGGCCCGCTTGCCGCGCGCCGAGACCTCTTTCGCGACAGGTTCGACCACTACCGCAGGGCGATCGTCTGCGAACCGCGGGGCTGGGACGCGATGGTTGGCGCCCTCCTGATGGCCCCGCACGCCGAGGATTGCGCAGCGGGAGTCATCTTCTTCAACAACGTAGGCTACCTGGGCATGCGCGGCCATGGCACGATAGGGGTTGTGCACACGCTGGCGCACCTTGGGCGCTTGCGGCCCGGGGTCTGCCGGCTGGAGACTCCCGTCGGGGTGGTGGAGGCGCACATGCATCCGGATGGGGCCGTCTCCGTGCGCAACGTGCCGAGCCGACGGTACCGCGCCGATGTGATGCTTGAGGTGCCCGGATTCGGCGTGGTCCGTGGCGATGTGGCGTGGGGCGGAAACTGGTTCTTCCTCGCCGAGGACCATGGGCAGGAACTGGTCCCGGGAAACCTGGAGCGTCTCACGGAGGTCTCGTGGGCGATTCGCCGCGCCCTCGCCGCCAACAGGATAACCGGGGAGGACGGCGCGGAGATAGACCACGTGGAGCTGACCGGTCCCAGTCCGGCTGCCGGGGTCAACTCCCGCAACTTCGTGCTCTGCCCGGGAGGCGCCTACGATCGTTCGCCCTGCGGCACCGGCACCAGCGCAAGGGTGGCCTGCCTCGCCGAGGAGGGAAAACTGGCCCCTGGGGAGATCTGGCGCCAGGAGAGCATTCTGGGCGGCGTCTTCGAGGCCTCATACGCCCTGGTAGATGGGGAGATCGTGCCCACCGTCACCGGCCGCGCGCACATCACCGGCATGGCGGAACTCATGCTCGAGCCCGCCGATCCCTTCCGCTGGGGCCTGGCCCTCTCTTAGGGGTGGAATGCCATGCGCGCCGTAGTCATTGGAGGGGGCGTCATCGGTCTCTGTTGTACCCGCTCGCTGCGGCAGGCGGGCTTTGAAGTAACGCTGCTGGAGCGCGATGGGCCGGAGCAGGAATCCTGCTCCATCGGCAATGCCGGCATGGTGGTGCCGAGCCATGTGGTCCCGCTGGCCTCTCCCGGCAACCTGCGGCTGGGAATGCGCATGCTTCTGCGCCGGACTGCTCCCTTCCATCTACGAATCCGGCCGGATCGCGGCCTGGCGCGCTGGCTCTGGCTCTTCCTCCGCAACGCCCGCGCGGAGCATGTGCGGCGATGCGCGCCCGTCTTGAGCGCGCTGCACTGCGCGAGCCGCGCCGAGTTCGAGGACCTTCAGCAGGCGCTGCCCGGCGGAATCGGGCTGCAGACGAACGGCCTGCTCATGCTCTGTGCTACGGAGCACGGACTGGAGGAGGAGAAAGAAGCAGCGGTGCTGGCCAGGTCTCTCGGCGTGCCCGCGGAGGGGCTCAGTGAGGACGCGGCACGGCTTCTGGATTCGCGTCTGGCGCTTCGCTGCCGCGGCGGA
>CAZGLN010000097.1:0-13260 GCA_964526545.1 uncultured Chthonomonadales bacterium
CCCTGGTTCGTGCAGGCTTCTACAATACTTACGAATCTCGTGAGATAGTTAGATCCACCGAGATCAACCCGCTCCCCCCCCCCGACCCTCTTCCGACCAGGCGGCCGCCGGCACGGGAGCATCCTGTCCGCTCGGCGATTGGCCGGAGAGGCTGTAGGGAATGGCTCCGGTCGCTCCTGGCGCCAGCACCCAATCGGCCCAGGTTACCGGCGCGAGGGGCAGTCCAGCCTGGTTGGCTCGCGGCAGGGCCCGCACGGCCACCACGGTGCCATCCGAAAGCACCACAATCACCAGCTCGCGCTGGAAGGTCGAGACCAGCGAACCCGGCGCGCCAGCCCCATTGAACGTGGGATCGTAGATCTCCACGATGGTAGGCGTGGAGGCGCCCGTCGCGGCATTGCTCACCGTCTTGAGGTCAAAGCTCCAGATCTCGTCCCGCGAGGCGCCCGCGATGAGATCCGGCACGCCGTCATCCGGGTTGCCGTCGCCATCCAGGTCTCGGTTCGGATCCGCATCGTAGCAGCGCAGCACGAGATTGCCATCTACCGCGAAGACGCAGTGCTTGTAGTAGGCCGCGCCGCTCACATTGGCCGAACCGCCGCCGGGAGCAACCCACTTCTCCTCGAGCGCGGGCGCCACGCGGTCAATGGTGGCGCTTGTGCGCCGCACGTTGGCCAGAGAGGTGGTGTGGGATGCGGCCCAGAGCGTCAAGTTATAGGCGAACTTGAGATCACGCGGATGCGCTCCGATGAGCTCCTCGCCGCTGATGGCCGCGCTGTTTCCGCCGTAGCCCGCGTTATAGCCGCCCACATAGTCGTTCACGCCGCAGCCGCTATCCATCGCGGAGAAGACCATGCGCCCGGCGCCCACCTGCCCGGCGAGGATGTAGGGCCGCCAACCAGGATTCGGCAGGCCATTGGCCAGCGGCGGCAGGCCCAGGTTGTTCCAGACCACGGGCACCAGCGTGTGCCGCGCCGGCGGGTTCGCGCTGTTCTGCCCCGGTGCGGCATCCGGCGGCGCGAGCGGATCCGCCACATTGGAGCGATTAGCGTAGACGTAATAGTTGTTTACGAACTTATCGCCAAGGGCCTGCACCTCGGCCGGGCTCAGAATAAAGGGATGCGTGAGCAGCGGATGGTTGGGGGTGGCCACCACGGCGCCAGCCGACGCATTGCGCCCGTTGGCGAACTGCACGTCGAAGAGGAACGGAGAAGTCGCCGCGAAGGTGAATCCGCCGCAGTTCTCCACCCACAGCGTGCCGCCAGCATCCACGAACCGGCGAAGCTTCTCGAGCTGGGCGTAGCTGAAGTTGGTGTTCGGCTTATGAGAATGGATGAAGAGCAGATGGAACTGGGAGAGGTCCTCGGAACTCACCTCGTCGAGGTTTACCTCCCAGTAGGCGCCCATGTTCTTGGTGACCCGCGCCCCCACCTGGAATGCCTGGGATTCGGGCGTGGTCTGGTTGCCGGGCGGGAAGGCCGGATCGCCGCGGCGAGTCTGCGGGTTGAGCGGCAGAACCACGCGGTTGCGCCATCGCTCATAGATGGTGCCCGAGATCACCGCCGGGGCGAGCGGATTTACGTACTCGATGCCAGCCGGCTTCATGTCCGTCCGCGAATCCAGCACATAGAAGAAGTGCGGATCCGGGTTCTCGGGTCCCCTGTTGCCCATGTCGAGCGCGGAGGAGACCAGTATCCCCACGTTCACCACGCGGCGCTGCGAGACGTAGGTGTTCGCATCGCCCGACGCCGGCATGCGCGCCGTTGCCATTATGAATGCGGCGAGCAGCCCCGCCGCCAGGACTGGGCGTATCCTCATCGGGCTATGTCCTTGCTCCAGCATCACGAACGGAGCTCTCCGAAGAACAGGTAGTCCGGACTCACCGGCAGTTTCGGCACCGGCGGAAGCACGCGGCCGAACCGCCTGCCGGGATTGTTGCCGTCGAAGCCATAGTCATCGCGCCGGAAGGGCGCGTTCGCGTCGCTGTATGCCTCGAACGGCAGGTAGAGCGCCGGATCATAGATGAACCGGATTCCTCGGCCCACGCCTACATTGTTCGAGGGGTCGAAGTATCGCTGTTCCGCGCGGGTGCGGAAGTCCACTGGTGAAGCCTGGCCCACATCCGTTACGAATGCATGCTCTCGCGGAATCTGGATGCGCGTGCTGCTGTAGGGACTGTATCCCGTGCTGCCATAGGCCTGGGGCATCCATCCCCAGAGCTGCATCCAAGCCGCCTGATCCGCGGGACTGGCCGTGCGATTCTCGGTGGTGGCGGCGACAACGCTGATACGGCAGTCAATGGGCTCTCCATAGAATGGGTACAGGTCGTAGGCGCTCAAGGGACCCTTCGCCGTCGGGCCAATCGGGCGAAGCATCTGCCCGGGCACTCCGGAGCGGCCGAGGGCGCGGCTGCGCGTATCGTTCGGGTCCTCGTTCATCGGCCGTCCGGGAATGATGAAGAAGGAGCCGGTCTGAGCGTAGATAACGGCCTCGATGCGCACATCCATGGGTACCACGGCCGCCCGGCCGAACTCGTAGTCCTGGGTGCCCGCACCACTCACAAACGTGGTGTCCACGGCAGGCCGGATGGTGTTCCGCATGCCCATGGGCCACCGATAGTCCAAACCCGCGGCGTTGTCACCCGTGTAGGCGAAGACCGAGGCATTCGGCTTGGGCAGCAGCTGGAAGCCCTTCTTCTCGTAGGTGGCCGCATCCGGGTCTGAGCTCTCCAGCGGGTAGACCCACGGCTGCACTCCCGGCACGCCGAAGCGGTAGAGCGCGTAGCCGGCCGGCGGAGGCGAGCCGGGCTGAATGGCCTCGTTGATAAGCAGGTTCAGGTACGTGATAGGCCCGGGCGTGCCATGATCGAGCAGCAGGTAGGCGCCCACCGGCTGGCTTGCCGCAAGCATTGTGTAGCCCGCAGGGTTCTCACCGTACAGGAAGTCCAGCGTCAGGGGCTCGCCCGTGGTGGTGATCCGCGCGTAGGCGGGCGCGCTCTGGTTGTTCTGTCCGGAAGAGTAGGTGAGCGCGCGGCTCGGCGAGACGAACATGGTGGTGTTTACAACCACGTTGTTCACCGCCAACAGCCCGATCATGGAGGCCGGGCTCTCGCGCACGAGGCTGCCCTCGATATAGATGTTGGATCCGGAGACCAGCGTGACGGAGGGCGGGTTGCACACCTGGCGTATCTGCGAGTCGGTCAGGGAGTGCGGGTCGCCCTGCTCACGCCGGATGGGCAGGTTCGCCTTGGAGGGCAGCAGGCCGCGTGTGCGGATGTTGCCTTCCGCCAGAATGATGCCGTTGAATTCCGGCAGGAGCTTATCTATCTGCGCGTCCGTGAGGCCCTGGTCATTGCGCAGGAACTCCCGGTACGTCCAGTTATCCAGCTTGATTACCGGGCGCTGGCCCGCCGGCTTGTAGATGAAGAAGGAGAAGGTCTGTTCGCGGGTGGACTGCATCAGCGTGCGCTCGAACCAGGGTCTATCCACCACGTCGCGCACAATCCGCATGCCCGGTCGCCGCACGTAGGTCACGGAGCCGCCGGAGCCCTCCGCCACCACGGGGTAGCCGAACTCAATGTAGACTCCGGGCGGAATGTAGTACGGACCCGACCAGTTCTGCGAGGAGCCCGGCTGCAGCCAGATGGAGCGGAGCGACTGCCCACCGGCCACCGCGATGGACTCGCGCTCCACGCTGGCAAAGTTGCGGATGTACATGCCCGCGCCCAATCCCACGCGTCCCGTATGGAAGGAGCGGCCGTTAGACTGGGTGATCCAGGTGCCGCTATCCCGCGTGAGCAGCAGGTACCGTGGCACGCCGCTGGCTGGATCCGCCGCGTCAATCACCGGCGGCTCCACGCGGGGTGCTCCCACGCGCAGCAGGCCGCCGAAGGTGCTGAACTGCGGGTCACGCGAATCGCGGATGACGCCGAGCGGCGTCGCGATGGGATCCGCGTTCGGCGCGGTGGTGGCTAGGTTGTTCAGCCGCGCCTGGCGGCGGAAGGGCTGGGCGGGATCGGGAGTGGCGTTGGGGTCTTCCGGTTCCACACGTATCTCGCCCGCGACCGCCACCAGCTCACGCTTGGCGGCATCCAGAGCCAGCGTGGTGTTATTCAGCAGGCGCAGGTTGCCGTTCACCTGGATGTTGGCGCCCATGGCGTTGCGGCCGGTGAAGGAGATGCCGTCCGGCATGCGCACCGGAAGCCCGCCGAGCTGCATCCATACCGGCAGGGCGTTGTCCGGCGCGTTCGGGTTGGGCACACTGATGGGCGGCACGCCGAGGGCGGCCTCGAACTTGCTCTCGTTGTAGAGATTGGTAACGAACCGCAGATAGTCCACCAGGCCGATGCTCTTGGCGGCAACGACCGCGCGCCGCAGCCTGGGCGTGGGAGTGCTCAGGAAGGAGGTGGGGTCCGCGGGATCAATGCGGCCCGGCCGCCCCACGCTCTCAATGAGCAGGAACCTGTCCGTGCTGCTCAGCAGGCGGATGTTGCGCTGGCCGAAGTTCGGCGGCACGATCGGGGGATCGCCGGGATCGCTGCCGCTCGGCGGATTGGGCACCGTGGTCTTGTAAGACACGCGCACCAGCGCGCGGCCCTGATCGCCCAGGATGATACGGCTGAAGCCTCTATCCAGCCAGGGCTTGTCAGGATCCTGCGGCGAGAGGGCGGGAGTGGGTGCGGGACGCCAGTCGGCACCCTCCGGGCTGAACACAAGCTGATCACCCGCCCAGCGTGCGCCGGCCTCGGCGAGGCTCGCCGCCGCAAGCGTATCCGTGGCCCGCCCGCTGTTAAGCAGATTCCGGGCCACAATCCCCACGAAGATGCCGCCGATGAACAGCAGGACAAACAGCACGATGACGGCGACAATGAGCGACTGGCCCTGTTGGGTCCTCAGCCTATGCTTTTTTGCGAGTCTGCTCGACCGCATCCGCGTAGAGCTCCTCCAGCCTATCCACCGAAATGCATGCCGGGCCGCAATCGGCCTGCCACGCCTCCAGGTTTGGGTTAACGCTTTAGGTTGCGAATCCTGAACTTCTGGGTCAACGTCATCTGCTGCGGCTGGCCGGACTGCAGGTCGTATAGCCGCACGCCTATCTGCACGGTCTGCACCTGCCGTGTAATGTAGTCCAACCGCACGATACTCGCCCGCGGCTGATTGCCGCCATCGAAGTACATGTTGTTCTGCACGCGCCACGTTACGGTTACCGGCGCCGCCGGCCGAACCGCTCCGGTCGCATCCACATAGGAGGTCGGCAGGGCGCTTGCATCATCGCCCTTGCTGTTGAAGATGATGGTGCCGACGCGCAGCAGCGGATCGTCGGTGCCGGGCACCAGGTCCGCATAGTTGATCATGTACTCATTGAGACCGATGTTCCCGATGTCGCCAGCGCGCGGCACGCGCGTGTAGGTAACGGAGCGCCCGTAGTTTGGGCCAGGTCGCTGATCCGGACCCGTAACCACCTCCGACCCCGGCGTGATGACCACGTTGCGCAGCTTCTGCCCGGACGCGTTGTAGTTCCAGAGCTGGAAGAGCGGCGAAGGCTGGCCGTTGGGCAGAGTGAGCAGAGACAGGATGCGCTGGGACACGGCCGGATCCGGGTTCGTCTTGGTGGCGTTGATGGCCGCCGGATCGTAGGCGAGCGGACGGATATTGCGCCAATCATTTACCGGCGCTCCCGAGGCGTCGTGCCAGTAGCAGCTGTCGGGCAGCGTGAAATCCACCTGCCCGGCCACGGCCGTGGCGGTCATCAGGATCTGGGGAACATTCGGGTTCAGCGCGCCGAAATCCACCCGCGGCACCGGGTACGAGGCAACCAGATCCGGGTAGAAGCCGGTGTCCAGGAACTGCCCGCTGCCCGCGTCGTAGTACTTCACGCTCGGGTTCAGGTCGAGCGGAACCCAGTAGAAGTACGAGAGCGACGGGCTGCTCAGGTCGTTGTTGAAGACGAAAATGCGACGCGACATGAACCAGTGGCCGAACTGGCCGCTCACCCGCGAAGGCAGGGTGATGGGCGCTTCGTTTCGGGCATCCGTCTGGCTCGTGGGCACACCCGGGTCGTTGCCGACATAGGTGGATTGGAACTTGACGAGCGAAGAGATGCGCATTCGCCCGGTGTTGGGGTCATAGAGCGGATTGCGGTTCTCGTCGCGCGCCACCACGGCCAGATCCGCGCGATCCACGGGTACCAGCGGCCGAGCGATGGCGCGCCAGTTCTCACAGATATTCACCTGCCCGTCGCCGTTCAGGTCCTTCCAGCCGGGCAGTGCCGCGCTGGTGACTCCCGGAGGCGCCACCGCCACGCTGTTATCGTGGAAGAAGTTGGGGTCCGTTATCGCCTCACCGTCTGCATCCAGGCGGAAGAGGCGCGTATCTACCACGAACTGACCGGCCTGGTTGCGCACCATGCGGCTGTAACGCGCCATGTAGAGCACATACGGGTTGTGATCGCGCAGGCTGGTGGCCGATGGGTTTTCGTAGAAGTTGGAGTAGAGCTTCACCGGCTGCCCTACGCCGTTTACCGTGCGCGAGGCGTTATCTCGCAAGCCCACCCAGATGCGCACCCGGAACCGGCTGCCGAGGAGCGGCACCACCAGCTGCCCGCGATCTACCGGGAAGCCGGTAGTCGGGTCCGTGGGAATGACAGTACTGGTGTCGTTTTCCCGCTGCGGCAGGAACACCTCAATCATTGCGTTCGGCATGTCAATGGGCTGCGGCTGCCCGCCAGGCCCGGGCACCCAGAAAGTGATGGAATCCGGGTTACGCGAGTGGAAAGTGGGGCCGATCTGCTGCCCGACAAACATGCCCTCGTCCAGGGACCGCTGCACCTCTTCCATCGCCTGGCGGGCGACGTCCTGGGTCAGCGCCTGCACGCGCGCGCGGTTGGTCAGGTTGAAGCCCTGCACCATCGGACCGAAGATGAGGCCAAGCAGGATGACCGTGATGGCCATCACCACGAGCAGTTCGATCAGGGTGAATGCCGCGGTCGCCCTCTTCTGGTAGCGCATTGTTCTCATCGCGATTGGTTGGCCTCGCTCGTCGCGACCTACTCTATTAGCCAGTCATCCCGTCACTGCGTACGGGTTAGCACCGTATTCATCTCGAGCTTGCGATACCGGGTGCGCACTTCGTTGCCGCCGCCGGTCTCGTTCACCCGCGCCCCGCTCTGCCAGATGACTCTCGCGCGGAACGAGAGTCCCTGCACCCCCACCACCGGCTGCACGAGGCCAGGGGCGGGCCAGCCCACCGCCAGGTCCGTTGCGGAGCTGTGCCGGTCGCGCAGGTCCACATAGGTCACCAGGACCCCGCCGCGATTCTCGAAGGCGGAGCGCTGATCGTTGATGCGATACGTCTCGTTCGACGCCCGCCGCACGGTGGTTGTTCCGGTCGTGCTGTCATAGGAGAGGTAGTGCATCTCGCGGATGAGCACCGTCTTGCCGGCCTCGCTCAGGGTGAAGTAGATGCGCGGATGGTCGCCATCCACCAGGGTCACTGTGTCCAGCGTGAATTGACCGAAGCTGGGCCTGGCCGTGTAGCCTCGCCGATAGTTGGCGAGCGCCTTCTGCACCTGTACTCCCCAATCCCCGTGTGCCTTGTAGAAGAACCGGAAGGTGCCGTTGGCGTTCGCCTCGGCGAAGGCATCTGTAAAGTGGACAATGCCCTCCTTGTAGTCCACCACATAGTTGGAGGGATCCACCAGCCCGCCGGTGGCCACGTCATAGACAAGAAGATCCACGGTGGGCGCTCCGCCCAGCCTGAAGAGCCCGGGATAGACCGTCTGATCGTCCTGAATGTCGCCTACCTTCTTGATGTTCTTGAGGCTCAAGCGCACCCGCGCCGGGGTGCTGACGGCCATGGGGCGCTCGTCCCGCAGTATGCGCCAGTCGAGCACGTCGTAATCTATCTTGGCGGTCAGCGGCCGCGCTCCGCCGCTGGTCTGCTCCACGTAGTCCCGCCCGTTCGGATTGAAGGCGAGCACGCCGATGTTGGCAAAGCCGCCGGCAGGTATCGAGGGCGAGAGGAAGCGGTACTGATACGGGTCCTCCGTGCTCCACGGATCCCCAGGCGCCAACTGCACAAACGCCCGGGCGCACACATCACTGTCCGGCACAATGTCGTTCGGCTCGCCTTGGCCGTTGTTGGGCGAGGCGATGGTGAACCAGCCGGCATATCCCGCGGGCACATCAATAACCTGCGGCGCGGCCGGTGTCTTCGCCAGGTTGCCATCATCCGCGTCGAAGTAGCTGAACGTGAGCTCGAACCGCCGCGGATAGCCCACCGGGTAGAAGCCAATCTGGGCATCGTCGTAGTCAATGGCGTATTCGGCCGGACTGCGCAGGAAGGGTGCCGGACTGCCGGTGGACTCCTGCGTGCGCCGAATCATCGGCTGTCCTGAGATGTTGATGTTCAGGTACTTGCCTGGATTGGAAGGATCCGGCGGCGCAAGGATTGGACCGGAGCTCAGCATGTAGACCGAGCCGCTGCCGGTCTGCGTTGGCAAGGGCACGGGGATGCGCACCGTTTCGCCGAGAATGCGCCGATGGATGTTGATGTTGGAGACGTAGTAGGGATCCACGCCGGAGGGCACCACGTTCGAATCGGAGAGGTCATCCGGGGTGATGTCGTCCGCGATCACGTAGCTGTTGGACTGCGCATCCCAGCGGACACCAGCGATACCATCCGGCAGAGAGGCCGCGGTGGCGGCGTAGTAGTCCAGCGCGCTTTTGGCGAGGCGTGCGGCGACCGTGGCCTCTTCCGTGCGTTGACCGATGGTAAAGCCCGCGGGGAAGAGCCGAATGACGGAGAAAACCCCCACCAGAAGCAGCACAATCACCACGAGCACTTCGATGAGCGAGATGCCCGCCTCGGCTTTTCGGAGTCTCATGCGCGCCATCCTGATGCCATCCTTGCCGGCGACTTCTACCGATTGAACATGTTCGCGCCGCCGTTCACGGCGTCGCGGACGGCGATCTTCTTGGCGGTTCCCGCCAGGTTGATGGCATTGACGGTGGGCACGTTGCGCACCACGTGCCAGGTGCAATAGGCAATCAGGGTCTTCTCGGGCGGCGGCTGCTGGTACTTCAACTGCACCACGAGATCGTTGATGCCCTTCACACCGGTCCAGTCAACCGCGTAGTGCCGGTCGTAGATAGTGGCGCCGCCGGCGGCAAGCACCACGGCGCCGTTTGCGTCAACCCGTGGGCCGATATCGTAGGAGTCACGCGTATAGAAGTACTTCGGCTGGCCGGCAAGCGGTCCGCTCGTCCAGCAATCCACCACGCCGTTCGCGTCCGTGGGGCATCCGGCCGCAGCCAGCGCCGTGCCGATCCAGTTATATGGCTGGCCGCCGGCATCCAGCCAGTAGGCGGGCGGGTTGGCCGGGTAGTAGGCAATGGTTACGGCGCGCTCATTCGTAACGGCGTTGTTTGGGCATACGAACTGCTGCGAGTCGCGCACGATTTCGCTGAACAGCGTGCCTTCCGCGCGGCTCATCGGCACAATCTGCGAAGCCTGGTGAGCGCCCGGGTTGTAGGGCACCTGAATCTTGCGGGTGGGATCGCCCGGGTCCGGTATCTCGGCCATCGCATAGCCGAAAAGGACTGGCGGATATTCGCCCTCATCCTGCCTGTAGACCGAGGCCGCCACCCATATCTGGTGGAGCTTGCTCAGGCAGCTGCTGGAGCGCGCCTGCTCGCGCACTGTGCCCGCCAGGGGAAAAAGAATGGCGGCGAGGACCGCGATGATGGCGATGACGGTAAGCAGCTCCAGAAGAGTGAAGCCGCGGGTTGTTCTGTATCCACGCATTCGCTAATTGCCCTCCCACCGAATCCGCTTCACGTAACGTGCGAAAACGCGCGTCTCCGCGCCATCCTCGCCGCAACGCCGCCTAACCTGGACCGCAACCACCCACGACCGCCGGAGATCCGTTCCTACTTGTTCACCGAAACCCTCATCCTGGCTGCCTGTTCGCGGTCTTCCGATCCAGCCCGACTTATCTCAACGTGGGCGCTTCCGCCCCTGCTCACACGGTCTCTTCGGGCACGGCTTCCCCACCTGGCCCGCGGCATTCGCATGCCAAGAGCGGCGCCGGCACTGCCCGCCGATGCCTCTGTTGGTGAGACGATGCCTCGCTTTACAATGTTCCAGCGCCGCCGCTGCTCGCTACTGGGCAAGCCGCGCCCAGACCAGATACCAGTGGATGAGTCGGTCACCCAGGAAGACGGCCGCGAAGGCGCCCAGCACCATGAAGGGTCCAAAGGGAATATGGGTCAGGCCGGGATGGAAATCCTCTTCCTCTTCGGCAAGCGGCACCGCGTCCGCCTTACCCGCTCCGCCGCCCATGAGCCCGCGCACCCACAGCCCAAACTGGAGCGCCAAATCCACGAAAAAGACGTACATAAGGCCGTACAAGAGGATACCCCGCAGTCCATGCTCCTCTTCGGCCTCTTCCGCGACCTCCTCCTCCGGCTCCTCCTCCGCCCCGCCCTGCTTCCTTCGGAAGAGGACCACGAGGAGGCCGACGATGGCGCCGATGGCGATGGCGAGCAGGAACGAGACCAGGGCCTGCCCCAGCGGCAGCATGGCACCGATGGCCCGCGCCAGCTTCACATCGCCATCGCCCATGGCCTCCTTCCGAAACAGCGCGTAACCCAGCAGCTGCACGAACACGAAAAGCGCGGAACAGACCATGGCACCCAACAGGAATGGAGGCACCCATCCCATTATCGGCCGCGCCGCGCCCGCTCCGCCGATCATCCCCGCCACACCCAGCGCGACTCCCACTCCGAGCGCAAACGTGTTCAGCTCGTCCGGAATGAGGAACATCTCCAGGTCTATGACAAGCGCGGCCAGAAGCGCGGCGAAGAAGAGGCAGTAGGCCAGCGCCTGCCATCCCGGACCAAAACGGAGCACCAGCGCCACGAAGAGGGCTGCGGTTACCGCTTCCACAATGGCATAGCGCGGCGAAATCGGCTCCTTGCACGCGCGGCAGCGCCCCCTCAGCAGGAGGTAGCTGACGATGGGGATGTTGTCCACCGCGCGAAGCGGCGTGCCGCATTTCGGACAGTGCGATGCGGGCGAAACCAGCGACTCGCCTCGGGGCAGCCGCCAGATCACCACATTCAGAAAGCTGCCGATGATGGCTCCGAACACGCCGGCAACGGCGGCCCAGAACCCGGGAGGGGCATCCACCAACCGGGTGCTCCGGCAAGAGAGTTGTCCCAGCGATACGGCGCCAAGCGACCGAACGAAGGGGCGCCGGTCGCCCGACGCCCCAGCGAAATCCTGGCAGGCTACTCGCCCGCGGCCGAGCTTGCACGGCCCTCGGCATCACCGCTGCCGGAGGTCAGCTTCTCAATCACGCTGACCAACGGCATGAACATGGCGATGACGATGAAGCCCACGCAGACACCCAGGAACACAATGAGCACCGGCTCGATGGCTGCGGTGAGCGACTGCAGACTCGCCTCCACCTCCTGCTCGTAGAACTCGGCGATCTTGGCGAGCATGGAGTCGAGGGCTCCCGATTCCTCCCCGATGGAGATCATGTGCACCACCATCGGCGGGAACATCTTGCTCTTCTCCAGCGGGTCGTTGATGCGGTCGCCTTCGCGAATGCGGGCGCGCGCCTGCATCACCGCGTCCGCGATGATGCCGTTGCCCACGGTGCCGGCAACTGTCTCAAGCGCCTGCAGAATGGGCACGCCGGAGACGAGAAGTGTTCCAAGGGTCCGCGAAAAGCGCGCCAGCGCGATCTTGTGATGCAGCTTGCCGAAGACGGGCACTTTCAGCTTGACGCGGTCTATCACCCGGCGGCCGACGCGAGTGGTGCCGAAGTACTTCAGCGCCATGTAGATCACGATGATGCCGATGAGGCCCTGCCACCACCGTGTCTTGAGGAAGTCGCTGAAGTCCACGAGGATCTGGGTCATCCACGGCAGCTCCTTCACGCCCAGATCCCGGAAGAGCTCCACGAACTTGGGCACGATGAAGGTGCAGAGACCCACCACGATGAGGACGGCCACCACCACGACGATAGACGGATAGGTGAGTGCGGCCTTCACCTTGCGCCGCAACTCCATATCCTTCTCCAGGAAGTGGGAGAGGCGCTGCAGCGATTCCTCCAGCACACCACCGACCTCACCCGCTTTGACAAGACCGACGAAGAGGCTGGTGAAGGTCTTGGGATACTTGGACATCGCCTTGGAGAGCGTCTGGCCGGACTCAACCTCCTGCTGGATATCCAGAATCATGCGCCGCAGCTTCGGGTTCTGCGTCTGCTCGCCGAGCACGTCCAGCGCGCGAACGAGGCTCACGCCGGCATCTATCATCGTGGAGAACTGCCGGCAGAAGATGGAGAGATCCGCCAGCTTCACCCGGCCCCACCCGCTTCCCGCCGCCTTCTTCTTGCCCTTGGCGGTCATCTGGATGTCGGTTACGGTGAAGCCCTGTTCTTGAAGCCTGCGCCGCAGGACCTCCGCGTCGTCGGCTTCGCTCGTACCGCTGCGCATGGTGCCCGCGGCATCTCGAACGGTGTAGCTAAAGGTTGGCATCTTCTACTCCTTCGCGGTTCGCACGGCGAGGGGAGCCCTTCCGGGCCCACCTCCTAGCGGACGCCGCCTCCCGTGGGTGTGCCCAGCGTGGCGGTGCGAATCATCTTCTCCAGTTCGGCCGGGTTCATGGCCCGTTCCATGGCGAGCTCGAAGGTGATGAGCCCGCGCAGGTAGAGATCGCGCAAGGACTGGTCCATCGTCTGCATGCCCAGGTTGGCGCTGGTCTGAATCATGGACGTGATCTGGTGCGCCTTGTTCTCGCGAATGAGGTTGCGCACGGCGGGGCTGGCGGTCATGATCTCCATGGCGCAGACGCGCCCGGGCTGGTTCGCCCTGGGCAGCAGCTGCTGGCAGAGGATAGCCTGCAGGTTGTTGGAGAGCTGCAGGCGGACCTGCTCCTGCTGACCGGGTGGGAACGAGTCGACGATGCGCTCCACCGAGGTGGCCGCGCTGTTGGTGTGCAGAGTGGCAAATACGAGGTGGCCCGTTTCGGCCGCCGAGACAGCCATCTGCATGGTCTCGAGATCGCGCATTTCACCGACCAGGATCACATCCGGATCCTCGCGGAGAGCGGCGCGAAGCGCATTCGCAAACGAGCGCGTATCCTGCCCCACCTCACGCTGATTAATGATGCTGAACCGGTGTGAGTGGAGGTACTCGATGGGGTCCTCGATGGTGAGCACGTGCACGCTGCGCTCGGAGTTGATCTG
>CAZGLN010000098.1:0-259 GCA_964526545.1 uncultured Chthonomonadales bacterium
GAGCACACCTCCGCGTGGCCTGGGTGGATGCAGGGAGCGGTGGTTTCCGGTCTGAGGGCCGCCCGCGAAGTGCACGAGGCAGCAGCATGATGGAAGGACTGAGCGAAAAGGGCATCAGGCTGGATACTATCCGTGTGCAGCTCAACTACCCCGTGGAGCTGGTGCACGAGCCGGTTGTCTATCGGCTTGTCGAACGCTTTGGACTCATTCCCAACATCCGGCGCGCCGCGTTCGACCAGCAGTCCGGAGGATTCATCTT
>CAZGLN010000098.1:284-12959 GCA_964526545.1 uncultured Chthonomonadales bacterium
CGCTGGAGCAGGCGCTCGCGTGGCTGGAGGAGATCGGGATTATCGTGGACCCCATCGGTCTGGATGGCACACAGGAGTGGGCGGTCTAGAAGATGGCCGAATCGATGCTCGCGAGGGAAGGCGCCGGTTCTGTCGGCATCGTCGAGAAGAAGTACTTCACGTATGGCTCCGAGCAGGAGCCCTTTGTGCTGGAGAATCGGCAGACACTCCCGGAAGTAACGCACTGCTACGAGACCTACGGTGAGCTGAACGCCCGCGGCGATAACGCCATCCTGATAGAGCACGGCCTCACGGGAAGCTCTCATGCGGCGGGGCGCTTCGCACCGGACAGCCGCTACGCGGGCTACTGGGATGCCCTCATCGGGCCCGGCAAGGTGCTGGACACCGAACGCTATTTCGTTGTGGCTCCGAACGCGCTCGGCGGATGCCGAGGCACAACCGGCCCCTCCAGCATCAACCCGCGCACGGGCAAGCCCTACGGGCTCTCCTTCCCGATTATCACCATCCGCGACATGGTGCGCGCCCAGCGGCCGCTTCTGGAGCACCTCGGAGTGCGACGGCTGGCACTCGTCATTGGCGGCTCCATGGGCGGCATGCAGGCGCTGGAGTGGGCGGTTACCTTTCCGGAGATGGTGGAGGCCTGCTGTCCAATCGCGGCAAGCGCCCGGCAGGCGGCGCAGGCCATCGCGTTCAATGAGTGCATGCGGCGCGCCATCATGCTGGACCACCGCTGGAATCGCGGCGAGTACTACGGATTCGAGCCGCCCGCCGGCGGTCTGGCACTGGCCCGGATGATCGGCACCATCACGTACCTTTCAGACCCCATCATGACCCAGATGTTTGGCCGGCGGCCGCCCTCCGAACAGACCCCCCGGGAGCACGACCTGCACACCCGCTTCGACGTGGAGCGCTACCTGGCCGATGAGGGCGAGAAGCTGGTTCGCCGGTTCGATGCCAACTCCTATCTCTACGTTACGCGCGCGATAGACCTGCACGACATCAGCCGAGGGTACCGGTCACTAGAGGAAGCCTATTCGCGCATCCGCGCGCGGATGCTGCTCATCGGCATCCGCTCGGACATCCTCTTCCCGCCCAGGCACATCCGCGAGATGCATGCGCGCCTCCTCGGCCTCGGCGTGGATTCCACCTACTGGGAGATGGATTCGGACTACGGGCACGATGCCTTCCTGGTGGAGCAGGAGAAGATGATCGAGCCCTTGCGGCACTTTCTCGGCCAACCCGCGAAGTAGGGCGCGGCGGCAGCCTGCACTAGAGGATGTAGCGGCTCAGGTCCTCGTCTCTGCTGATGCTCTCCAGCCGCTGCCGCACGTAGGCGGCGTCAATGTGGACAGTCTTCTCCGGAAGGTCCGGCGCCTCGAAGGATATCTCCTCCAGCAGGCGCTCCAGGATGGTGTGCAGCCGACGGGCGCCTATGTTCTCGCTGCGCTGATTGACCTGCGCCGCAATGCGCGAGATCTCGGCGACGGCATCCTCGCTGAATTCCACCGTCAGCCCCTCCGTGGCGAGCAGAGCCGTGTACTGCCGGATGAGCGCTCCCTTCGGCTCCGTCAATATCCGGTTCAAGTCCGCCTCGGAGAGACTGGCCAGCTCCACGCGGATGGGCAGCCTGCCCTGCAGCTCCGGAATAAGGTCGGAGGGTTTGGAGACGTGGAAGGCGCCGGCAGCAATGAAGAGGATGTGGTTGGTGCGCACGGGGCCGTATTTGGTGGCCACGGTCGAGCCCTCGACGATGGGCAGCAGGTCGCGCTGCACGCCCTCGCGCGAGACATCCGGACCATGCCCGCTCTCGCGCCCGGCGATCTTGTCCATCTCATCCACGAAGATGATGCCGGTCTGCTCGGTGCGTTCGATGGCCTCCCGAATCACCGCGTCCTGATCCACCAGGCCGCGGGCCTCCTCCTGCGTCAGAATCTCCCTCGCCTCGCGCACCGTCACGCGCCGCTTCTTCTTGTTGCGGCTCATCATGCTGCCCAGAGCGCCCTGCAGATCCCCCATTCCCATCTCTTCGATGCCCTGGGGCGAGAAGACCTGGAGGAACGGAGTGTGGCTCTGCTCCACCTCAATCTCGACCTCCTCATCGTCGAGAAGCCCTTCGGCTACCTGGCGGATACGCTGAGCGCGCACTCGCTCGACTCGCTCCGTCTGCCGATCGTCCTCTTCGTCGGAAGAAGCAGTTTCTCGCGGAGTGGTGGACATGGTGGCGATGCCTGGGAAGAACTGGCTGAACGCCTGCCGGAACATCTCCGCGCTGTCGCGGTCCTCGGACTTCCGTTTGCGCGGGCGAAGATTCGGGTCCATCAGGTCCACTATGCGCTCCACGGCCCGCTCTCGCGCAACGGAGATCACCTGCTCCATGCGCTCCTTTTCCACCATGCGCACGGCCACCTGAACCAGGTCGCGCACCATGGAGTCCACATCGCGTCCCACGTAGCCGACTTCCGTGAACTTGGTCGCCTCCACCTTGATGAAGGGAGCGGCGGCCAGATGCGCTAGGCGGCGGGCAATCTCGGTCTTGCCCACGCCGGTCGGCCCGATCATCAGGATGTTCTTGGGAATAACCTCGTCGCGGAGCTCCTCCGGAAGCAGGCGGCGGCGGTAACGGTTCCGAAGGGCTATCGCCACCGCGCGCTTCGCCTCATCCTGACCGACGATGTGCTTGTTCAGCTCCTCCACTATCTGCCGGGGAGTCAAATCTTCCATGTATGGCGCTTCCTTGGAGCAAAGTGGCCGAGAACGCTCTCGGCCACCGAGTTGTCTGCTTGGGTTGCTAGTATTATGGCCGAAACGGGCCACCGGCGGCCCGATCGCCGAAGCGGCGGAGATGGACCCGTACGGCCTCCGTCTACATCCAGCGCGCGTTGGGTCCCCACTCGGCCTGGTAGTAGTTGCTTACATGCGATCCAGGCTCCACGATCTTGTCGAGCTCGGCGCAGTCCTGCTCTGTTAGCGTTACGGCGCAGGCGGCCAGGTTGTCTTCCAACTGGGTGAGAGTCCGCGGACCAATGATCGGACTGGTAACTCCTGGTTGGCGCAGCACCCAGGCAAGCGCCGCCTGTGAAGGCACAAGACCGCGCGCGTTGCAGAACTCCACGAAGCGGCCGACGGTCTCCATGGCGCGAGGATTGTCGCGCCCGAAGGGCGCCGGTCCCTTCTCGTAGCGCGATCCGGCCGGACGCGTCTCCGCCAGGTATTTGCCGGTAAGCAGCCCGCCCGCGAGCGGCGACCAGGGAATAACCCCCACGCCGTACGTGCGGCAATAGGGCAGCAGTTCGCGCTCAATCCGCCGGTCCAGCAGATTGTAGGGCGGCTGCTCGCAGACGAATCGGTTCAGTCCCAATTCCTTCGCGCACCAGAGCGCCTCCACAAGCTGCCATGCGGCGTAGGTGCTGGTGCCGATGTAGCGCACCTTGCCCGCGCGGATGAGATCGTCGAGGGCGCGCAGTGTCTCGTCAATCGGCACGGAGGGCTGCGGTCGGTGGATCTGGTAGAGGTCAATGCGGTCGGTCTGCAGTCTGCGCAGCGATTGCTCGCACTGCGCGATAATGTGGTACCGATGATTGCCGTAGGCATTCGGATCGGCGTCGTCCATCTTGCCGTGTACCTTGGTGGCAAGAAACACTCTGTCACGGCGTCCGTCGGCCTTCAGCGCCTTGCCGGTGATCTCCTCACTCACGCCGCGCGCGTAGACGTTGGCCGTATCCAGGAAGTTGATGCCCTCATCCATTGCACGGTGGATAATCTGAATCGATTCCGCCTCCTCGGTTCCCCATCCAAAGTTCATGCATCCCAGACAGAGTGCGCTCACCTGCGCGCCCGTGCGTCCAAGCGGTCTGTATTCCATGGTCTGCTCCCGCGGCTGCTGGTTAGTCGCTCCCTGAATCCAGCGAAGCCGCCATCTCAAACTCCTTGTCGGTGACTATATCTCTACCGCGATGCATATCGAGACGCACGCGGACCACCCAATGTATCTTCAGAAGGTGTCCCAAGTAGGAGATGGGCAGGCCGGGCAGTTGGGCGCGAAAGGTCTGTTCAATGCCTGCCCGCACGTCCATCGGCTCGCGGTGTACCACCTGCGAGTCCATGTCTCCCTTGCCTTCCGTATACCAGAGCACCAGGATTTCACCGGCACGGATCGCGGCGGGGTCCACATCAAGCGCCCGTACCCTGCCCGAGACCGCGCCGAACGGAGCCACCCGGTCCTGATCCAGCTCAATCAGTGTCCAGGGCTCACTCACAGTCGTGCCCTCACGGAGGCAGGTGTCACCCGAAACGGGTACGTGTACCTGGCGTTCGGCCACCGGCTCACGTCCAGAGCCACTTCGAGCCTCCACACGAGCTCATTATGCGGTGCGCGGAAGCTCACCGGACCTTCCGCGGGGATACGGAACTCCAGCGGCTGCTCCAGTCTCAGCGCCGCGTTCAGCGCGATGGGTCCCGTATCGAGCAGTCGCTCCGTGTAGACGTCGTGGGTTTCCGTGTACGTATCCGTCCCGCGCGTGTAGGTGATCTTCTCAATACACCGGAGGTCCACGGTCAGGGTGTTCAAGGAGAACTGACCACCCTGGACTAGATGGATGCGCGCGTGCTCTCCTGGACAGAGAGGTTCCCTCTCCATCTCGAGCACGGTCTCCGGGACGCGAAGCCAGATGAGCAGCTTGCTTAGAAACCCGATGAACAATGCAATGCCGATGAGCACAAAGGGGATAAGAAACAGTGCCATGAACAACTGGAACTCCCCTTCGAACCACTGGTACACGAGGACGGCAATGAAGACCGAGACGATCCCGTTCCAGAAGAGGCTAAAGCAGCCGAGGAACGCCATATTCACCGCTGGTCCGGCTTCTGGCCGAATGCGCACCGACATCATGCCCCCCGGTTCCGTGCGGACCTGAGTCATGAGCGCGGCCAGGTTCAAGCTCTCCGGATTCACTGCCGTGCGCCGCCATCGGTCTATGTTCGGCAAGGCATTGGAGCGCCACTCCATGCCGGCTCCCGCGGCCGTCGCGATAATGACCGCCAGCACGGCGATGACAAAGAGAGGCGCAAGAAACGCCACGGCCGGCACGTCGCCGCCGGGCAGTCGAACTGGCACCACCTGCGTGAGGAGGAACGCCAGCAGCAGAAACACGCCCACAACCGCCGCAAGCCGTACTAAGAGAACGCGGCCAAGCGGATCAACCGGTCCGCGGGACCCGCCGCCGGAGGTGGAGGGGATTCCAAAGGGTTCGGGCATGGGCTGCCTCCGCGCGGCAGGCCGCTGCGAGGCGCGCTATACCGGTGTGAAGTCCAGTTCCGACGTTACGCGCTCGCAGAAGCCCGCCATCAGGCGCGCCGCGTTCTCTATGTCCTGCAGATGCATGACTTCATTGGGCGTGTGCATGTAGCGCAGCGGCACGCCAATAAGGCCCGTCGCCATGCCCGCGCGGCTCAGCTGCATTACGTTGGCATCCGTGCCGGTGCCTCCGGGCGTTGCTTCGAGCTGGAAGGGGATCTCCTGATCCTTGGCAACCTGAACCAGCAATTCACACACTTTGGGATTGATGTTGGCTCCACGCGTGATGATGGGACCGCCGCCGAGCCGTACATCGCCCACACGCTTCTTATCGGCGCCCGGAAAGTCCATGGCATGCCCAACGTCCGTCGCAAGACCGACGGTGGCTTCCGTACCGTATGCGCTTGTGCGGGCGCCGCGCAAGCCCACCTCCTCCTGCACCGTAGAGACGCCGATCACGCAAGCCGAAAGCGGCTTATCCTTGAGCAGGCGCAGGGCCTCGGCCACCACAAAGACCCCCATCTTGTTGTCGAAGCTGCGGGCAGTGCACACATCGCCCTGCAGTCGCTGCAAGTCCTGCGCGTACGTAACGCAATCGCCGATGGCCACCAGGTCCGACGCTTCCTTCTTATCCTTGGCGCCGATATCTATCCAGAGATCATCCAGTTTCGGCACCTTGGAGCGCGCCTCTGACTCCAGCAGGTGCACAGCCATGCGCCCAATGACACCCAGCACGGGTCCGGAGGCCGTGTGCACATAGACCCGCTGCCCCACCGTGACTACTGGATCGTGGCCGCCGATGCTGCCGAAGTAGAGCATCCCCTCCTCGTTGATGAATCTCACCTGGAAACCGATCTCGTCCGCGTGACCGGCGAGCATGATCCTGGGAGAGCCTGCCGGATTCCGAACGGCCATCACGTTGCCCAGGACGTCCGTTGAAACGCTGTCCGCGAATGGCGCCACATACTCGCGGTACACGCGCTGCACCGCCTGCTCATATCCGGAAGGACCGGGCGTGTCCACAAGCTTCTTCAGAAATGCGTACGAGTCAGATTCCATGGATGCGCACCTTCATGTGTTGGTGTGAAGAGTCTCGGTGGGGGAATGCGTTGCGGCCGCCACGGCCGCCGGACGGATAGTACTTCGGTCGGCCGTTATTCGTCAAGGGACCGTGGTTCCTCTTCCGCGTTGTAAGGCCATCGACCGCTGGCAGATTTGACCACGCGATGCGGTGCACACCCGAGCGAGGCACAGTCCCTCCACTAATCAATCGCATTCTGGTCAAGCCACTTAGCAGAGAGCGATGTGTCATGCCCGGCACTGAACAATGACCACTCCTACGAGGCAACAACGGGATTAACGAGTCTTCCAATGCCCTCAATCTCCACGCAGACTTCGTCGCCTGGCTTCAAGAAGACCTGGGGATTGCGAAACACCCCCACTCCTCCCGGCGTACCCGTGGTAACAATATCACCCGGCTCAAGCGTGGCTACCTGCGATATGTAACTCACGAGATAGTACACCCCGAAGATCAGATTGCACGTATTTGAACGCTGCATCACTGTGCCATTCAGCGTGAGCTGAATAGGCAGCGTGTGTGGATCAGCAATCTCATCTGCGGTTACTATCCATGGGCCGATGGGAGCGAATGTGTCGAATGTCTTTCCGCGCACCCACTGCTTATCGGCAAACTGTATATCACGCGCGCTCACGTCATTTAGACACATATAGCCGGCTACATATCGTGACGCCTCTTCCTCACTTACGCGCCTCGCCCTTCGACCAATCACAAAGGCCAGTTCCGCCTCGTAATCCACCTGACTGCTCAACGGGGGCAGCTCAATGGGCTTGCCAGGGTCCTGTATCGCGCTGGCAAACTTGGCAAATAGGATGGCGCGATCCGGCAATGGTTGACCCTGCTCCTCGCAGTGGTCGCGATAATTCTGGCCGACGCACACAATCTTCTGCGGATCACGAATGGGCGCAAGGAGGCGATCAGCCTCCAGCGGGAGCAGCCAACGGGGATCCGGGGTAGCTGCCGCTTGCCTCGCCGCGTCCAGCGCCTCTTTCCCGGCCGCAAGCAGACTCCGCATGGAGCCTCCCGATGCAAGCTCAGGGCACGCCCGCTCAAGGTCCAGCACCTGGTCATCCAGCACCGCGACAACGCGTGGCCCTTCCGCCGTGGCATACCGTCCCAGCTTCATGTTTCAACCTCCTCCCTCTCCAAGCGGCTGCGGAAGCAGAATGTGAGCGCACCGGCAAGCGAGAGCGCCGCAACCATCTTCGCCGCCGCGCCAAGGTTTCCCGTCCGAAGCCGAATCCCCGCACGCGCCATCGCGATATCGGCCGAGCGAGCCCACAACAGGAGCAGCAGCGCAGCCAACCAGAGCGTGAGCAGCATTTTCGCCCACGCGCCCGCGGAGGCAGCAAGGGGCCGGACGATTCTGGCTGCCGCGAGCACCGCGACCGCTCCCAGGCCGAGCCATAAAAGCAGGCGCACCGAGGCGCTAAACGGCGTTGCGGCCCGCACCGCGGCGCTCAATATGCGATGAAGATTCCAGACCTCATCGGCCGCCAGCACCAAGCTGATGCCTCCCAGCGACAAGCAGGCGAACAGATGCCGGCGGGCACGGAGCGCGCAACACAGCGCGAGCGCCGAACTCACCAAGTAGAGGCCGGCGACCAGCCACGAGATCGGCGCGAGATCCAAGGCGGCTTTCGATAGATTGACAGGATGCCTGTGCTGGCCAAGACTACACGAGACGTCCGGCGCCATCGGCGGCCCGGCACACGTAGAAGTCTGGGTCCTTGCCGAAGCGTCGTCGGTAGTCCGCCCCAACGACCGAGAGGAAGCTGCTAGAGGCGCTCGAACGCACCAGGCTGACCGTACATCCTCCGAACCCCGCGCCGGTCATCCGAGATCCGTAGACACCTTCCACGGAGCGCGCACTCTCCACCAGCACATCGAGCTCCGTGCAGCTCACCTCGTAATCATCGCGCAGCGAATCGTGCGACTCATTCATCAGGCGCCCGAAGGTCTCCACGTCGCCCGCTATCAGCGCGTTCACTCCCCGCAAGGTGCGATCGTTCTCGTGCACCACATGCCGCGCCCTCTTCAGAAGGACGGGGTTGAGAAGGCCCTGGTGCCGCGCGAGATCCTCGGGTCCCACATCGCGCAGTGCCTCCACTGCCGGCAGCACCTTGCGCAGCTCCTCGACGGCTGCCTCGCACTCCGCCCGCCGCTCGTTATAAGCTGACTTCACCAGTTGGCGCGGTACCCGCGTGTCCGAGATGAGAATTGCCAGACCACTATCCGGCAAGGGAATCGGTCGGTAGTCTTGCAGATGCCGCGTGTCAATAAGAATGGCGTGATTGGCCTGCCCCAGGGCCGATATCATCTGATCCATAATGCCGCAGTTCATCCCGACGAACTCACGTTCGGCGGCCTGGCAGAGCTGCGCGCGTTCGATGGGAGGCAGCTCCAGACCCGCCGCGACCTCGAAGGCCAGACAGCTGGCCATCTCGATGGCGGCGGAGGAGGAGAGGCCGCTCGCCCGAGGCACGGTTCCCACCACGAACGCGTCCAAGCCCGTAAGGGGATGGCCCCTCTGCAGAAGCTGGAGCGCAACCCCGCGGCAGTAGTTGCTCCAGGGTGCGACCTTGTCCTTACCGATAGAATTGAGCGAGAACTCCGTCTGCTGCTGGAAGGCTTCCGCGTGCAGCCGCACGATACCATCTGTTCGCCTCGCCCCGGCAATGCGCACATCCAGCTGCAAGGCGGCGGGGAAGACAAATCCGTCGTTGTAATCCGTGTGCTCGCCAATGAGGTTCACGCGTCCGGGAGCACGGACCGCAAACTCCATCTCACGGCCGAAGCACGCCCGAAAGGCGTCGGCCAACTGCTCAACCGTAAATTCCCGACCTTCTCTGTGCTCCGTCATGCTCTCTCTCATCTCGGCGCCGATGCCGCCGGAGACCAGGCACGAAGGCTTATTCCGCCCACGCAGTCATCGGGATCTATTTCAGCCGACGCCTTCAGTGATAGTCATCGTCGCCCGTCAGCAGCTGCATCAGGCTGATCTGACCATCGTGGTAATGCATGTGCTGCGCTGGCAGCAGCAAGCCGATGGCCGCGGGCAGGCGCTCGCCCCAGGGCATCGTGACCGTTGATTCCAGGAACGCATCGTCCACGCCGCGGATGGATTCTTGCACGGCGGCAGTGCCTCTGTCGAGCAGAGCGAGCGCGGCCTCCAGAGTCTCGCACGAGGCAATCGCCGCGTCTTCCTCGTCCTTTGTTCGATAGGGCAAGGGCAGCCGGCCGATGACGGCGGCCAGGAACTGGTTCCACACGCCGCAATGCGCTACGACCTGCACGAGAGTTCGCGCATGCCCTCCGGGCAGCCAATGATGCAGATGAGCCGGCACGGCGCGCGCGTTTCGTTCCAGGTCTGCATGCGCACGCTGAACAGCCAGCAGCGCAATCTCACGTGCGTCCGCCATCAGGGTGTGCCCTGCTCTTCGCCATCCAGTTCTACCGCGACGCCGTTGGCGCGCAGCCAGGCCAATGCCTCGCGGAGCCGTGCCGGGTCGCCCGAGATGTCCAGCACCAGGGTGCCTCCGGCGTGGATATCTATGTTGGCGGAGTAGATGTTCGGCACAAGGCCGTAGGTGGAGATCAGCCGGTAGAAGATGGGCTCCCGGACCTGTTCGGAAGGGATGCGAAGCGTCGCCCGCACCGATGCATTCGCCATGTGCCGCTCCATGGATACGCCGTGCCTATTATGGCGGGCGATGGCGGACGGGTCAACCGGTGCAGGCAGGCATCCGGGCGTCGGACGCGGAATCCACGCTTCGCTGCCGCTTGCGCGCCGCTATCCACCTTTCCGGAGGGTTCCGAATGCCCGTCTTCGAGATGCCGTTGGAAGAGCTGTGGACGTACCAGGGACGCAACCCCAGGCCTCGCGACTTCGACTCCTACTGGGAAGCAGCCCTCGCCGAGATGCGTGCTGTGGATCCCGCGGTTGAGCTCCGGCCCGCGCCGCTGAAGTCGCGCCTTGCCGAGTGCTTCGATCTCTACTTCACCGGCGTGGGGGGCGCTCGCATCCATGCGAAATACCTGCGCCCGCGCGACACGCACGCGCCGCATCCCGCCGTTCTGCTGTTCCACGGCTATACAGGCAGCAGCGGGGACTGGAACGACAAGCTAAGCCTCGTCTCCCAGGGCTACTCGGTAGCCGCGCTGGATTGCCGCGGACAGGGCGGGCTCTCCGAGGACGTGGGCGGAACGAAGGGCCCCACATACCGCGGACACATTATCCGCGGTCTGGACGACTCACCCGAGAAGCTGCTGTTTCGCCAGATATTCCTGGACTGCGCCCAGCTCGCATCCATCGTAATGGCGATGCCGGAGGTGGATCCGGACCGCGTGGCGGCAACGGGCGGCTCGCAAGGCGGCGGCCTCACGCTGGCATGCGCAGCCCTCGAGCCGCGCATACGGAAGGCCGCGCCGGTTTATCCGTTCCTCTGTGACTACTTGCGCGTGTGGGAGATGGACCTCGCGGTCGCCGCCTATGAGGAGATCCGAACCTATCTGAGGCAGTTTGACCCCACCCATGCGCGTCGCGACCAGATATTCGAACAATTGGGCTACATAGACGTGCAGTTTCTGGCGCCGCGCATCCGTGCCGAAGTGCTTCTGCAGACCGGCCTCATGGATACGGTCTGCCCGCCCTCCACGCAGTTCGCCGCCTACAACAAGATAACGTCCCAAAAGCAGATTGTGCTCTATCCGGACTATGGCCACGAAGGCATGCCGGGCTCATCCGACCTGATCTTCGACTTCCTGGCCGAACTGTGAACTCCAGGACACAGGAGGGGTCGTAACCGGCCTGGCTGGCCGCAAGCACCGCCGGCGTCAGCGCCAACGGCAAGCGCGCTTTGGTATACTTGTGGCTGCCCGCGGCTCGGGCGTCCAGCTCCGCCGCCATCTGCCGGCCTACCACGGGAGCCAAATGCCAACCCTGCTATTCGAATTGGGCACCGAAGAGATGCCCGCCAATGCCGTGGCGCCTGCCCTGCGCCAACTTCAAGAGCGCCTCTTAGCTGGTTTTGCACAGGCGCGATTGGCCCCTTCTGCCGTGCTCGTGGAGGGCACGCCGCGCCGTCTCGTCGCCCACGTGCGGGACCTTCCGGCTCGGCAGCCGGACCAACCCCGCGAAGCGCGCGGCCCCGCCAAGTCCATCGCCTTCGATTCGGCGGGCAACCCTACGGGCGCCGCCATTGGCTTCGCCCGCAAGCAGGGCGTAAGCGTGGAGGATCTGCAGGTCGTCAGCACGCCGCAAGGCGAATACGTGGTGGCGCGTGTGCTGGAAGCCGGCCGCCCGGGGGAAGAGGTCGTTCCCGAAGTCCTAACGGAGGCGCTCCGTTCCCTCTCTTTCCCGAAAACCATGCGATGGGGCGAGTGCAAGGTCCGCTTCGTCCGCCCCGTCCGCTGGATACTCTGCCTTCTGGATGAGAGAGTGGTGCCGATGGAGTTCGCCGGGGTGCACAGCGGCCGCGAATCGCGTGGCCATCGCTACCTCTCCCCCGGCTCCCTCGCCATCGCCTCCGTTGCCGACTACCCTGCGGCGATGCGCTCGGCGCATGTGATGACCGATCCGGCCGAGCGGGCCGCCGAGATTCGCCGGCAGGCCGATGCGCTCGCCCAGGCGGCCGGCGGATCCATACCCTGGGACGAGGACCTGCTGGAGGAGAATGTCTGGCTGGTGGAGTGGCCGACCGCGGTTCTGGGTCAGTTCGATTCGCAGTACCTTGAGCTACCCCGTCCAGTGCTTGTTATGGCCATGAAGAAGCACCAGCGCTTCTTCCCCGTGCAGGATTCGGAGGGCCGGCTGCTGCCGCGCTTTGTCGCTATCCGCAACGGCGGCGACCATGGCCTGGAGGTCGTGCGCGAAGGCAACGAACGCGTCCTGACTGCGCGTTTTGCGGATGCCGCCCACTTCTACTCCCAGGACAAGCAGATACCGCTCGAGACCATGGCCGCCGAGCTTCACCGCCTCACGTTCCAAGATAAGCTCGGCACCATGCAGCACAAGCGGGAGAGGCTGATGCATCTGGCGGCCGCGCTGGCGCGGTCGAGCGGGTTGGCGGCCGTGGAAGCGCAGGCATGCCGCGCCGCGTCCCTCTGCAAGGCCGACCTCGTAAGCCGCGTGGTCGTCGAGCTTCCCGCGCTCCAGGGCACCATCGGCCGCGAATATGCGCTGCTTCACGGCGAGCCGCGAGAGATCGCGGACGCCATCGCGGAGCACTACCAGCCCCGAACGGCCGTCGATTCCCTTCCGGCCTCACCGCTGGGACGGCTTCTGGCAGTTGCGGACCGCCTG
>CAZGLN010000099.1:0-5984 GCA_964526545.1 uncultured Chthonomonadales bacterium
AAGCTGGACCAGCGCGGCGGTCTCCAGGATGCGGTGATATCCTGGGCGCGTCTCCGGCGGCGCCAAAGCGTCTATGGCCTGCTCCAGCACGCGCTCTTGCTGCGCAACGATCTGGCTGGGATTGAGGGCAAGCCGCGATGTTCCCGCTTCCACGTACCGTTCGACCCAGGGCTGCAACTGCTGGGGAGGCAAGACCCAACGGCTGACCGACGGCAGCTCGAAGAGCGCGGCAGCATTGCGGCCGATGCTCAGGTCGCTGCGAAGTGTCTCCTCGTCCAGTGTGCTGTAGAGCGGGTGCTTCTCGTAGCGTTTATGCACGTGGCCGAGGACCTCGCACGCTTCGGCCCAGCCCTTCGGAATGAGGCCGGTGCGCTCCTCCGCGAGGCGCATCAGGTCGTGAGCGAGGTACCGCCCGATGTCCGGCTCTACCTCGGCGATAAGGGGTTGGCCTCTCTCGGCCATCCTAGCAATATCGGTTAGCAGAGCGCGGGGGCGCACGCGGCTGATGGCGATCTCGGGCGCGGTTCCGAAGAGGTTGCCCTGGACGCCCACGGAGAACGAGGCTTCGCCAATCCTGCCCTCACGCAGGAAGAGGAAGAAGACACGGCCGCTGGCATAGGGGTGCGTAATCCACGCGCGGATGACAGGCGGCGAATGGTGCGCCGGAGTCTGCTTGTGGGCGGCTTGCTGATCCGCGTCCGGCTGAATCCCCTTTAGCCGCAGGCGATAGAGGGCGGTGCGGGCGGCCTTGGCAACCGCCTTATCCGGTCCGGCCGCAAGGTCTCTCAGTCGGCGCGCGGCGTCCCGGTCGGCCCGGGCCTCGAGCGCATGCACTTCCTCGAGTGTAGCCGGCAGATCCTGTTGCGAGGGATGCATCTACGGCTCCCTTCCATGCCTAGTATTGCAGCCGGGAGGCTGTCTCGTCCAGCCAGCGCTGCGCCTCGGTGCTCTCCGGTGTGCCTGGCGCGGCCATGGCGGCCTCTTGCCAGCGCTTTCGCGCCTCGTCAATTGCGCCGGACTGATAGAGTCGGCTGCCCTCGGCCAGCGCGGCGGCCGCGCGTGCGCGCGCCTTCTCCAGCTCGCTTACCGATCCCGGGGCGGCAGGATCCACTCCGCCCACCCGGCCGCCCTCGCGCGCCCGCTGCCAGGCGCGCATGGCTCCCTGTGTGTCGCCGAGGCGGTCATACACCTTGCCCAGATTGTAGCGGGCGTTCTCCAGCTCGCGCCGATCCGCCTCGGAGGTTACATCCGACGGGTTGGCGTAGCGATCGTCTACAGCGGCAAAGTTGCGCTCCGCGGCGGCCAGATCGCCCCGTTCGTAGGCGCGCACACCCATCCGGTTGCGGGTTGTAGCCAGATTGGTACGCGCCATGCGGCCTTCCATACTGTTCGGGCTCATCTTGAGCGCCTGCTCGAAGATCTCGGCGGCGCGCTCGAAATCGCCCTGCTGATAGGCGATGTTGCCGAGGTTGATCACCTGGGCTACCTGACTCTGTGCCGCGCGCTTCTGCTGCTCCTCATAGGCCCGGAGGAAGAGCAGCACGGCGCCCACCAGCGCGCCCGCAATGACGAAACTGGCCAGCAGAACGGCCAGGAATGTCTTGGCGGCGGGGCTTAGCGTCGGGGCGGGGCGGGGCCTGCCGAATGTGGGAGGCGGCGGCGCGCCGGGTGTCCCGGGCGGACCCCACGTTACGAAGGGCTGCGGCACATTCTGCTGCGGCGTGGGAGGCGGACCTCCATACTGCGTGGGCGGCGGATACGACGGCGCAGCCGAGCCGGAGGTTGGCACTGCGGGCGCGGGCGGTGCCGGCGTGCCGAACTGGGTAGGCATGCCGTAACTTGTGCCCGGGGACATGCCGCCGGCAGCGGCTCCCATCGGCTGCGAGAGGAAGATGGGCGGCGTAGTATCCGCGCGCAGCAGTGCGAGGCGCATCTCGTCCGCAGTGGAGTAGCGGGCGCGCGGATCCTTCATGAGGGCGCGCTGCACCACCTCCGCCACGGCGAAGGGCACTCCCGCCATCGGCGGCGGGTCGTGGTGCATGATGCTGTAGGTGATGCTCACCACGCTGTCGCCGATGAAGGGTTTCCGACCCATCAGCATCTCGTAGAGCACCACGCCGAGCGAGAAGAGATCGGTGCGATGGTCTACGGACTTGCCCTCTATCTGCTCCGGCGACATGAAGCTGGGAGTGCCGAAGACCTGTCCCTCTCCCGTGAGCGAGGCCTCCTCCGTGAGGCGCGCGATGCCGAAATCGGTGAGTTTCACCAGACCGCCAGGCAGCAGATGGATGTTGTCCGGCTTGACGTCGCGATGGATGACGTTGTGCAGGTGCGCATGGGCAAGGGCCTGCAGCACTTGGCTGGCGATGCTGATGGCTTCATCCACCGGCAGCGCGCCGCGCTGCTGTAGGGCGTCGCGGAGGGTACCGCCCTCCAAATACTCCATGGCGATGTAGTAGCGGCCCTCGTCCTCGCCATAGGAGAAGATGGTTACGATATTCGGGTGGGAGAGCTTGCCGGCGGCGCGGGCCTCGCGGTTGAACCGGTCAATGCGCTCGCGGCGGGCCGAGCCAACCAGGTTGGCTGGCAGCACCAATTCCTTAACGGCGCAGCGCCTGCCCATCACGATGTCCGTGGCCTCATAGACCACATCGTTGGAGCGCGCAATCTCGCGAATGATGCGGTACTTGCCCGCGATGATATCGGCGGAGGGCGGAGCGCCTCGGGGCGGAGGAGGAGCGCCGGAGGCAGTCGGTCTGGCTTCCGTGGTTGTGCGCGCCTTGAGCGTGGCATCGTAGGTGGCGCGCGCCTGCGGATCGCTCAGGGTGTTGTAGGCTTCCTGGATGGCCTTGAACCGCGCGGCGCTGCCCGTCTGCGCAACGTCTGGGTGAAAGCGCCGGGCGAGCTCGCGGTACCGCTTCTTGATGTCTTCCTGGGAAGCGGTGGGCTTGAGTCCCAGCACCTCGTAGTAGGTGTGCTGCATGGAGCTAGCGGGCCCGAGACATCAGTGCGCGCAGCGCTCGCAGCCTCCCGAAGCGGCGCTGAACCCGCAGTGGCTGGCCGCCTCGGCGCGCGGAGTGCCGCAGGGCGTAAGCTGGCGGCTTACAGCGAAAGTGGAGAGCAGGCGAGCAGGCTTCTCCGCTCCGCATGCCGGACAGAAGACCCCCTCGGCGCGCGTGTCGCGGCAGAGCGCCTCAAAGACGTGCCTGCACTCCGAACAGCGGAACTCGTAAAGGGGCATGGAGACCTCCAGGGATCGTCTCGCTGAAATAATCGGTCAATCCGATTCTAGCATGCGCGCCGAGCGCGGGTTCCCTGCGCTGCCAATTCGGGCGGGCTTCCTCCTCCAATCGCGGCCTATGCGCCCGCGGCTGCGCACTCCCACCAGCGCACCCCGGCCCGCTCCAGCATGAGCGCTACCGTATGCACCGGCAGTCCCACCACGTTGAAGTAGTCGCCCTCGAGCGATTCAACGAAGGGCGCGGCTCCGCTCTGGATGCCGTAGGCTCCGGCCTTATCCATCGGGTCGCCGGTGGATACGTAGGCATCAATCATCTCATCCGTGAGCGCCCGGAAGCGGACCTTTGTGCGCACCACACGTGTATCGGCCTCGACTGCCGGATCCCGCGGGATTGCCCGGGCCAGCGAGACGCCGGTCATCACATCGTGCTCCGCGCCGCTCAGAAGGCGCAGCATCGCGCGGGCGTCATCGGCATCGCGCGGCTTCGCCAGGATGCGCCAGCGGCCGGGCTCGCGCTTCACCACAATCGTATCCGCTCCCAGCGCCAGGCACCCGGGCGAGCCGTATCGCTCCAGCACGTCGCGGGCCTTTGCCTCGGCGAGCGTCGCGGCCAGATCCTCCGGTTCGAGTTGATCGAGGCGGCGGCCCATCACTACGTCCTCCGGCTCCTCGGGCACCTGGCTGATGCGAACCTCAAATGGCAGGCCGAGCAGGGCCAGCAGCTCCGCGCGGCGGGGCGAGGCGGAGGCTAGCAGGAGTCGGGGGGCGGGGCGTGTTCGGGAGGTCTTCATCGGCACAAGGCTTTGGCTGCCGGCCTATTCACGGCGAAGCAGGCGCTCTCCTGCACGTTCTCGCAGCCAGTGCGGCTCAGGCAGGCAGAGCGAAGCATCCTTGCGCACGGATGCGGTGGCGAGCACGGGTGCCGACAAAAGCCAGAGCCCCCATCCGCGCTGGCCTACGGAGGGGGCTCTGGTGAAGGCGAGGCGACAAGCGACTGACTCAGCGTGCGCGCCTCCGCCGCAAACAGGCCGTCGCCGTGAGGGCACCGCCGATGAGAAGCGCGATGGGACCGGGTTCCGGCACGCAGTTCGCCTTGGATGCGCCGTAGGCCAGGATGTTCTTCGCCAGGTTGCTCGCCTGGGCGTTCGGGCTGTGCCAGTAAGAGGTGGTCGTGCCGCTCAAGATAACGTAGCCCGCACCGAGAGACTTCTCGATCACGACGGGACGGGACGCACCATCCACGATGATTGTGCTGTAGCCCGAGAGATTAGAGAAGTAAGCGTGGGCGAATAAGTTGCCCGTCCACGCAGCACCTGTCGGTGTGTAGGGCCCATTCACGACTGGGTGCAGTGGGTTCGCTGTGGATCCAGAGTAGCCAGCACCATCATAGCTGTTGTGGACGTAGGTCGCTCCAAGGAACGTGAAGTCGGGACTCACATACCATCCCGCCACATGCACATAGAGGCTGCCGCCGCCCATGATCCAGGAGGTGATGGCTGCCTGATTTGCCGCCAAGAACTGCGCCAGGTACCCATCGTTATTCTCGCCCCCCTCCATCATCACGAAACAGTGGTTGCTGAAGAGGTCCGAGGGATCTACGGCATACGTGAACTGGTTCCAGTTGCCCGCGCCGAAAACGGTGTCCAGCTCGGACTGGTTGGCGGTGTTGTACCAGGGGTTGTGATTCTGCAGATAGGCGACGCCCTGCGCAACCGCCGAGCCGTGCATAACGGCTGCAAGCAGCGTGGCTGCCAGCAGAGTCCGGCAGGTCCGCCAGAAGGACATTGCTCTGCTCCTTGTTGAGTTTTGCAGGTCGAAGCGCCACGAGGGCGCACCGCCTGACCCATACCGTGCGGGACGGCCGACCCAGTGACATCTTACAAACGGTACGTAGAGCCACTGTGTCGCCGGCACATCCGCCAGCGCGCATGGCATGGTTCACTCTATTTGAATGCATATATTGTGCCAAGATGTATGAAAATGCAGATGCAGACGGACAATCTGAGTAATGGCGGGTTACCAAACCAGAGGAGACGCTGCCCGCGTTTTAGCGAACGCCGGTCAGGCGGTCCAGGGCACGCAGCGAAGGCACGCGCTCGATGAGGGCGGTGAGAGACCAGCGCTCCGCGACGGCGTGTAGGAGGGCAAGCCCCGCGACGGCGCACCAGAGACTGCTGGGCCAGGGCCGCCAGAGGACCCATGCGAGACCCACCAGGGCCCCGAGGAGGTTGGAGCCGGCATCGCCCATCATCGCCTCGCCGCGCCTATCCGCCAGGTAGAGCGGCACCAGCGCCCAGAGCGCGGTGAGCAGGGGGCCGGAGACCGTCTGCGCGTGGTTCGTCCACGCTAACAGGGAGATGAGGCCGGCGCACACAAAGGCAAAGGCGCCGGCTCGGCCCGGCCACACGTCGAGGAGCTTGAGGGTGTTGGCCGAGAGGGCGATTGTGAGCGAGGCGGCCAGGGCGTCCAGGCGCGGCAGGCCGAGCATCCAGCGCGCCACATACCAGCAGAGCAGAAGACCCAGGACGGCCTTTGCGAGACCAGTGGTAATCTGGCGCCTCATCAGCAGGGCGCGCAGATGCCCACCAAGGCCGGAAGCGCTGCGGTCGCCGCGGGCATCGTCCAGCAGTCCGAGCAGACCGAAGCCCAGCACAAGCGTGAGGTATGCGGGCAGTTCGGGGTGGAGTTCGGGCAGAAGGACGGACGCAGCGGCATAGGCGGGAACGAGGCAGAGGAGAAGGTG
>CAZGLN010000099.1:6046-6551 GCA_964526545.1 uncultured Chthonomonadales bacterium
TCTCTCCCAAACCGACCAGGCATAGCGCGCGGCAATCAGGCCGCCGAGGAAGACCAGCAGGTAAGTCATGGCACCGGCCGCGCGCGCAGCACGCGCGCCACCGCAAGATACTGCCGAAAGCGGTGCGCGAAGCCGCGCAGGTCTCTACCGGTAATACGATGGCGCATGTTGGTCGGCACCTCCACCACGGTGAAGCCTGCCTTGAGCGCATCTATGGTCAGGGCTGCCTCCACGCCGAAGCCTTCGGCAAGGGGCGCGCACTTCTCCAGGACGGCCCTGCGGAGGGCGCGCTGGCCGCTAAGCGGCGCATCCATCCACATTCCCGTACGCTCGTATATGCCCTTCCGTGCAAGCCGAACCACGAAGCCGAACCCTCCTCCGCTGCCCGCGCCCTTCGGAAAGGTGGCGATGGCCATATCCGCCTCACCGCGCAGTACCGGCCCCAGGAGGAGCGCCGCCTCCCGCGCGGACTCGCCGAGGTCGGCATCGAGCAGCAGCAGGATAT
>CAZGLN010000099.1:6561-12939 GCA_964526545.1 uncultured Chthonomonadales bacterium
GCCAATCCGCGGTTGAGCGCCGCGCCCTTGCCCTGGTTCCGCTCGACGCGGATGGCCTTCGCGCCGGCCTGTTGCGCCAACTCGGCCGTGCAGTCTCTGGAGCCGTCGTCCGCTACCAGGACTTCCTCCACGCCAGGAATGGCCTGGATGGCACGAACCGTCGCCGCAATCGCGGCTTCCTCGTTGTAGGCAGGCACCACGGCCGAGATCATCGCAATCGTGCGGATACGGGGGCGAATTGCGCCCGATTGGGCGAGCGTCCGCGCGCTCCCTGATCCTCGCGCAAGGCGAGCACGAGTCCGATGCGTCCCAGGTCGGTATCCACGCTGCGAATGACGGCGATATCTCTATCCGCAACGGCCCGCAGGGAGGATTGCCCAACGTCTCGGGGCTCCACATACGCCACGCGCACGCCCAGGCTCTTCAGCGCATCTATCAGCGGCAGGTCCACCGTGGCGGACCGATTCTCGTAGTCGGCGCCGGCTCCGCCTACAATCACCACATAGTCCACGCTCTGCGCATAGCTGCCATCGGTCTCGACCAGGCCCAGGTCGCGCAGGGTCTCCAGTTCCGTGCTTGCTCCTCCACGGGCCACGTTTTCTGCCACGATCTTGATAACTTGATCCGTTCGCGGCTGAAGCTGGGGACGGGTTGCCGAGAGTCTCGCAACGATGCGATCCATGGCAAGCCTGGCCTTTACCGGAAACTCGTGCGGCACGACCGTGGTGTTCTGCACGGTGAGGCCGGCCTCGGTCAATACTTCGCGCACGGCGCGCGCCGCCTCCGGGTAGTCGCCCGTGCGCACAACGGCCGCCTTGCCCGAAAGCCCGACCGCCTGGGTGACTTGGCGACGCAGCGCGGCGATGCCCTCGGCCATCGAGCGGTTCTCCTCCCTCAATGGGGCGACTTCGGTAGTGAAGCGGAGGTTGAGCTCCCGCACCTGCCGTGTCAGGCTATCCACCGTTGGGCCTTGCAGGTAGGCGATGCCGATGACCATGCCGAGGCCAAGCGCCAGAAACACGGCCACCAGGGTGAGCAGATGATAGCGAAAGCTGGGCACCATGGCGCGGATTACCTGAACGAGAGCCGAAGCGTGTTGATGAGCGATCGGAACACGGGCGAGTAGTAGACGATGACTGCGAGCGGAAAGGCCGCTGCGAGTGTGAGCATGAGCGCCTCCTTGAACGAGAGCCTGGAGCCTCGTTTGCTGGTCCACAGGCGCCCAGTTCCCTTGGCATCCACCAGTTTGGCCCCGATGAGCAGCCGCACCAGGAACGTGCTGGCCATTCCGCCGCGCCCCTTCTCCAGAAAGTCTATCATGGAGAAGTGCGTGCCCACAGCCACGATGAGGGATGCGCCGAGTTGATCCGCGAGAAGCATTGCGACGTCCTCACTGGTGCCGGGCGCGTGAAACACGTGTCCGCTCAGGCCCAGCTTCTCCAGTCGCTCGAGGCCCGGCGCCTCGCGTGATCCCCGCACATAGCCGTGGACAACCAGCTCGGCCCCGCTGCGCAGGGCCTCATCGGAGACGCTGTCCATATCGCCCACGATAATGTCCGGCCGCAGGCCGACCTCCAGCAGGGCATCGGCCCCGCCATCCACCCCGATGAGCACTGGCCGTACATCGCGCAGGTAGGGCTCGATGGTGCGCAAGTCCTCTTTGTAGCCTTCTCCCCGCACCACCACCAGGGCATGCCGGTCGGCAATCTTGGTGCGCAGCGGGGGCACCGCGACCGGGTCCAGCAGGAGGGCCTTCTCCTCGGTTAGGTACTCCAGGGTGTTGCGGGCGAAGGCATCCAGCTCGTGGCTCAGGTTCTTTCTGGCCTCCTCCAGCCTCTGCGCGATCTGGGAACGGTCCATCAGATGCCCGCGTCCCACCAGGCCGCCATCCAGCCGCAGCTCCTCTCCCACAAGCTCGGCGGCGGCTCCCTCCCGTGTTCGCGCGGCCGCGAAGAACTCCTCGCCCACCTCGTCCAGCAGGGGCACCTCGGCTTCCAGCAGCACGCTGGGACCCTGGTTCGGGTAGCGGCCGGAGATGCTGGGCGAGGCATTGACCACGGCGGCCACGCGCCGCTCCACCAGCGCGCGCGCGGCTACCGCGTCGAGGTCGCGGTGCTGAATGAGCGCGATATCGCCCGGGCGCAGGCGCTTGACGAGGTCCTTTGTGCGCGGGTCGGCGCGCAGTGTTCCGCGAATCATGCTCCGCTCACGTGAGGTCTGGTCGGCGAGACATCAGGCAGATACTCCTGTCCACTCCTGCGGACATTCGGACTGCCGGACGCGGCTAAATCGGCGGGTGTTAAGCCCGGGACTACACGGCACGCAGGCGCTCGGCGGCCTGCTCGGGCGTGATGTCGCGCTGCGGCTCCGCGAGCATCTCGTACCCTACCATAAACTTGCGCACCGTGGCGGAGCGCAGCAGCGGCGGATAGATATGGGCATGCAGCTGCCAATGAGGCGCCGTGCCTGTACCGCCCGTGGGAGCGCCACCCCATGGTGTACGGAAAAGAGATGTTGAACAGCCTGTCGTAGCGGCTCAGAAGGTCCTTCAGCATCGCTGCCAGGGCGTCGCGTTCCGTTTCCGTCAGATCCGTCAGCCGCTCCACCGGCCGGCAGGGCACAAGCATGGTCTCGAACGGCCAGACTCCCCAGAAAGGCACCAGGGCCGCCCAGTGGTCGTTGTGAGCAACCAACCGTTCCTCGGCGTACAGCTCCTCCCTTAAGTAAGCCAGCAGGAGCGGCTCGCCATGCTCGAGCAGATACTCCCGCTGCCGGAGATCCTCTTTCCGAGGCTCGTTTGGCAGGGTATCCGTGGCCCACACCTGACCATGCGGGTGCGGATTCGAGCAGCCCATCATTGCGCCCTTATTCTCGAACACCTGCACCCAACGATACCGTGCGCCCAGCTCGCGCACCTGCTCGGCCCACACGTCCACCACTCCCCGGATGGCCTCCACGGGCATATCAGGAAGCGTCCAATCGTGCCTTTCGCTGAAGCAGATGACGCGGCAGGTACCCAGCACGGGCCCCGCCCGAAGCAGATGGCTTCGCGGCATGGCCGCTTCCGCGGGCGCCTCGGGCAGAACCGCTTGAAAATCGTTGGTGAATACGTAGGTGCCCACGTAGGGCGGGTTCCTGGCGCCGCCGGCGCGCTCGTTGCCAGGGCAGAGATAGCAGCCAGGGTCGTAGGCCGGCCGTGATTCGGCGGAGGCCGCCTCGGTCTGACCTTGCCATGGACGGCGCGTGCGATGCGGTGAAACCAGCAGCCAGTCGCCCGTCAGCGGGTTGTAACGGCGGTGGGGCCAGTCGAACAGGCTCGCGTTGCCCGCCACAGGGTCCCTCCGAACTACCAGGAGTGCACAGCATTCTACCCGAGCCAGCCCAACGGGCCTCGGAGCGTTACTCCAGCGCTACCGCCGTTCCGCTCGCGGAGACCATCAGCATGGAGCCGCCCTGGCCCACCACTTCGTAATCCAGATCCACACCTACAACGGCGTGCGCCCCGAGCGCTGCGGCGCGGGCCGTCAGCTCCTGCATGGCGATGTCGCGGGCGCGCTGTAGTTCCTCCTCATAGGCGCCCGAGCGCCCTCCCACGATGTCGCGTATGCCCGCGAAGAGGTCCTTCAGGATATTCGCCCCGACGATGGCCTCGCCGCAGACGATTCCGAGATACCGGCTGATGCGGCGCCCCTCGACGGATGGCGTGGTGGTAATTATCATGCGTTGGCTCCTTGCAGAATGCCAGCGGAACTGGCGATTGACTTGGATGCTCCGGCTGCCTAGAATACGCCCATGGATGCCAAGGCGTTTCCCCGGATGTCGCGCCGAACCTTTGCGGCGGGCGCGCTGGCGGCCCTGGCCGGCTGCCGCAAGCAGGCATCCGGCCGCACCATGCGCTGGGTGGTGGATCCCAACCCCATCCGCGTGGACCAGATAGCGCTCTTCAACCAGAAGTATCCGGATGTGAAGGTGATAAACGATCCGGATGCCGGTCCGCAGCGCGTGCTCACCCAGCTCGCCGGCGGCGTACCGCCAGAGGTCTTCGCCATCTATTCACCGCAGAGCGTGGCGCTCTTCGATCGCAAGGATGTGCTGGAGGATCTTCGCCCCTGGGCGGCCCGGTACGGCGTGGACATGGAGATGTTCTGGCCGCAGCTCGATGGATACATCTATGCAGGCGGCGATCGCGTCAACGGGCGAATCCTCGGCTTCCCCGATAATTGCGGCTGTTACGTGCTCTTCTATAACCGCAGGCTCTTCCGGGAGGCCGGCATTGCGGAGCCCAACGGCGCGTGGACATGGGCGCAATTCACCGAGGCCGCGAAGGCCCTCACCAAGCGGGACCAGAGCGGACGGCCGCTCCAGTTCGGCACCGTTCTTCCGCCCCCCTATCTGCTGGAGATGTTCCTGTGGCAGCTCGGCGGGAGTTGGTACAACGAGGACGGCACGCGCTGCATGCTCGACACGCCGGAGGCAGCGGAGACCTTCGAATGGTGGGCCTCGCTGCGGCGCACGCACGGGGTGGCTCCGAGTGCCACGGAAGAGCAGAGCATGGCGCCGCTGGGCGGGTGGGGCGGCTCGCAGAACCTCTTCAAGGCCGAGAAGGCCGCCATGATCGTAACCGGCCGCTGGCTCAGCATCGAGTGGCGCAAGAATCGCGACCTGGATTGGGATATCGCCCCCGTGCCCTACGGCCGAGACCGCAAGGGAATGCTGGAGAGCAAGGTATACGCCATTCCACGCTCCACGCGGCAGAAGGAGCTGGCCTTCCTCTATCTGCGGCACCTGGTGAGCCCCGAGGATCAGAAGCTGGTGGCGGATTACGGCGACGGAATACCCAGCGTGCAGCGATTCTGTTCCGAGCCCTGGTTCCTCTTCAACCCAAAGTACCCAAATGAGCGGCGCAACCAGCTCTACATTGACGAGATGAAGTACGCGCGCTTGAAGCAGCAATCGCCGTGGGTGCAGCAGCTGGATGTGGATACCATTCGGGATACGGAGACCGACCGGATTTGGCAGGGGGAGATCACGCCTTCCCAGGCCGCGGCCAACATCGCGCGCAGAGTTAACAAGATCATCCGCCGAAACCGGGCCAATCCGAACCTTATGGACTGATGCCGCGGACGACTATTCGCCACAGGCAAGCCAGGCCTCTTCATGCTTGTTCGGCCGCCGAACCGGCTGGTCAGGGGCGACAAGGGATAATCGGCCGGCCAGTGGCCGCCTACCGTGCCTCGGCGCGGACCTCATCAGAGTCTCTTGCAGGGGAAACCGCGACTGCATGTCAGGCGTATTTTCAACAGGTACTTTAGTAACCTGCATCTGCTGTTGTCTCTACTCTATAGAGGTACCGGCAATACTCGCTATGGCGCTCCTATTCGGCGTACGGGGCGCCGCACTCAGGTCTTCAGAGGGGCGGACATGATTACCAGAAGGCGTATTTCCATGATGGGTCTGGCGGCCCTGGCTGCCGTGATGGCGTCCAGCGCTCTGGCGCAGGGGAACGCCGCGCGGCCGGGCGCTCCGCAGCGGCCCGCCGTGAAGAACTACATCGCCGAACTGCGCGAGATGACCAACGCGCTCGCGAAGCGCTTCAACGCGCGAGTCGTGGTAGATCCAGCGCTGTTCGTGCAGGCGATGCCGCGAAATCCGGGTGAGGCGCAGACCATCGAGGCAGCGCTGGACGCTCTCGCCTCGCAGATACGCGGCGCTTCGTGGCGGCGCATCTACCTGACGCAGGTGCAGGCACAGGTGCTTCCATCGGCGGATAAGCTGGTTGACGCGGTGCGGAGTCTCATTCGCATTGAGCAGTCCGGCATTGTAGTGGAAGATCCCGCGACTCGCCGCGCCACCGCCTACCTGAAGGACTACGCGGTGCGTCCAACCTTCCAGCAGGAGCTGGAGGCCCAGCAATTCAGCGCACAGCCCGTGTACGTGCTGTTCGGGCAGACGGCCGGCGCGGGCCGGGAGGGCGTGGATCGGTTCATGGACCTGCAGAGGCAGCAGTTCGAGATGCTTCAGCAGATGGACCCGGACACTCTCTCGCAGGCTCTTTCCCAGGGCATGCAGATGATGATGAGCCTGGACCCGCAGACTCGCGGCCAGCTCTTTGGCAACATGATGCGAGCCGGCATGCAGATGTGGACCAACATGCCGGAGGGCCAGCGCAACCAGTTCATCGGTGAGATGATGCGGATGGGCCAGGAGATGATGTCGCAGATGGGCGGCAGACCAGGGGGCTTCCCTGGCGGGCCCCCTCCTCCCCCGAGGCGCCCCTAGGTGCTTCTGCCTCCTCCGCACAACGCCGGACCAGTCGGTCCGGCGTTGTGCTTGTCCGCCCGGCGGATGTAACCTCTCGGTCTGCCGCGCGGTCCAAAG
>CAZGLN010000100.1:0-4149 GCA_964526545.1 uncultured Chthonomonadales bacterium
GGCTGAGTCCGAGTTTGCCCACGTGCCATATGAAGAGGCCGTGCGCCTGCTGGAGCGCGCGAACCGCGCCTGGGAGTTTCCCGTGGGCTGGGGGTGCGACCTGCAGAGCGAGCACGAACGCTACCTGACCGAGGAGCTCTTCGGAAAGCCGGTCATAGTAACGGACTACCCGAAGGAGATTAAGGCCTTCTACATGCGGGCCAACGAAGACGGCCGAACCGTGCGCGCGATGGATGTGCTGGCGCCGCGCATCGGCGAGATCATCGGCGGAAGCCAGCGCGAGGAGCGGCTGGATGTGCTTGTGGCGAGAATTCGGGAGGCCGGATTGAGGGAGGAAGACTACTGGTGGTACCTCGACCTCCGCCGGTTCGGCAGCGCGCCGCATGCGGGCTTCGGCCTGGGCCTGGAACGGATGCTGATGTACATCACGGGAATGAAGAACATCCGCGACGTCATTCCCTTTCCGCGTGTGCCGGGCTACGCGGAATTCTAAGGCTGAGCGGAAAACCACTCTGTGGAGCATTCCATGTCTTTTCGGACCCTTGTGCTGGCGGCGTGCCTCATCGCGGGAGCATCCAACGCGGTGCGCGCCGGTCAGAGCGACAAGCCGTTTCTGAGCCCCCTGTTTGGTGACAACATGGTCCTGCAGCGGGGCATCAAGGCGCCGATATGGGGTTGGACCACTCCCGGCGCTACGGTCACAGTGCGGGTGGCTGGCCGAACCGCGACGGCAATTGCCGACGCAAGCGGTAAATGGATGGCGCGCATCGGGCCGTTGCCGGCGGGCGGGCCCTACCAGCTGCTCGTTGTGGGGCCGCAGCGCGTAACCCTTGGCAACGTGCTTGTTGGCGATGTCTGGATATGCAGCGGGCAATCCAACATGCAGCAGGGCATCGGCGCCTCGGCCAACCCGGAAGCCGAGATTGCGGCCGCCAACCATCCGCGGATTCGCCTCTTTACGGTGCAGATGCGCCCTGCAGCGGCCCCGCAAGAGACCGTGCTGCGCGATCCAGCGCAGTATCTTGGCGCCTGGTACGTCTGCTCGCCCGCTACGGTCGGTGCAGGCGGATGGGGCGGGTTCTCCGCGGTTGCCTACTACTTCGGGCGGTCGCTCCAGGGACTGCTCGGGAACGTTCCGATTGGTTTGATTCACACATCGTGGGGTGGAACGGTGGCCGAGGCATGGACGAGCGCCTCCGGGCTTGCGCCTCTCCGCGACTTTGACCAGCAGATCTCCCAACTGCGCGCTGCCGCCGAGCGGCCGCTGGCCTACCGGGACCAGCTTGAACAGTGGTACGCCGAGAACGACCCGGGCTCCAGGCCAGGCGGAGGATGGGCACAGGGCCTGATGGACCGTCGCGCGTGGCTGACCATGAAGCTGCCGGGCGCGTGGGAGACGGCCGGCCTGCCTGATTACGATGGCACCGTCTGGTTCATGAAGGCCGTGGACTTGCCGGCCGCCGCGGCAGGCAAGCCGGCTCGCCTGGAACTGGGACCGATTGATGACATAGACACCACATACGTCAACGGCAAGGAGGTCGGCGCGACGTTCGTGTACAACGAGAACCGCTCTTACACCATTCCAGCCGGGGTGCTGAAGGAGGGTGCCAACCTCATCAAGATACGCGTGCTGGATACAGGGGGCGCGGGAGGATTGACCGGCGCGCCGGAGCAGATGCGCCTCACGGTCGAGGGCGAGGCTCCCATCGCGCTTGCCGGCGAGTGGCAGTACCGCGAGGGCGTGGCTCTGGCCAAGGCGAAGCCTGTACCGCTGCGCATGGAGAACAACCCGAACGTCCCGACGGTCCTCTACAACGGCATGATTGCGCCTCTTGTGCCCTTCGGCATCAAGGGCGTCATCTGGTACCAGGGCGAGAGCAACGCGGGACGTGCCTATCAATATCGCGAGCTGCTGCCCGCCCTCATCGGGGATTGGCGCAAGGCGTGGGGGCAGGGGAATTTCGCGTTCCTGATTGTGCAGCTCGCCAACTTCCTGAAACCGGATGCAGAGCCCCGCGACGACGCGTGGCCGGAGCTTCGCGAAGCGCAGTACTTGACGACGAAGCGCGTGCCGAGAACCGGCCTGGCTGTGGCCATAGACATTGGCGAAGCGGATGATATTCATCCGAAGAACAAGCAGGATGTGGGCAAGCGGCTTGCGTGGGCGGCGCTGTCCGTGGCGTACGGCAGGCAGGTGGTGGGCAGCGGACCCGTGTATCGCTCCATGCGTGTCGAGGGAAGCGCGATTCGGATCTCGTTTGATCATGTCGCCGAAGGGCTTGTGGTGCGCGGCGATAGGCTGATGGGATTCGCCATCGCCGGCAGCGACCGGAAGTTCGTGTGGGCCGACGCGCGCGTTGACGGCCGCACGGTCGTAGTCTCCTCGCCGAAGGTGCCGCGCCCGGTCGCGGTCCGGTATGCCTGGTCGAACAACCCGGTCTGCAATCTCTACAACACGGCTAATCTTCCCGCGGTGCCCTTCCGCACGGACAAATGACCGGGAGTAACTGCCGGCAGCCGTTAGCCGCGCCGCATGCTGTATGGACCGGACGCCCCGTGCGCCTCGCGCCGCCAGCCGTGTTGCACTTGCTACCGGATGGGCGGGAAGTGGATGCGCACGGGGTGGATGGTGCTGATGAGCAGCGCCACCGGCATTACGAACAGCATGGCCAGCACGAACGGCAGCAGGTACGCCATCGCGTGCGGCGGCCTGGCGCCGCGGTCTCGGGGCACGCAGTAGGCCGGAAGGTAGACCATGAGGCCGTAGATAAAGACCCAGTGGCCGGCGAGAAGATTCGACGGACCGCCGAAGAGCGTCTCGTTTATCACTCCCTGGATGCCGTAGAGGAGGAATACCAGACTTGGGTGGAAGTCGTAGCGCGAGAGGGTTACGGCCCATGCCGCGAACTGAGGCACGAAGACTACCACGCTGTGAAACGCCACCACGTCCAGATAGTTGGCGGAGGCGGTGATGTAGGCCTCGCCCAGGCGAACCCCGAAGAGGGGCGCGGCATTGGTGAGCGCGGTGGTAATGGCCTCTTCCACCAGAGCCAGGAGAGTGCATCCCAGCACGAAGCGGACCTGCCAGTTGCCGGGCAGCGCGCCGAGGAGGAGGCAGGCGCTCCGCCGATGGCGCAGCTGCAGCCATCCTCCGGCGACCACCCACACCAGGAGGAGCACCACCGCCATCTTGATGACGGCGCGATGCGCGGGCAGCGACTGCGGCGCGGAGAGAATGGCCGCAGCCACCAGCGCGACCATTGCGGCGGAATAGGCTCCAAGGGCCGTGATCACGCGGCGCAGCCAGACAGGGGCAGGAGGCCACGAATCGCTCATGGCTTCCTCCCTCCTCGGGGAAACGGGGCGCTGTGAAGGTGCCTGGAGGTGTCCGGCGTAGTGCGCCTCATTGCGGAGTTATCTCGGGGCCTCCTGGCGCCGCCAGACTTCGATGCCGCAGAGATTTGCCGCTCCGCCGCCGCTAGTCAGCTCGATGACGCCCTGGGATACGTCTACGTACCACGGTCCGAGTCGGCGCCACTCGCCCTGCACTCCACTCACGTACCGTGATGCCACGCCCCGCCCGTTAAGAGAGATGTTCAGCGTCTCCGGGTTATTGTCCTCAACGATGTAGACGAAGACCGCGTACCTGCCAGGGGGCAGGGAGGTGAGGCGGGCTTTTGCGCTGGTGCTCCAGCGGAAGCTCTGGATCATTCTTGCGCGGTCCGCGTCCGTGGGGGGCCGCAGGCGGAGGTCGGGCACGGCGAGCGGTGTGTCACTGCACTCGAAGTTGGCAGCGTTCTCTGCCTCCCACGCGTTGCCGTCAATAGTAACCGCGGGGCCGTTGATGTTGACGGCACGGTGGAACAGCCAGGGTCCAGTCTCGGCGGGAGGAGGCGCCAGCCTGGTGATGGGCGTGTTCAGGTAGGCTGTGTCCAGCCCTGCATCCGGGGGCACGGGCCCGGGTTCCCCGGAGACCTCGACAATCACCCTGCGATACGCGGCGAGGTTGGGCTCGCCCGCGTCCACCACGCGAAGTATCACGTGAATGGAGCGTCCGGAGGCGTCTTCGGGCACCTTCATCCGCGCGGAAGGAGTGCTGCCGCCCTCGATGGCGGGCGCGCCCCAGTAGTCGCCTGCCTCACGATAGAC
>CAZGLN010000100.1:4166-12382 GCA_964526545.1 uncultured Chthonomonadales bacterium
GAATAACTGAGTGCATCGCCATCAGGATCCTTCGTGCCGGCGGCGCTGAGGCGCATCTGCTCACCGGGTTTCGCGCGGATGCGCACGGGGCTCAGGGACCTATCCCCATTGCAGACGACCTGCGGCGGGTGGTTAACCTTCTCGGGCGGCAGCACGCACCAATCCGCGCGAACAGCCCAGTCATTCTGAAAGTCCGCTGCCCACCGCAGGATGCTCTTGAAGAAGTCGCCATCGTCCTTGGCCGACTCCCAGAACTTGCCGTTCCATTGGAACCTTCCACCCCAGCCGCCGTAGCCGGGATTTAGCGGCGCGCCAAGCCCGCGCTCGATGGTGTGCAGGAACGCCGGTGAATCTCCTTCCGAGATAAAGGCGCCGTCGCGATGAGCCTCGTACATGGCGCACAGGGGGCCATGATCCCGCAGGATGTTGCGCCGCATCCACTCTCCGTCAAAGTAGCGCTGCTCCTCCGGACTCATAATCTTGCGCCAGTCGTAGGCGATGGCGGGAAAGCTGCGGCTCTCGATGGTAAGTATCTTCGGCCACTTGACCGCGATGTAGTTGGCGTAGGTGTCGTCCTGCTGTTCAATCAGAAACAGCCTGGCCTTGCGCTCTACGTGGGCACGCTTCTCGGGATGCTCCTCCTCGATGGTCTTGAGCGCGCGGGCAATGGTGTTGGGGCCGCCCCAGGCCTGAATCCACAGCGGTCCAGTGTCGGCGTCAAGCAGCTCCTTCACTATCAGCTGGGAGCCGGGAGTTGGCCGCTCCATATCCCCCATGGTCTCCACGTTTCCAACCGCGGTGCGGGCGCGCAGAACGTCCGGGCGGGGAAAGCCGGGGTCATGCTTCACTAGGTTGGGGTAGACAGCGGCATACGCATCAAGCTGCTTCTGAATCCACTCCTCACCCTCCCAGTTGTGCGCCTTCACCTGCGCGTTGCCTCTCCAGTGGTACCGGGAGCTGGAGAGCACGATGCCGCGAACATCCCATTCGTTGGTATAGAGCAGAAACCGAATCATCGAGCAGCGGTCGTCTATCTCGCCGTCCGTGGTGACAATGACGCGCAATCGGGCGGCTGGCTGCCCTGGCTGGGGCTGCACCGAGGCGGCTCCCTGTGCCGCGAGCAGCATGGGCGTCAACAACGCGGATATCCACATGGCAGGTTGTCTCCGTTAGACCTCTCGCAAGCGAGTTAGAAGAGCCCTCCCGGTCTCTGCCAGATGACGAGGCAGTCGAATGCGACCGAGACGGCCCAGTGAACCCAGAAGCATGGCAGGAAGCTGCGGCCCCGCAGGGCAAGCCAACCGAGCGCCACACCTGCCACAAAGGAGCCGACTACCTCCGGCGCGGGCTTGCCGATGTGCAGAAGGCCGAACACGGCCGCCTGCGCGGCAACGGCAGAAACACCGCCGAACCGTCGCGCGAGCCCAAACGTGAGGTAGCCTCTGAAGAACCACTCCCAACAGAAGAGGTAGAAGCCATAGGTGATCTCGTGATAGACCAGCCATCTGAAATCATAGGCGGCCTGGGGCACGAGAGGATAGTAGCTCTGAAACTCCGACCGTGTGGAGGCCCAGAGCAGCAGCGGCGCCATCCCCGCAAAGAAGAGCGCGGCGATCCGAGAGGCGCCTTGCCGGGGATTCCGCGCCCCAAATTCGCTTAGGTCGAGTCCGAGCGCGGCCACCGAGAGCCAGGGCACAAAGAGGAGTGCCGTTGTGTTGACCAGCAGGTACTCCTCCCACGAGGCGCCATGGAAGAGACTGCTCGGAGCCGCCCAGACGGGCCTGCCGCTCAAGTTGTAGTAGAGGAGAAACGCCGCGACAGCAGAGCCCACCAATGCGACCGCGGCGGAGACGCGCAGATCGGAGACCGTCCTGCCGCCCTGGGCAGCGGAAGAACCAGGGGAAGAGTCATCGGCACCGGACATGGCGGTCTCCAGAAGGTCCTGCTGAAGTGTACCGCCGAAGCGGAACGCCGCCGTCAGGCTCGACAAATCTTCTCTGCCGCCGCCTCCAACGCAGGCAGCAGCGTCTTCGGATCCAGGCGAACGGCGCGGCCTTCCTGGGAAATAGTCTCGCCGTCCACCATCGTCAGCATTACGTCGCGGGCGCTCGCGGACCAGATCAGGGCCTCAACGGGATCGTAAACCGGCCGCACGGAGATATTGTTTAGGCTGATGGCCATGATGTCCGCCCGCTTGCCTGGCGTTAGGCTGCCGACTAGAGTCTCCATGCCCAGGGCGCGGGCGCCGCCGAGCGTCGCCATCTCCAATACCACCCTGGCGGTCGGCCGTGTGCCGTCCCCGGATGCCGCTCGCTGCTGAAGAAGCGCGGCGCGCATCTCCTCGAAGAGGTCCATGCCGTTGTTGCTCGCCACGCTGTCCGAGCCGAGTCCGACGCGGATCTCGCCTTGCGATAGGCTCTCCAGCATTTTCAGGAGCGGCGCGATGCCGTTGCCGAGCTTGGCATTGCTCTTCGGGCAGTGAGCCCATGCGCCGCCGCGCCGGGCTACCAGGCGGAGGTCCTCGGAGTCGGCGCGGACGCCATGTACCAGCAGGCTGCGTTCTGATACCAACCCGCACTGGTCCAGGAAGCGCACCGAACTGCATCCGGGGGGCACCCACGCGATGCCACGGGAATCGTACATCGCGGCGATCGGGCCCTCACCGCGCAGGAGCAAGGCCTCCTCGGCTTCGGATTCGGCTGCGTGCGTGCATGTAGCCAGGCCCTCGCTTCTGGCCCACTGCGCCACCCGAGCGAGCAGTGATGGCCGGACCGTGTAAGGGGAGTGGGGAGAGACCCCGATCTGCAGTAGGGTACCGCGGGCAGCCGACCGGAGTTGCGCAACCGAATCGGCCAGCCCGGCAAGCGCGGCGTCATCCGAGACGGCTGGATCAATGCCGAAGACTTCCTGGAAGATCACGCCGCGCAGGCCGACCGCGCGGGCCCCATGCAGCGAGGCGCCGGTGCTGGTGCAGTCTCCTATTGTGGTGATGCCCCCCGCCGCGCACTCCGCCGCACCCACGGTGGCGGAGCAGATGTAGTCATCGGGAACGAGGGCGGACCGCTTGCGGGTGAGTTCGCGTATCCAGGGAAAGAACGAGAGGTTCTCCAGCAGGCCGCGGAAAACCGTGTAGTCCAGATGCGTGTGGACGTTTACAAATCCAGGAAGCAGTGCCGCATTGCCCAGGTCCACGGCGTCGAGCACGGGGAGACCGCTCAGTGGACGGCGCCGCGCTTCCAGAATGATGCCTTCGTGGAGCACTACCTCGCCATCTTGAATCGGCTCCGCGTCCACGGGGACGACCCAGCGGGCGCGCAGCCTGAGAGGAGAGGTCGAGGCCATAGCAGCGGCCTAGAGCGGATTGCTCCAGAGTATCTCCAGCTGCGAGCGGCTCAAGCTCTTTGTGTGGCCGTCGCCATGCAGCACGCTGTACCGCATGCGATCGAACAAGAGACCGCCGTGCCAGTGGCCCGCGGCATCCATCATCACGTTGATCGAGGCTGGCTGCTGGAAGCCGCTCTCGCGCATGCCGCGAAACGCAATCTCCGTGCGGAAGTTGTAGCTGGTGCCGAATTTGCGGTAGCTCGTGGGCCTGGCGTCCAGAGGCTCTCCGGTGAAATCCTCGATGTCGTAGCCAGTATCTGCGGGGCAGCGGAAGAGTTCGGCCGACTTCACGTAGGGCTGGAGCACCTCGTGCAGCAGAGGCATTCCGGGAATCTGATCGCGAAAGAAGGGGAACGGGTTCCATATCTGCGGCGTGAATTTGTCGGTCGGGTCTACCGCCCAGGGGTAGAGCTCATCGTAATCTTGCGCGTACATCCGGATGGCCATGCCGATCTGCCGCAGATTGGAGACGCACGTGATTTCGCGCGCCTTGCCCCGCGCCGTGGCGAAAACGGGAAAGAGCAGGCCTGCAAGAATCGCAATAATGCCGATTACCGTCAGGAGTTCGATAAGGCTGAATGCACCGCATCGCACATACTGAGAGCGAGAACGCATGTAAATGGTCTCCTGGGCAGCGGCCCGCGGACGCGAGTCTAGTTCCTCTTACGAGTGGCGGCCAGAGCAGGGGTTCCGTCGTCCTGCACGGTTGTCCGCGCGAATTCGGAATGTTCATCCGGAAGCAGCGCACCGTCACGCATATAGTACACGCGATCTGCCCCTGCAAGCATCTCTGGGTCGTGCGTTACCACCACGACGAGTCCCTCATGGCGATACTCCGTAAGCAGATCCATTACGGCATGGCCATTGGCGTGGTCGAGCGCAGCCGTCGGTTCGTCAGCAAAGACTACGCGTGGTCTATTCATCATTGCACGCGCCACGCACACACGCTGGCGCTCGCCGCCGGACATCTGGTAGGGGTACTTGGCACCAAGCGAAAGAATGCCGAGCCTCTCCATCAGTCCATCCGCCCGCCTGGGAGCCATCGTCTCGTTCGGGTGGGCGGCGACAAGCACGTTTTCTCGCGCCGTGAGGTAGTTCAGCAGGAATGGCTGTTGAAAGACAAAGCCGAATGCTTCTCGGCGGAGTGCCGTTATCGCTCGCTGCGTGAGGGAATCGTAGCGGGTGCCTGCATAGGCCACGAACCCTGCCGTTGCCGGTTTGAGCGCACTCAGGAGGTAGAGCAGCGAGGACTTGCCAGAGCCGGAGGGTCCCATGATGCCGATGAAGCCCGTCTCGGGAAGCGTCAGAGAGACGGAGTGGACGGCATGGGTGGTCGCGTCGCCATCGAAATACGAGAGCGTAACCTCGGAGGCGATAAGCAGGGGTTGCGTATTCATTGGCGCCTCTCGATGATGGCCACCGGATCCAGCCCGCGCAGCCGCCGGAACATGGCCAGCATGGCGAAGCCCGCAATCGCAAGGGGTATCGGCAGGGTGTACCGGTACGCAGTGAAGTCGAAGGGGTCGAGGAGCAGGCCCCTCGGGTGCATGATGAGGCTCTTGAGGGCGACGAGCAGCGAGACAGTGAGCGCACTGCCTAGCAGCCAGCCTATCGCACACAAGATGCCCGTCTCTCCGAGCGCGCGGAACATCAGGCCGGCACGCTGATAGCCGATGGCGATGAGGGTGGCGAACTCCGGCAGGCGCTGCGTGAAATGGATGTTCGAGAGCATGCCGGTGAGGAAGGCAATGGCGAAGACGATGATGCCGATGACGATATTCATGATGAGGTGCAGGCTGGAGAGGGCGTCGCGCGTGTCGCGCACGAGTTGCCTGTAGGTCCACACACGCGCCCGGCTCTTGTCAACGTTACGTTCAAGCGATGCGTCCAGGTCCGTCTGCGCCGCCCGTGGATGCGAAAGCACAACCAGCCCGCGAGGAGCTACCGGCATTGTCGCCTCGATGAAGCTCTCCGAGGCGAGGGCAAGCCACACTGGGCCCGTCATCGTGCCCACCAGGCGCATGGGCTCGGCGGCGAAGCTATCCTCCGAGTTCGGGTCGAGGACTACATCTCCCAGTTTCAGGCCCTTATTGCGCGCGATATCTTCGTGGAGTACGACCTCCGGCCGCCCATCCATCAGCATTCGCCCGCTCGAAAGCGTTAGGCCGCACGCCTCCATCACCGCCTGGCGCCCTTCCGCCGGCAGTGCGAAGACCACGGTCGGCATCTTCCCGAACACGGTGCGGACCATGGTCATCGCCGGCCGTGCGGAGAATGTGCGTCCAGCCAGCGGGTCCGCGCGGACGGTCCGCTCAACCTCCTCGTCAACCGAGAGCGTGTTGCGGGGCGTTACCACGGCGAAGTGGCGCTGGTAACCATACATCGTCAGCACGGTGAGGTCTATGCTGGCGATGATGGTTACAATGCTGGCCACCAGTGCAACCGCAACCACAATCACGAATGCCAGCGGCAGAGTTCGCGATGGATTCCGGCGGAAGTAGAGCCAGGGGGAGAGCGGACTGCGTATGGCCATGCTCCTGAAAGAGTATCTTCTCTGACCTTCGATACGCTCTTGCCGCAAGCGTTGCACCCGCCAGCCGTTGCTGCAGGGAGTTTATCAGCAATAATAGTCTGCGCTGAATGGAACAGCCGATACTCCTGGCTTGAGGTGCTTACTTGGCGGAAGACGCCCGTTTTGACATCCTCCTCCGTGGAGGGACCCTGCTGGACGGCTCGGGAGGCCCTCCGGAGCGCGCGGATATCGGGATTCGCGACGATCGCATCCAGACGATCGGTGACTTGAGCGCGGCCGAGGCCGGGAAGATTATAGATGTCTCGGGAAAACGCGTCGCGCCGGGATTTGTAGACATTCACACGCACTCCGACATCAGCGTTACCTTCCATCCCGAGATGGAGAGCATCATCTCGCAAGGGGTAACTACCCAGGTCGTGGGAAACTGCTCTCTCTGTCTCGGGCTTGCCACGGATGAGGATGTCTTCGCGTTCGAGAAGCGATGGCTGGGTGCCCATGGAGCCAGAATCACGTGGCGAAGCCTCGACGGCCATCTGCGGCGCGTGGAGGACACGGGGGTTGCCACGAACTACGTGATGCTGGCGGGCCAGGGAACGCTCCGCAAGCGTGTGATGGGACTGGCGGACCGCAAGCCGACAGAGGATGAGCTGAATCGAATGCGCGGGCTCCTGGCGCAGGCGATGGAGCAGGGGGCCTGGGGTCTCTCCACGGGGCTCGAATACACGCCATCAGGTTATGCCGACGTGGATGAGCTGGCTGCCGTCACGGAGGTGCTCAAAGAGTACGGAGGGTTCTACGCAACGCACCTGCGAAATGAGGGAGACAGGCTGCAGGAAGCCGTCGCGGAGGCCATAGAGGTTGGAGAGCGGACAGGCGTGCCCGTGCAGCTCTCCCACCACAAGGCCGAAGGGCGCCAGAACTGGGGCAAGGTCCGCGAAACACTCAGGCTGGTCGAGGAGGCGCGTGCTCGCGGAGTAGACGTGCAGCTGGATCAGTATCCCTACACGGCGTTTCAGACCAGCATGGCGGTTCAGTTCCTCCCAGCATGGGCCAACGTGGGCGACGTGGAGACCGTGTTGGCTCGCCTGACGGATCCGGCGCAGCGCAAGCTGATTGTGGAGGACGTTCTCTGCAATCACGCCGACTGGGCGGATCTCTCGGAGAACTCGCCCTGGAACCGCGTGGAGATAGGCGCGTGCCGCTCCAACCGTACCCTTCAGGGCCGCACCATCGGCGACTTAGCTAGGGAGCAAGGACGCAATCCCATCGAGCTGGTGATGGACCTGATTGTGAGTGAGCGAGGCTATATCAGTGCGATCAACTTCGCCATTGATGAGGCCGACATCGCCTACGTCATGCGGCATGACCTGACCATGATTGGATCAGACGCGGTGGGCACATGCCCGCGCGGCAGAATGGGCGAGGACAAGGTGCACCCACGAAGCTACGGCACCTTTCCGCGGGTGCTGGGGCGCTACGTGCGAGAGAGGGGCACGCTGAGCGAACCGGAGGCCATCCGAAAGATGACGGCGCTGCCCGCAGAGCGGCTTGGCCTGCGAGACAGGGGGCGTCTGTGCCAGGGCTGCTTCGCCGACATCGTTGTATACGATCCGGCAACCGTGCGCGACAACGCTACCTTCGAGTCTCCCCATCAATACTCCAGCGGGATTGAGCTGGTCATGATCAACGGGCGCGTGGTCTGGGAATCTGGCGCAGCTACCGGTGAGCTCGCGGGCCGCGTTCTGAGGCGGACTGGCTAGGGGGTCAGTTCTGCTCCAAAACCAGGTTATCGCGGTGGATTATCTCCTCACTCCCCCGATAGCCCAGGATCTCCTCGAACTGGCTGCTCTTCATCCCCATGACCGCCCGCACCTCGTCGGATCGGTACGCGGTCAGTCCTCTGCCCAGTGGGAAGCCTCTGGGATCCACGACAGCCAGGGTATCGCCCACGCCGAACTCGCCTTCGACCCGAAGGATGCCCGCCGCAAGGACGCTTGCGCCTTCTAGAATCCTCTGCGCGGCGCTCTCGTTGACCACAATGCGCCCGCGCGGTGCCCGCGCGGCGGCTATCCAGCGCTTGCGCCCGCGCAGCCGGCGGCTGCATGGCTCAAAGGTGGTGCCGATGGCTTCACCCTGCGCCACGCGGGCAACGACCTCCGCGGGCCTGCCCGCGGTGATGACCACGCGTATGCCCGCGGAGGTTGCTATGCGGCTCGCCTCCAGCTTGGTGCGCATGCCGCCGGTACCCACGGCGGAGACAGTGTCGCCGGCCAGGTCCTCGACCTCGGCGATGCGCCGC
>CAZGLN010000100.1:12392-12933 GCA_964526545.1 uncultured Chthonomonadales bacterium
TACACTCTTTCCGCACAACGGGCACAACGCGGCCATCGCGCAGCAGGCCCTCAACATCGGAGAGGATGAGGAGTAGATCGGCCTGCACGGTTACCGCGAGCCGTGCCGCGAGGACGTCGTTATCGCCGAACTTAATCTCCTCGACCGCGACTGTGTCGTTCTCGTTGACTATCGGCACCACGCCGAGACTGAGCAGCGTGTTGAGCGTGTTCCAGGCGTTCAGGAAGCGGCTGCGATGTGCGAGATCGTCGGCTGTGAGCAGTACCTGACCGCAAGTGCGGCCGCACTGCTCCAGCGCTGCGGAATACGTCTGCATCAGAAGACTCTGACCCACCGCGGCGGCGGCCTGCTTCATGGGAAGCGGCAGCGCTTGCGCGGGAGTACGGGAGGACCGGCAGTCTGTGAGCAGCGAGAGGCCGGCGCGGATGGCGCCGGAGGTCACCAGAAGAGGCTCCACGCCAGAGCGCATGAGTTGATCGAGCTGTTGGGCGAGAGCCTGGATGTAGGCGGCATCCAGCGTGCCATCCTGCCCGGTGAGTGT
>CAZGLN010000101.1:0-11896 GCA_964526545.1 uncultured Chthonomonadales bacterium
CCATCCGAAGAGCAGGGAGACGGAGGTCCGAGGTTCGCGTTCCGGAAGCTGCCCTACAATCTTTACGGTAATGGGCACGGGGAATCCGGCCCAGTAACCCTTCCCTGGCGTGATGGGCTCCAGGTCGGGATACTTCAGATACTTGTCGTCACCTGGCAGGCTCTGCCTCCACTGCGCAAGCAGCAGCGTGTTGTCGTTAAATAGCGGCAGATCATCCGTGCCCAGCAGTACCTCGGTCGCCTTCTGCCTCAGGGGCCGGATGGGGAACGACACCAGGGCCGGCGACTCGGTAAAGGTGAAAGTACGCGAGTCCAGCCCGGCATTGGCTTGGAGCACGGCCACATACTCGCGATAGCCCGTCACCACCGTCCGGGTAACAGGCGTTCCACCGTCCGGGGTAAAGGTGACCGTGGCACGGCGCGGTCGGCTAAAGAGCGCGGGATTTACGCTCGCTCCGAACGCGCCCTGGCGCACGGGCACGTCTCCACTATCAATCCCATCCGCTACGATGCGAACCACCCCGGTATCCGCGCCGACCACCACTCCCCAGAAATTGTTGGGCTGCTGCTGCGTGCCGGAGTTGCGGGGCGCAAGCCACAGTCGCAGAGACTCTCCTTGCACGGGAAGATCAATCGTTATGCGCATCCGGCTCTCCAAGCCCGGATCGCCGCCCAAGGTGTTGAAGAAGCCCGGAGCAAGCGATCCCTCACCCGCGATGTCCGAGCCGATATCGAACCGCTCGTACTGGGCGCCCAAGAAGAGCCTGGAGGTGAAGGTGTAGTCCCAGTAGATTGGGTATCCGGTGCCGTTCACATTCAGCTCGTCGCTGTTGCCGGAGGCGTCGAACGTGGTGCGGTAGTACGAGAGGAAGAGCGCAACACCGTAATCGTCGTTCTGCGGAGGCGGCCGCGAGGCGTCGGGCCGCAGAGGGACAACCTGCGAATAGAGCTTGAAGCCCTGCGTTACGCTGGTATCCAGCACATACTGGCGCTCATACCAGTCGCCGAACGGCATGCCCTCCACGCTGTCCGTGCCCGTGCTCGCCTCCAAGGCCTGACGCGCAATCTGCCGCAGCACGGGCACGCTGTTCTGCGCCGTGGCCACTTGCGTGTAGTACCGTGCGTTGAAGGCCGCGAAGAAGTCCGGTGCGGTCGTGCCGACCTTCAGCCACGCGCTCCCCGCCATTTGCAGACGCTGATAGAGCATGCGGGGAAAGCCGGACGTGTTGGCCTGGCCGTTGACCTTGGAGACCGGGAAGAAACGATCGTTACCAAGCGCGGGCTGGTTCAAAACGTCGTACCGGTCGAGCGCATGGAAGAAAGCATCCGTCAGATCAACATCCCCAAGCGATGTGCCCTCATGCCCCACGGCGGGAATGCCGCGCAGGATGGGCAGCACATTCGTAACGGCCATCTGCGTAACCGCCCTGGCCATTCCCCTCTCCCACGCATCGTAGGAGATGCCCGCCGGGCCGCGAAACGCCAGGAGCAGCGCTTGCGTGAGGTTGAGGACCGCCGTCTGCGCGGTTCGGTATTGGGCGAAAATGAGCTCCTTTGTGGATACGTTCAGCACGCCGCCGGAGAAGGCGTTCGGGTCGCTGATAATCTGGCCTGGCGGCAGGTTGTCTCCGTTTATTACCGTGATGGTGGCGTTCCAGAAGGGCTCGCCGTAGAGCCGCTTCAGCTCGGGGTACACCGCGTTGTAGATATTCTGTAGGTCTATCTGGCGCTGTGCCGACCACGCTCCCGGAGTTCCCGAGGCGGGGAAAGCAATCGTGATCTCGTTGCCTGCGCGCGTCCTTCCCGTGGGAGCATCCAATACAAGGCGCGAGTTCTTGCGTAACATCACGACCTCGGGGATGCAGAGCGCGTACTCCCGCGCATTGGGATACGCGCGCTTCAGAATCTCCACCTCCCTAGCCAGCATACGCGCGCGTGTCTCCGTGAGGCGCCGCATCTGCTCTGCCACCAGAATTCGAACGGCATCGCGGTTGTTCGGATCGGGCACATCCACGATGACCGCATGCATGGGGCCGGATGCGATGGTGGCGAAACGGCGATTGGAGAGGTTGCGATACTGCTGCGCGTCGGCGCTGAGGGCCACCGAGGCCAGCAACAACAGCGATGCCACGAGACGGCGGGTCGTCACGTTCTATGCTCCCTCAAGTTACTCACTGCAAAGGTTGGGGACACGGCTTCAGGGGCTGGACTCGGGGGAACGACAGGAAGACACCCCCACTACGGTATACCCTGAACAGCATGTTCCCACGAGCGAGGCGCACACGGCTGTTCCGCGGGATAGCCACCCGAGTCTGGACAGGTCTACGCAGGTCTGGGCGCCGCTCACGCCGAACCATCTGTTGCCGGACTGAACCCATATTCTGCCACCACCCACCGGACGGTCGTGGCCCTGGACTGAATTTCATGCCGCCGCTCGCCACCCAGCCGTCGCACGCGCTGCGAACCGAGGAGTTCATCCGCGTGCTCGTCCGTCGCGGAGAGATAGACGAGTCCGAACACCTCCTTGCGGCTGCCGTCTACGATATTCGCCAAGGGCTTCTGGTGAGCCTTGGCGACCCGGCGCGATGCCTCTCGCTGCGGTCCGCGGCCAAACCGCTGCAATTCGCGCCCCTGCTCCAGCTGAGCCCGCAAACCTGGCTGGCGATGGATGACGAGGAGATTGCCATCTGCTGCGCCTCGCATGGCGGCACGGCAAGGCAGGTCCAACTCGTCGAGCGCGTCCTCGCTCGCGCCGGCGCCAGCCATACCGCCCTCGTATGCCCCCCAGCCGGCGAGCCGCCCTCCCCACTCCACCATGGCTGCTCGGGCAACCACGCCGGGCTGCTGCTTCAGGCACGTCTGATGGGTGCTCCGGTGGAGGGTTACCATCTGCTCGACCATCCGGTCCAGCAGTCGGTAGTGGCAGTCGCCAAAGAGTTAACCGGCGAGCGTCATCTTGTGTTTGGCACGGACGGCTGCGGGATTCCCGCGCTCGGAGTCTCGCTAGCCGGAGCGGCCCGTGCCTACGCCTGCCTCGCGAACCCCTCTGGACAGTGGATACGCATCTCCAAGGCGATGGCGCGGCATCCGGAGCTCCTCGGAGCAGAGACCTGGCCGGACGTTAGGCTGATCCGGGCCACCTCGGGGAGGCTATTCGCCAAGACTGGCGCGGAAGGTCTGCTCTGCGTGGGCCATCTCAAGCGAGCGGCCGGCCTAGTGATCAAGGCCCTGGATGGCTCCACCCGCCCACTTTGGGCGGCGGCAACGGCCCTGCTCGAACATCTCGGCTGGATCACGGAAGAAGTGGCGTGCCCGGGCGACGTATCGCATTCCGATGGGAACGTAAGGCATGTGGTGAACCTGCCGGACGGCGTGCCCGCGGCAACCTGAATCATACAAGGACGGATGCGACAATGATAGAGCATATCGTACTCTTCAAGTGGAAACCCGAGGCAACACCCAGCCAGAAAGAGGCCGTCCTGGCGGCCCTGCGCGAGCTGCCGCGCCGCATACCCGGCATAGCCTATCTCTCCTGCGGCATGAACTTCTGCGACCGGAGTCAAGGCTTCGAGACGGGGCTGGTGGTGCGGTTCGAGAATCGCGCCGCGCTGGAGGCATACGGCCCGCATCCCGCCCACCAGGAGGTGGTACAGAACGTGATAAACCCCATCCGCGACCAGGTGATCGCGGTGGACTACGAGATATCCGGAGGCGAGTGATCTCCGCGCTCGAACAAAGGAGACTGCGATGATACGGCGATGCATGGCGGCATCCGGCCTTGTGATCTGTTTGATGCTGGCAACTCTCGCGCTTGCACAGAGACAGGCGGGCGAGCGCGGTTTCACCCGAATCTTCGATGGCAAGTCGCTGAAGGGTTGGCGAATAAGCGATAAGACGGGCCACGGCACGGGCGGCAAGTGGGTGGTGGAGAGTGGCGCAATCGTCGGCAGTCAGGACCGGCCCGGCAACGGCGGCATCCTCATCACCGAAAAGCAGTACGGCGATTTCGAAGTCGCGCTGGAGATGAACAACGACTACGGACCGGATAGCGGGCTCTTCCTGCGGAGCAACGACCGCGGGCAGGCCTATCAAGCCATGATTGACTACCACGCGGGCGGCAATCTAATGGGTGTGTACGGCGAGGGAATCGGCGGCTTTCACTACCGAAACTTCACCCTCCATGAGACACCCGACAAAATCACCATCGAAACGAACGCTGCCTACCCATGTCCCTTCACTCCCGAGACGTGGAAGCGCATCTGGAAACATGGCGAGTGGAACGAGCTTCGCGCCAGGATCGTTGGCAACCCGCCCAGGATCACCACGTGGATTAACGGCCGCAAGGTGATGGAGTGGCAAGACACCGAAAAGCGCCTGCCTGATACCGGCGGTATCGCGCTGCAGGTGCATGGTGGAGGCGACTACACCTCCCAGTTCGTACGTTACCGCAACATCCGCGTGCGCGAGATAGAGTAGACGTATTCGTGCTGGCCGGCACTCTACTTGGCTGACGCCGGCCGTGTGCCGCGTCCATCCGCCTGTCGCGAGGAGGTTTCGAAATGCTTCGTCCCCGCCTGTGGCCGTGGGTTGCCATTCTGCTGGCTCTGGCTCCGATCGCGCAGGCGCGTCCTGCCTCGGATCCGAAGCACCCCGGATACACAACCCGGTCGTCGCACGATCCCAACGGCACCGGCAGGTTCTACATGGGCCGGGAGATTGCCCAGGTCATGGGTCACGAAGCCGCCGCATGGCTGGACCGCCCAGAGCGTGAGGAGGAAGAGGCACCGAGCGTGCTGCTCCGCCACCTTGGGCTTCGCCCGGGCATGCTGGTGGCCGACATCGGCGCTGGCAGCGGCTACCTCACGCTCCCGATGGCCAAACGCGTTCGGCCGGGCGGAACGGTATTCGCCGTAGAGATTCAGCAGGAGATGCTGGATATCATCGCCGGCAAGATGAAGAGCCAGAACGTGCCTAACGTGCGCCTTGTACTGGGAGACGTGCAGGACCCGCGCCTTCCCGCGGGCAAGTTGGACCTCATCCTCCTGGTGGATGTGTACCACGAGTTCAGCCACCCCTACGAGATGACGCGGCAGATGGTGCGCGCGCTCAAACCGGGTGGCCGGCTGGTGTTGGTGGAGTACCGCAAGGAGGATCCGACGGTGCCGATTAAGGAAGTGCACAAGATGAGCGAGGCCCAGGTGAGGCGCGAAATGTCCATCTGGCCTCTGCGCCATGAGAGAACGCTGGACGTTCTCCCGTGGCAGCACGTGATCATCTTCCGGAAGACAGCACCACGCTAGCCCTGATTTCGCACGGATTGCGGTACCCGCAGCCCGACAATCAACCCTACGCAGAGGACATCCCATGCCCAAGATCGCCATGATCGGAGCGGGAAGCACTGTGTTCGCCAAGAACCTGCTGGGCGACATACTCAGCTTTCCGGAACTCTCCGATTCGCATATCGCCCTGATGGATATTGACGCCGAGCGTCTTCGCACGTCGGAGATCGTGGCGCGCAAGGTCGCGACAGCCGTAGATGCCCGGCCTACCATCACCGCCCACACGGATAGACGTGCTGCCCTGGACGGCGCGGACTACGCCATCAACATGATCCAGGTAGGCGGCTACAAACCCTCCACCGTCGTGGATTTCGAGGTGCCGAAACGCTACGGCCTGCGGCAGACCATTGCGGACACGCTGGGCATAGGCGGCATCATGCGTGCTTTGCGCACCATCCCTGTCCTGCTCGATATGTGCCGCGACATGGAGGAGCTCTGCCCGAATGTCCAGCTCCTCAACTACACCAACCCCATGGCCATGCTCTGCTGGGCAGTCAATGAGGCCACCAGCATCCGGACGGTCGGTCTGTGCCACAGCGTACAGGGAACTGCCTGGCAACTCGCCAACGACATCGGAGTGCCCTACGGCGAGATTAGCTACCTCTGCGCAGGCATAAACCACATGGCCTTCTATCTCCGGTTCGAGCACAACGGAGAAGACCTCTACCCACGCATTCGCCAGGTGGTGCACGACAACCGCGTGCCGGACTGGAACCGGGTCCGCTACGAAATGCTGATGCGCCTGGGCTACTTCGTCACGGAGTCAAGCGAGCACTTCGCCGAATACTGCCCCTATTTCATCCGTCGAGACCGCCCAGACCTCATTGATAAGTTCAATGTGCCCCTGGATGAATACATCCGGCGGTGCGTGGACCAGATCGAGGGTTGGGAGAAGATGCGCGCACGCTTCGAAGGCGAGGAGCCGATCGAGGTGCACCGCAGCCACGAGTACGGTTCGCTGATAATTCACTCCATGGAGACGAATACGCCCCGCGTGGTCTACGGCAACGTGCGCAATGGAGGACTCATCACCAACCTGCCTCAGGACTGCTGTGTGGAAGTGCCGTGCCTTGTAGATAAGAACGGCGTGCAGCCCACGATGATAGGAGCCCTGCCCAAGCAGCTTGCAGCCATCATCCAGACCAACGTGAATGTGCAGTCGCTCACGGTGGAGGCTGCGCTTACCCGCAAGCGCGAGCACGTCTACCACGCCGCCATGCTCGATCCGCACACTGCCGCCGAGTTGACATTGGACGAGATTTGGAGCCTGGTGGACGACCTGATTGAGGCGCACGGTGATTACCTGCCGCCTATGACGTGAGAAGCGCGCCGGCGCCCCGTTGCTACCCCGAAAGGGAGGCCATAAGCTCCGCAGCGTATGCACGCTCGTGCGGGTGGCGATCGTGCCAATCGTGCGCGCCCGAGGCGAGACGCAGTGTCTCGATGGCGACGGCTTCCGACTGCTGGGCGAGCCGATGCAGCAGCATCACGCCGAAGGGTCTGAGTTCCCGCTGGCGCCTTCTTGGACCCTCCAACCAGGCATTGGCCAGTGTCTCCGCGCGCAACAGCGCTTCTGAGTGGACGAGGCCATGGAGCGCCGCGGCGGCCACGCGGGCATCCTGGTCGTAGAGCAGGGCGCGCAGAGTTGCACGGCCGAGCGGCTGTACCACGCCCGCAAGCCTTATTGCCGCTAGCTCACGGTGCAGCGGCGGACCAGCGCGCGCGGCGTAGACGACCTCCGGCAGAAGGGCGTCGAGGAGAGGCTCCTCCGGAGCCATGCTGAAGGATGCAACCAGCCCCTCTCCGGCCTCGGCCTTGGCCAGGCCCGCTGCGGCAAGGCACACCCCGGCCAGGCGGACGGCTACGCGCGACGCGGCCGCACGGCCCGCGAGGAGCGAGGTGCGCCCTACCTCGAGGTGGACCAAGGCTTCCGTGAGACACCGCGAATAGGTGGAGCGCTTGCACGGCACGAGCGCCTGCAACACAGTCTCTATATTGCGTAGCACCGCGGCCCCTTCGGCAACCGATGTCGCGGCGCTTCCCAGACATTCCGCGCCCTCACGCAGCCCAACGAATTGCCCGGCGCCCCCACACCAACCGAAAAGCGGTGGCCCCAGGAGATGGGAAGCCAACCGCAGGAGGCCGGAACAGGTGTTCGCTCGTCTTGGCCCCCTCGGCAGCCCGGACCTTTCAAGGACGGGTTGGGATGGTGCCTGGGTACACGGGTCAGGGTCGTCTCGCGGGCTCTCCGCGTGAGCCTCCCCGGCCGGCGTGGGGGCGAATCTCAGACCACATGCAGTGAGTCCGGCACCCTCCTCCATGCGTGAGAGGTCCCCATGGAAACAACGGCATCCTTGGGTGCACTCGGCCATGCGAAGAGTCAGCCCCGTGATGAGTGCCGCCCATTCGCAGCGCAGCTCTGCGCGAAGGTGCAAAATGCGCCGCAGCCGTGCCTCCGGAGACGCGGCATCTCGCCACTCACAGCCCATCAAGGGATCCCGCCTGAGTTATGAACTTGTGGTGTGCAAGCACGTCTTATAGCCTGGCCACACACAGCGCGTATGACATTGGGCTGCAGGCCCACTCATAAGGAGGAAGCTAAAGGATGTTCCGACACCGAGTCATTGTGGTCGCGCTCACGGCCTTTGTGCTCGTGCTGGCGACGAGTGCCGCGCAATGCCAGGCCGGTCGCCGGCAGGGAGGCCAGCAACGGCAGGCTCGCGCGGTCCCGCTCATTACGGTACCCCTTGAGACCCTCAACACCATTGCCCCGATGGTTGCTGAGCAGAAAGAGAAGCTCAAGGCAATCTACGAACAGTACGAGAACGAGGCTCGCCCTCTCCGTCCGCAGCGTGGAGCGCAGCAGACGCCCGAGAACCGACAGAAACTCGCGGAGATCAATCGCAAGTACAGCGAGCAGGTGGAACAGGTGCTGACACCGGAGCAGCGCACGAAGATCACCGATGCGCTGCGCCAGTTTGGCGCACTGCGTGGCCTGGGCATCCCTCTGGATGTGGCGACGAAGCTCAACCTGACCGAGGCACAGAAGAAGCAGATTGAACCGCTGGTCCGGGAGGCTACCGAGAAGGTGCGCGCCATGAGCCCTGATGAGCGGCGCGCGAAGAGCCGCGAGGTGATGGCAGAGACCCGTGAAAAGGTGCTCCAGATACTTACCGAGGACCAGAAGAAGATGCTGCAGGAGGCGCGCCGAGGCAACCGCAACCGCCAGAGGCAGCAACCCTGACGACTTCTGGACGTGAACGCAGTGAAGGCCGTTCGTTCGCGCGGAACGGGCACAGAAGGCCCGTTCCGCGTGTTCGTGTATCTGGCAAGCCTGCGTAAGGTATGATTACGCTGCTCTGCAACACTCATGGAGGAGCGAGTCTGGGTGCGTGATTACCATGTTGCCATCGCCGGCGCCACGGGTGCGGTCGGCACGGAGTTTCTGAGGCTGCTGGAGCAGCGCGAGTTTCCGCTGCGCTCATTGCGTCTGCTCGCCTCCAGCAAGTCGGCGGGCCAGCGTCTCCGGTTCCGAGGGCGCGACCATGAAGTCCGCGAGCTGACGGAGGACTCCTTTGAAGGCATTGACGTGGCCTTCTTCTCCGCTGGCGGCACGCGGTCCAAGCAGTTTGCCCCGGCGGCGGTACGCGCGGGCGCGGTTGTCATTGACAACTCCTCCGCGTTTCGCATGGACCCGGATGTGCCGCTGGTCATTCCGGAGATCAACCCGCAGGACATAGCCTCCCACAAAGGCATCATTGCGAACCCCAACTGCTCTACCATCATTCTGCTGATGGCTATCAAGCCGCTCCTGCAGTTCGGTCCTATCCGCCGCATTGTGGTCTCGACATACCAGGCTGCAAGTGGAGCCGGAGCACGCGCGATGCAGGAGCTCCTGGACCAGACGCGCGAGGCTCTGCTCGGGTCGCCGCTTACACAGCAGGTCTTCCCCCACCCTATCGCCTTCAACCTCTTCTGCCACAACTCCCGTGTGGAGGCAGATGGCTACAACGAAGAGGAACGGAAGATGCTGTATGAGTCGCGCAAGATTCTTCACGACGACGGCCTGCGCGTAACCGCAACGTGCGTTCGAGTGCCGGTCCTGCGCTCTCACTCAGAGAGCATCAACGTGGAGTTCGAGAACGAACGTCCCAGGCTGGAAGAGGTGATAAAGGCCTACCGCGAGTCTCCCGGGCTGCTGCTTGTGGATGATCGCGAGGCCAACCACTTCCCGATGCCCATAGAGGCGAATGGACGCGACGAAGTGCTGGTTGGACGCATTCGTGAGGATGTATCCAACGAACGAGCGCTCGACCTCTTCGCTTCCGGCGATCAGATACTCAAGGGCGCGGCCCTGAACGGCTACCAGATCGCCCAGGAGTGGATACGGCTGACGGAGGGCTCCGCCGCGGCTTCCACGTCGAGTTGAGGACCCGATGGTAGGCTGCGGAGGATTATGGGTCAACCGGGGGCATCATGGGATTAGTTAACTGGGGGCGAGTGATCACGGCGATGGCCACGCCGTTTGACTCGCAAGGGCAGCTGGACGAGCCCGGCGTGGGCCTTCTTGTGGAGCACCTCTTCCGTACCGGCTCGGACGGCGTGGTGGTCTGTGGAACCACCGGCGAGTCTCCCACCCTCTGCAAAGAGGAGAAGCTTCGGCTCTTTGAGCTGACGGTGCGCGCCGCGCGGGGCCGCGGCCCCGTGATTGCGGGCGTCGGCTCTTATGACACGCGGGAATCCGTGGCGCTGGCAAGCGCGGCGGCCAAGGCAGGGGTAGACGGCCTGCTGTTGGTTACGCCGTATTACAATAAGCCCTCCCAGGAAGGTCTGTATCGGCATTTTCGCACGGTAGCGGATTCGACCGATCTGCCCGTGATGCTCTACAATGTTCCGCCGCGAACGGGAGTGAATCTGGAAGCTGCCACCACTCTCCGCCTGGCACGTGACGCGCGGAATGTCGTCGCCGTTAAGGAAGCCAGCGGAAACCTGATCCAGGCAACGGAGATTGTGGCCGGGGCACCGGATGGTTTCCTGGTTTACAGCGGCGAAGACGCTCTCGTGCTCCCAATGCTGGCGGTCGGGGCACACGGGGTGGTTAGCGTGAGCGCGCATGTGGTGGGCTGCGATCTGGCGGCCATGCACGCGGCGTTCTTTTCAGGGAATGTCGCCGAGGCGGCCAGGCTGCACGCCCGCATGCTGCCGGTGGTGCGAGCGCTCTTCCAGCCCACTACGCCCAGTCCCGTGCCGCTCAAAGCCGCCCTGCGATTGCTGGGCCTTCCAGGCGGATCGCCGCGTCTGCCCCTGGTGGAAGCCACGGACCGCGAACGCGACATCGTTCAGCAGGCGCTAGCTTCTGGCGGCTACCTGAAAGTCTGAGCACGCCTGTACTCGGCTGACCGACCGCTACGACCGTGCGGCCTGCCGCTCGCGGCACCCTGGAGAGCTTGGTCCTTGGATACACACGCCACAACGGGTCCGGTGCTGGCGAGCGCGGCCACCATCGCTCTGCTGCACGCCATCATCCCATCCCATTGGCTCGCGTTTGCCCTGGTCGCGCGGGCCCAACGCTGGACCGCGGCGAGAGCCGTGGCGGTAACGGCGTTGGCTGGCGGCGGACACGTGCTGGTTACGATTGTGCTTGGCCTGGTGGTCTACGCCTTGGGCCAGAGCGCGCTCTCCAGAATTCCGCAGTACCTGGAGCGCACGTCGCTGTCTCTTGTGCTTGCCGTGCTGGGTGCTTTCCTGCTCGTTCGCACCCTGGTCAGGCGTGAAGCAGGACACGTACACCACGGCCCCTATTGCTCGCGCCATGGGCTCTCGGACCACGCAACCGATGCCGCCGGACACTCGGTTGCGAGTTCCGCGACAATAGGCGCGCTTGTGGTCGGGATGACGCTCTCGCCGTGCCTGGACATGCTGCCAGTCTTTGTGGCTGCAGCCGCCCTGCCATGGACCTCGCTCTTGCTGGTATGCGCAGTAATGTTTGGAGTAACCCTGCTTGGCATGTGTACACTGACATGGGTATCGTTGCGCGGACTGGAACGCCTGAAAGCGCCCTGGTTGGAGCGATATGAGCAGGCGGTGGTAGGCGCGGTTCTCGTTCTTTTGAGTCTGTGGCTCTATTTCGGCCATGGCCACGAGTAGGTCCGAGCGCCAGATAGATTAGAGGAGCAACGAAGCAAGAGCATGGTGCAGATAATCCCGTTGGGCGGTGCCGCCGAAATCGGCAAGAACATGCTGGTGGTGCGATGTGGCGATGACATCGTCGTGCTGGATGCGGGCGTCACCTTTCCAACCGATGAGCACCCCGGGGTGGATCTCATCATCCCGGACTACACCTACCTGCTTGAGAACGCCGAGCATATCCGTGCGATCGTGCTCACCCATGCGCACGAGGACCATGTGGGTGCGCTGCCCTACCTGCTGGCGGACATCGAGGCGCCTGTCTTCGGGACGCTGCTGACGCTTGGGATGCTCAGGCACAAGCTGGACGAGCACCAACTTCAGGACCGCGTTCGACTGGTGCCCTTTGCGCCGGGCGACAGAGTGGACTTC
>CAZGLN010000101.1:11920-12883 GCA_964526545.1 uncultured Chthonomonadales bacterium
GATACAGGTAACCCACTCGATACCGGACACTGTGAGCCTCGCGCTCCACACTCCGGATGGCGTGATTGTGCATACCGGCGACTTCAAGATAGACCATACACCGATTGATGGCCGTCTGTTCAACGCGAGTCGGTTCGCGCAGCTTGGTGATGCCGGCGTGGCACTGCTGATCTCGGATACAACCAACGCAGAGCGCCCTGGGTGGGTTCGAAGCGAGAAGGAAGTCGCCGCTGTCTTCGACCGAGAATTTCAGAGCGCGCCCGGCCGCGTGCTGGTGACAACGTTCGCTTCGAACCTCCACCGCATCCAGACCGTCTTCGATGTGGCCGCGCGCCATGGCAGGCGGGTGGCGGTTGCGGGGCGCTCGATGGCGCGCAACGTGGAGGTGGCGCGTGAACTCGGCTACCTGCATTACAGGGACGATTGCCGCGCGCGCGTGGAGGACATCGGTGCCCTTCATCCGGCGGAAGTCGTGATCCTGACCACGGGAAGCCAGGGCGAACCGCTCTCGGCGCTTTCGCGAATGGCATGTGATGACCACAAGATTCAGATTGAGCCCGGCGATACCGTCATTCTGAGCTCGCACCCCATACCCGGCAACGAGGATGCTGTATGGCGCACCGTCAACAGGCTTTTCAGACGAGGTGCGCGCGTGCTGTACGATCTCGTCTGCCCAGTCCACGTTTCGGGCCACGCCAATCAGGAAGAGCTGAAGCTCATGTACAATCTGACGCGGCCCGATTACGTGGTCCCGTTCCACGGCGAGCCGCGCATGATGCACGCCTACACCGAGATGATTGCCTCGATGGGCCATGCCCGCGAGCGCATTCTGTGGCTCGATAACGGCACGATACTCCAGCTCGACGCGGGCCACGCCAGAATCGCCGGCGCCATCGATTCCGCCGGCGACGTCCTGATTGACGGCGTCTCGGAAGGCGGCGTTGCTGATTTTGTTATTCGAGA
>CAZGLN010000102.1:0-8661 GCA_964526545.1 uncultured Chthonomonadales bacterium
CATGAACAAGTTCAGGTTCTTAAGGCCAAGCTTGAACTCATCGCGCTCCACGCTGCCGCTTCGGTCACCGATCTGCGACCGGCTGAACCCGAGCGCGGTGCCCGCGCCGGGGGTGAGATCGAGAGCGATATCCTCGCGCTTGATACCCCGCTCTCTGGCCCACTGAGCCGCCTCGCCCTCGCGCAGCCGCTGGAACCCATTGAACTTCTCGCCCACTTCCTGGGTGGCATAGCGGAAGGAGAGACCCGTGGACTTGAACTGCAGACCCTGCTTGACAATCTCGTCCGAACCATCCGTGATCTGGTCCCAATCCACGCCGAACGTGGAGGTTGGGCTGAACTGAAGGCCCGCGCCGAAGCCGAGGCGCTTCACGCCACGCTCCTTCTCAAGCGCTCCCAGAAGGCCGAGCATCTCCTGGTTGCCCGCATGCGCGGCGCGCATGGCCTGGAAACCATTGAAGGCGAGGCCGACATCCTGGTAGTTGGCCCGGAAGGTGGCATTGCCGGACTTCATTTTGAGGTTCTGCAGGATCAGGTGGCCGCTCTTGGCATCGGAAGCACTGGGCTTACGAGTCGGCGCGCTGTTGGACGCGCGGGTCTCCATCACGCGGTTGGAGACGTTGGAGTTGGGCGTGCTCAGGTAGAAGAGGCCCGAAAGGGTCCCACCCGTGCCGATTGCGCTGGTCATGGCGAGGCCATACGTGTTGAAGTCGAGTCCGTTGGCGCCCGTTGAGACACCGGTGCCGAAGCTGAGCTTGGTGCCTCGCAGATTCAGCGACAGACCGGACATGCCGAGCTGAGAACGAACGCCATCCTGCCCCTCGACGTAGAGATAGGTCGCGGAGATGGAGCTGCCGCGGCGAACCGGCTCCATGAACCCCAGCATGCCGTTGGCGTAGTCAACGAAGTAGTCCGCGTTGATCTTCAGCGTGCGGGCGTCCACCGAGACTCGCAATGAACCAGGCACGATGCCGCCATGCGAGAGCGTGTAGCCGCCGCGCGTGCCGTTGCCGCGCAGGACTTCGCTGAAGCGCCGTGTGGCCTGCTTGGGCGCGCCGTTGGCATCCAGGTAGGCAAGGGCCTGACCATCCACCACGTTGCCTTCCATGGTGACCTTGGGCACCGCCTTCACGAAGCCGCTTTCGAGCTGTGAAGACGCCGAAGACAGCGAACCCAGGAAGAGTATCGCTGCCGCGAGTGTCACGCCCATCGAGAACCGGTTTTTTCTCTGCATCTCTACACCTCCGAGTGCGCGGGTGCACGTTCCGTGAGGGGTGCGTCCTTGGGCACTAGAAGCTGCCCTTGATCACGTCAATGCGGATCTGGTGATCTCGCATCCGCTGCTTGAGCTCGCGGCTGTCCAGCCCGATCTGACTGCGCGAGAGCTCCCGCTTGAGATCGGCCAGGGATGCCAACTGCGACGCGTCAATCGCTCCAGAGCTCGCCGCCAGAAGGATGCGCGTGGGCTTCGCGGGAGCGGGGGAGGGCGCGGTGCCGGCGGCCTCCGCTGTCTCCGGGGATCGGCCCGAGCCGATCTCGAAGTCGGGCTCGTTGCGCACAATCACGGGATCGGCCTCCGAAGCGGATCGCGGCCCCACGACAGAAGGAGCGGCGACTTTCGCCTTGAAGGGATGGGGCTCCAGATTGGCGACGGTCAGCTCAGGAGCGGGAGCAGGGCGCGTGGTTACCGCCGCGGGCTCTCCCTTTCGAGTCGTCCGCTCGCTGGCCGGCCGCACCGCCTGACGCCGGCGCAACGCTGCCACCTTCACCTGCTTGTCACCAGGAGCCGGCGGAACGATGCCTGTGACGGGCGTCTCGTCGGTTGGTCGTGCGACTTTCGGAGTGATCTGCGTGGTCACGCCAGGCGTCGTGGGAGCATAGACAACGCGCTCATCCACCGGAGGAAGCGAGGTATCGCGAAGAGCGAGGAACGCCACCGTGGCGGCTGCACCGGCGGCTGCAAGCGAACCGTAGCGGAGCGTTGCGGGCGACAGGGCGTTGCGCGCAGCGGCCAGAACCCGCTCTCGCCAGGTCGGGCGGTTGACGGTTGCGGCCAGAATGGCATCGCGAAGCGCGGCAGGCGGCTCCACCTCGGCCGTCTCATGAAGCACGACGCTCGAGGCCATCAGGAACTGCAGGTCGCTCGCGCACGCCTCGCACTGGGCCGTGTGGCTCTCAACCAGCGCGCTCTCGTCCGCGGTGGTCTCGCCATCCACGTACGCGGAGAGCAGATCCCAGATCCTGTCGCAACCCATCTGGGCCTCACCGTTGTGGTCTGCATCAGACCGGAAACCAGGTTTCATCTCTTGGCTTCTCCTCTATTGGGGCGGCCTCCCGAGCCGCCGCCAACGAGTGAGACAACGGCGAGGTGCGGTTGTTGCGGCTTTTTTGCCTGATCAGTGAGGATTTTCACGAACCCAGCCTGCCTTGACGGGCTGTTGCACGAGGCCTATAATCGCGAGGGGAGGAGAGCGTGGACGACGCGGAAGCCATCTCCCTGGTGGCTCGGCATGTCGGGCTGCAGCCGGAGGGTGCCGAGGTAGATCGGCTGGATGGCCGCCAGGGCCTTCTGGTGTGCCGCGTCCGGTTTCCGAGCGGCGCGAGCTACGTGCTGAAGATCTCAGCCACCCGGGGCGCCGCGGAGCCTGCTATCGCCTGGTCGCTTTCCCACCTCGCGCCGGATGCAACGGTCGGCGTTATTGCCTATGCGCTCGACCCGCATCGTGAGCTGCAGTGGGCAGTGATGGAGGATCTTGGCGCAACTCGGGTTTCTGATGTCTGCACGGTGGAGACCCTGTGTGCCATGGCCGCGGCGCTTGCGCGGGTTCAGATCGCTGCGCTCGACCGGCTAGAGGACCTTATCCAGCGGGGCCTTCGCCAAGTCCTGGCCGCGCATTGGGTCTCCGTGGCCCTTGAACTGCTCCAGCGCATTAGCGAGCACACCGTGCGCGACCCGCTGCTGCGGGACGTGCAGCGCTGTGCCTGGTCCGTGGAGGAGACTTTCGCGGCGGCGGCCCTGTGGCCAAGCTCAATCGTGCATGGCGACCTTCACGCGGGGAACGCGGCGGTTGTCTCGGAGGAGCCTCTCCGGGTGAAGCTGCTCGATTGGGGAGCTGCTTACTTTGGGCCCGCACAACTGGGCCTCGCCGAACTGCAGCTCTCCGCGCCGCCCTGCCTGCAGCAGCCTCATGTGGCCGACCAGGTGGCCGCGGCCTACAGCAGGCACTGGGAGGCAGTAGTGGGGAAGCTGGCAGGCCGCGCAAGGGCGCTGGCCGCGGCCCGCTGCCTACTCGCGCTCCAGGACCTTCATGGCGTGTTTCGACGGCTCGAAACCGAGGGTGGGGATGCGGACCTGGAAGTCGCTGCGGCATGCGCGCGATCGCAAGGTTCCATCAGGTCGTGGCTGAGGTTATCAAGTTCAGGTTCTGGCTTCTAACTTCTACTTCTGGTCAAGCTAGAGATAGTGTTTAACGGAATAAAGTTATACACATGAGTCATCCCTCTGCAACGCAGGGTACGCGCATCGCTGTCCTTGTGAGCGGACATAGCCGCGGCTCCAATCTGCAGGCCATCATGGATGCATGCCGCTCGGGCGAGCTGAAGGCCGCGGTCTGCATCGTGATCGCCACAAGAAGGGACGCGCCCGCCTTGGCGCGTGCCGCGCAGGCAGGCTGCCCGACGGCAGTCGTCTCGCCCAAGAAGTACGATAACGATGACCACGCCTACGGAGAGGCCCTGCTAGCCGTTCTCAAGAACGCAAGGGCGGAGATCATCTGCCTGGCAGGCTACATGCGCCGTCTTCCTCCGGTGGTCCTCGCGGCGTTTCCGCAGCGTGTTCTGAACGTCCATCCGGCACTGCTCCCACTGTTTGGCGGCAAAGGGATGTTTGGGGAACACGTGCATCGTGCAGTGCTTGAGAGCGGCATGAAGGTGAGCGGCTGCACCGTGCATCTGGTGGACGAAGAGTACGATCACGGGCCTATACTTCTGCAGGAGACCGTGCCCGTGCATGATGACGACACGTGGGAGACCCTTGCCGCACGGGTACTGCCCGTGGAACACGCCACCTATGTTCGGGCAATCAAGCTGGTCGCGGAGGGCAGGGTGCGCGTGGAGGGGAACCGCACGTTCATCCTGCCGGAGGCAGCAGTTGCGCAAGAGGTCCGGCGGACGCTGTAGGGTGGGCACGGAGACTTCGATTTCGGAGGGCGGTCCGCGGGGACGCGGTAATCTCAGGAGGACCCAATGCCACATGCAATCATGCGCACATTAACTATCCTTGTTACGGCGGGGCTGCTCGCAGCATCCAGCGCGAAAGGGCAAGTAACCGTGGAGAGAGTGTCCTACTTTGGCCAGGCAAACTGCTACCGGCTAACCAACGGCACCGTGGAGGTGATAGTCACCACGGACATCGGTCCCCGAATCATCCGCTACGGTTTCGTGGGCGCGGAGAACCAGCTGGCCGAGATGCCGGAGCCGGAAGTCAAGACCGAGATGGGCACGTGGAAACCGTATGGAGGGCACCGTCTCTGGATCGCCCCGGAGTCCAAGCGGCAAAGCTACGGCCCAGATAACGAGCCTGTTCCCTTCGAGCCGTTGCGCAACGGCATCCGCCTCATGCAGAAAGTGGAACCGAAGACCGGCGTGCAGAAGACGATGATCGTGACGCTCGACGCGGTGGGCACGGGAGTGACCATCGTGCATCAGTTAACCAATACAAACCTGTACGCCCTGGACATCGCGCCGTGGGCGCTTACCATCGTGAGGGGCGGCGGCCAGACCATCATTCCACAGGAGCCCTTCATCTCGCACGATGACTACGTACTTCCAGCGCGGCCCATGGTGCTATGGCACTACACGGACCTTACCGACCCGCGATGGACCTTGGGGCGCGGATTTCTCCGCCTGCGATCGGACGCAGCCCGGCCCGAGCCACAGAAGATCGGCGTACTGAACAAACAGGGCTGGATAGCGCACCTGCACGGCAAGACACTGTTCGTCAAGCGATTCGCCTACAACCCTGAAGCGCAATACCCCGACTACAACACCAACTGCCAGACGTACACTGCCGGCACGTTCATGGAAGTCGAGACCGTCGGACACCTCCGCCGGCTCCTGCACGAGCAGACCGCCGAGCATGTCGAGCGCTGGTACCTGTTCGCCAACGTGGATGCAGGTCCCACCGAGGCCACCCTCGCCGCGGCCGTACAGCCTCTCATAGCCCAGACGCAGCCGGTGAAGTAGCAATGAGCGACACCGCCAGCAACCAGGGTCGTGAGAACATCATGCCGGCATCGCATCCGACCACGGCACATGTGCAGGATGACTCGGCGGCCCACCCGCACTGGTCCGAACTTGCGGGCCAGATGGAGCAGCTTGCTGGCCGGGTAGATGGCCGACTGGCGGTCTGCGTGCGCGATATAGCGTCCGGCAAGGAGCTTGGGGTTCGTCTTGACGAGCCCTTGCCGATGGCCAGCACGTGCAAGGTGCCAATACTGGTCGCGGCATATGCCGAAGCGCATTCGGGCAGGCTGGATCTCGACGAGCGTATTGCGTTTGGTCCCTCCGATCGCTGCCTGGGAAGCGGTCTGCTGAACTTCTTTACACCGGGTCTCTGCCCGACTTATCGGGATTTGCTGCTCCTGATGATCACCATTTCGGATAACGCCGCCACGGATATGGTGCTGCGCCGGGTACCGCCTGCCGTGGTCACCGCCCTCATGCAAGAGTGCGGCCTGAACTGCATATCTGTGGATCGGTGTATCGGCGACCTCATTGGCGATATCCTTGCCGCCATGGACCCGCGCTTCACTCACCTCGCGTTTGACGCGTGGAAGTCGCTCTCCGAAACCGACCCGGACCTGCACCACATCGGCCAGGACCTCGACCGCAACAGGGAGGCAGTAAACTTTGCGGCAGCTGATCGGGATGTGGCATCCGTCCGCGATATGGCCCGGTTGCTTGCTCTGATTGCAGAAGACGCCATCGTGTCGCCAGCGATGTGTGCGGAGATGCGTGACGTGCTGAACCGTCAGCAGCTCAATACCCGGCTGCCGCGCGACTTGCCGCCTTTCGTGCGGTTTCCGCATAAGACGGGCACACTGGGCAGCGGCGCTGTGGTTAACGATGTGGGCATCCTCTACATAGGTGATGTGCCGGCCGCGAGCATCGCCGTGCTCAGTCGCGATGTCCGTTCACCCATTCACCAGACGTGCGGCGTAATAGCGGCAATCGGCCGCACGGTCTACGACTACTATTCACAGAAAGAGCTTCAGCAATGATTCGACGCGCGCTGATCAGTGTTTCCGACAAGCGAGGGATAGCCGACTTCGCCCGCGGACTCAGTTCGCTTGGCGTGGAGATAGTCTCCACGGGAGGCACGGCGAAACTGCTTTCCGATGTCGGTGTGCCGGTGCGCTCCATTAGCGAATTGACCGGTTTCCCCGAAGTGCTGGATGGGCGCGTAAAGACACTGCACCCCAACGTGCACGGCGGTCTGCTGGCGCGCAGGGACCTATCGGAACACATGGCAACATTGGAGCGCCACGGCATCGCTCCCATTGATCTGCTCTGTGTCAATCTCTATCCCTTCGCCGAGACAATTGCCGATCCAAATGTTGCACTCGCGGAGGCGATTGAGAACATAGATATTGGCGGTCCCGCAATGGTGCGGAGCGCGGCTAAGAACCATGACTCAGTTACTGTCCTGGTAGATGCCAGCGACTATGAGCGAGTGCTGGCGGAAATGCGTGAGAACGCCGGAAGTACGACGTTGGAGACGCGTCGGCGACTGGCCGCAAAGGCGTATGCGCACACAGCATACTATGACAGCATGATAGCCGCCTATCTGCGTAAGACCTTCTGCCCTGACGAGCTGTTTCCGGTCGAACTCACGCTGGGCTATCGGCGCGTGCAAATGTGCCGCTATGGGGAGAACCCCCACCAGTTGGCGGCTGTTTACAGGGAGCCCCATAATGTCGAGCCCTGCGTTGCCAATGCCGTCCAACTGCACGGGAAGGAGCTCTCGTTCAACAACTTCCTGGACGCGAATGCCGCACTCGAGACCGTGAAGGAGTTTCCCGAGGGACCGGCTGCGGTGATTATTAAGCATGGCAATCCCTGCGGTGTGGCCATCGGGGAGGATATTGCCGCGGCGTTCGAGCGAGCCAGGGAAGGGGATCCGGTCTCAGCGTTCGGCGGTATCCTCGCTGTCAATCAGGAGATCACCGTGGAGGCTGCCCGAGCGATCACGGGGAAGAACTGCTTCTTCGAGGCTGTCATCGCACCCGGGTTTGCGGAGGAGGCGCTGCCGGTGCTGACCGAGAGCAAGCGGTGGGGCGCCGACCTCCGCCTTCTGCAGACCGCGCCCCTCACCAACCAGAACGGCGCGCGGGAGGGATACGACACAAAGAAGATTGTCGGGGGGCTCCTGGTGCAGCAGCGCGACCTGCGTGTTCAGACTCCCGATGGGCTTACCGTGGTTACCCAGAGAGAGCCGACTGCCGAGGAAGTGCAGGAGCTGCTCTTCGCGTGGCGGGTAGTGCGGCATGTCAAATCGAATGCCATCGCACTAACGCGTGGCCGCCAGGTTGTCGGAATAGGCGCAGGCCAGATGAACCGGGTTCAATCGGTGCGCCTCGCCGTGGGCCAGGCGGGCGACAAGGCGCAAGGCGCCGTGATGGCTTCGGATGCCTTCTTCCCCTTCCCGGATGGCCCGGAGGTTGCCGCGGATGCAGGCATCACCGCCATCATTCAGCCGGGGGGCAGCAAGAAGGACCAGGAGACCATAGACCTCTGCAATCGGCGCGGCATCGCCATGGTCTTCACCGGCGCCAGGCACTTCCTCCATTAGCCGTAATCTCTCTCGGCGATTGTTGCCTGGTCGGCGCGCGCGGCGACGTGGTAGCAGCCACTACCATCTCGGCGACTCGAGGAGGGCGGCTTCCGCCCTGCCGTCTTCATGCTGTTCCGGGTACGGCGCCTCTCAGAACCGTCCCGCACGGTTAGGATAGGGAATGTTCGACTTCCGTAGTGCACGGAAGGCCGGAACCTGCTAATCCCTGTGGCCGGCCGCCGAATGGTCGGCCTCGGGATGCGCGCTGGCCTCCGAGACGCTCGCGCGGCTCGTGGCGCCGCGCAGGGACTCCAGACGCTGCTGAAGCATGCCGAGACGCCAGTACTGATGCATCACAATCCCTGCGGCCACCAGCAGGCAGAAGATGGGCAGTATTACGGCCAGCCGTTTCATAATTGTCACACTCATGGTCTGGCCTCGGAGGTAGCCTGCTGTGCGCTCCTGAGCTCCTGGGCAAATTCCAGGTGCCCAAGCTCGTGGTTAACCGCACTGGAGCGCGCTGCGACTCTCAAAGTCCACACCACACCCACCGCAAGGATGGCTATCGAGAGCAGCAGCGAAGAGAGCAGCTGCCGCGCGGCTTGCCGTTCCTCGGCGGAAACTACCGGCTTCATGTGCTTGCTTCTCCTTTTACTGCCCGCCCGAGCGAGTGTACTGAGTCCATTATCGCCGTCTGGCGCCTCGCTCGTGAGGTCGAAGAGGGCTCGGACATGCGCTGGCAGATTGCCGAGTAAGCTCCCGATTCCTTAGCGGCGTTTGACCGTGCACAACCGCGTGTGATATTCTCACTGCGGTTCTCGAGGTACC
>CAZGLN010000102.1:8671-12735 GCA_964526545.1 uncultured Chthonomonadales bacterium
ACTCCCCTCGTTGCCGTGGTTGGCCGACCGAACGTCGGCAAGTCCACGCTCTTCAACAAGCTGGCTGGGCGCCGCATCGCCATTGTGGAGGATACGCCGGGCGTTACCCGCGACCGTCTCTACGCCCAGGGCGAATGGCTCGGCCGCAAGTTCACCGTGGTTGATACCGGCGGCATCGTGCTGAACGAGGCCGATCCGCTGACCGTGCAGGTCCGGCAGCAGGCCGAGATCGCCATGCAGGAGGCGGATGCCATCCTCTTCGTGTGCGATGCCGCGGATGGCATCACGGCAGCCGATCGGGAGCTGGCCGACGCGCTGCGGCCGGCAGAGCGCCCGGTGTTTCTGGTCGTAAACAAGGTGGATAACACTCGCCAGTCTCTGGAGGCAATGGAGTTCTACTCCCTCGGTCTCGGCGAAGTTCACACCGTCTCCGCGGTGCATGGCCACGGGATTGGGGATCTGCTGGATAGGGTCGTGGCAGTGCTTCCGGCGCTTGATGAGACCGACGAGGACGATGAGGCCACGCGCCTCGCCATCATCGGTCGCCCAAACGTGGGCAAGTCCTCGCTCACAAACGCCATCCTGGGTGAGGAGCGCGTGATTGTCAGTCCCCTCCCGGGCACCACGCGCGACGCGATAGATACGGCGGTGGAGATTGACGGACGGAGGTTCCTGCTGATTGATACCGCGGGCATCCGCAGAGCGGGCAAGGTGCAGGGCAGCGTGGAGTACTACACGGTGCTGCGCGCGAAATCAGCCATAGAGCGCTGCCATGTGGCTCTCGCCGTGATAGACGCCGAGCAGGGGCTGACCGATGGCGATAAGCGCGCCGCCGGCATGGCGCACGAGGCCGGCCGCGGTGTCGTCATCGTGGTCAATAAGTGGGACACTATCGAGCCACGTGTGATAGAGGGCAAGAAGCCCACCCGGTCCCGTATGGCGGAGTTCGCGCAGGCCGCGCGTGACGAACTGCCGTTCCTCTCCTACGCCTCCTTCGCCTTCGTCTCCGCCGTCCACCGCGTAGGAATCCCTGAGCTCATCGAGACAGCCATCACCGCCGCTGAGAATCACGCGCACCGCATACCTACCGGTGAGCTGAACCGGCTGCTCCGAGAGGCTGTCCAGGACCATCCGCGCACCGAACGTGGAAGAGAACTCCGCCTCTACTACGCAACGATGGCGCGTGTCCAGCCGCCCACGGTGGTCATGTTTGTCAACCATCCGGAGCTCGCGCACTTCTCCTACTTACGCTATCTGGAAAACCGCATCCGTGAAGTGTATCCACTGGAGGGCACACCGATTGTGCTTCGCGTGCGCAAGGCCGAGAGCCGCGAGCGCGGCGAAGAGTAGCCGCCCGCTCCACATTGGGGCTGCTCCCCGCAGCACAGAGCACCTTCATCCTGGGAAGAACGATCCGTGCAACTCGCCGAACTAACCATCAGTGACCTGGAGGCACGCGGATTCAAGGATGCGCCCCGCGCACATCGCATCCTGGTCGGCCTGCCGGGCAACGGCGTGGACGATGAGCTCATTGGCGAGCTGCTGCCATCCCTGCTGGACGCGCTCTCGCGACACCCGGACCCGGACAGGGCACTTGTGGGCTTCGAGCGCTGGTCACATAGCGTAACCAGCCGCTACACCCAGCTTCGCCAGCTTCTGGCCCATCCTGCCGCGCTGGACATCCTCATCCAGGTGTGCGGCACCAGCCAGTACCTCGCCGATATCCTCATTCGCAATCCCGAATACTTTGAGATTCTGGCCAATCCGGGCATGCGGGGCGGCACGCGAAGTCCGGCTGACTTCCATCGGGAACTCTCCCGCATGGTGGACCATGCCCAGCGCACGGAGATGAAGCTGGAGCTGCTGCGCCGATTTCGCCATCGGGAGGTCCTGCGGATTGGCGTACGGGATATCGTCGGCCTTGCGGGACTGCGCGAGACGGCCCGCGAGTTTTCGCACCTTGCCGACGCCTGCGTGCAGAAGTGCTGCGAGATCTGTGGAGCAGGGGTGCTGACCCCAGACGACGCGGGCAGGATCGCGGTGGTGGCCATGGGCAAGCTCGGTGGAGAGGAACTCAACTACTCCAGCGACATAGATCTGCTTTTCGTGGCCGACAACGTGAGCGACAGCGACCTTCGGCGGCTGCAGAAGTTCGCCGAGGCGGTTGTAAGCGGGCTCTCCAAGGAGATGCAGAACGGCCGCGTCTTCCGCGTGGATATGCGCCTGCGGCCGGAAGGGCGCTTTGGCCCGCTGGTGCGCACGCTCGACTCGTATCGGGCCTACTATGAGAGTTGGGCGGAGACCTGGGAGATTCAGGCACTGATCAAGGCGAGGCCTATCGCTGGAGACACTCGGCTGGGACGCGCCTTCGTCGAGATGGTGCGACCATTCGTCTATCGCAGACCGCCCAGCGCAAAGATGCTCGCGGACGTGCGAGCCAACAAGGAACGCCTCGAGAGCAAGGCCGCCGCAGAGGGTTGTGAAGACACGGACGTCAAGATCGGCAAGGGCGGTATCCGCGACGTAGAGTTCCTGGTGCAGATGCTTCAGATGGCCGAGGGTGGTCGCAGGCCACTGCTGCGAACGCCGAACACACTGGACGCCCTGGCCAAGCTCGCGCACGTGGGAGTGCTCTCCCGCATGGAGGCGGAGGAGCTTTCGGAAGACTACGTCTTCCTGCGAACCGTGGAGCACCGTCTGCAGATCCTGGCCGACCGCCAAACGCAGCGTCTGCCCCAGGATCTCGCGGAACGCGAGCACCTCGCGCGACGTCTGGGCTACGCCTCGGTGCAGGAGTTCGATCAGGATTACCTTCGGCGCACCGAGCGCGTGCGGGGCCACCTGCGCCGTTGGTTTGCTCCCTCGCAGCCAGCTCCGTTAGAGTCGCGTGAGCTGTTCCGGTCGCTGCTCGCGGATATCGAGACCGAGGGCGGCGCGCAACGGCTGCGGCTTGCGCTAGAGGGAGAAGGCTTTGCGGATCCGGAGAGGGCGGCCGCCACACTCATCGGCATGATAGTTGGTGATCGGTACGGCGGGATTGCGCCCGAGGCGCGGGAAGCCACGCTCGACCTCGCCGGTCCGCTCATTGCGAGCTGCGCCGCGGCGGGTGATCCGGATACGGCTCTCCACGAGGTGGCCGGTTTCGTTACCGATTCGCCCAACACGGCAGAGGCGCTCCGCACGCTTGCGCAATCTCGGGAGCTGCTCGATCGCCTCGTCCTGCTGGCAAGCGGCAGCCCCGCGCTCGTTCGCTCGCTCAAGAGAAATCCCGAATGGCTTGATATGCTCGTGAGCGAGGAGGTCATGGGTCCCTCGGCAAAGCCGAGTGAGGTTTCGTTGTCGGAGCTCCGGCAGCGACTGCCGAAACGTCGCGTAACGCAGAACGCCCCGGTGCCGCTCGAGGAGCTTCTCGCGAATATCGCCCTCTACGTCCGCAGAGAGCGCCTGCGCATCGGCGCCCGCGATCTCTGGGGCGAAGCCGGAACCCAGGTCGTCGGTCTAGAACTCACCGGACTTGCCGAGGCGGTCTTGCAGGTACTGCTGGACCAGGCACTGGCTCACCAGATCCAGCGCACACCAGACGCGGAGGCGCAGGCTGCACTCCGCTCCATAGCCATCATCGGATTGGGCAAACTAGGCAGCCGAGAGCTGGGGTATGCGTCGGATTGGGACGTTCTGTTCGTGTATGAGGATGCGTCGCGTGAGTTGCGCGACTCTCCGGGCTTTCGAGCCGTAAACGCGGTGGTCGAAGGCATTCTTGCTCAGGCCCAGCAACTCAAGTCGCTCGGAGCGGAAATCGAAATGGATGCACGGCTGAGGGCTGAAGGCCGGTTCGGCCAGCTCGCGCGCACCGTTTCCGAGTACAGAAGCTACTACACGGAGTCGGCGCAGACCTGGGAACGACAAGTTCTCACGCGCGCGCGTCCTGTGGCCGGAGCGCGACGCACGGCCGCAGCCTATATGCGTGCCGCGCACCGCGCGATCTACTCTCGGGCTCTGCCGGAAGAGGCAGCGGATGAGATCCGCGCAATGAAGCGCCGCATCGAACGTGAGCGGCTGAAACC
>CAZGLN010000103.1:0-803 GCA_964526545.1 uncultured Chthonomonadales bacterium
GATGGAGCCCAAGGCGAAGGCGTAAGCTTCTCGCTTGACGACAAACTGCGCGTCGCCCACAAGCTGGACGAGTTCGGCCTGGACTACATCGAGGGTGGATGGCCGGCCTCCAACCCCAAGGACATCGCCTTCTTTGCCGCCCTGCGCCAGCACCCGTTGAAGCGCGCCAAGGCGTGCGCCTTCGGCAGCACGTGCAGGCCGCATCTGGCGGCCGGCGACGATCCGCAGGTCTGCATGCTGCTTGAGGCGGGGACGCCCGTGGTTACCATCTTCGGCAAGTCCTGGGACTTCCACGTAACCCACGCCCTCAAGGTCTCGCTGGCCGAGAACCTGCGCATGATCAGGGAGACCGTCCAGTTTCTGTCGGAGCGTGTGCCGGAAGTCATCTACGACGCGGAACACTTCTTCGATGGCTACAAGCGCAACCCGGCCTACGCCATGGAGACGCTGCGCGCGGCGCGAGAGGCAGGCGCCTCGCTCATCACGCTCTGCGACACAAACGGTGGCACCCTCCCCCACGAGGTGGAGGAGATTGTCGCCGCCGTAGCGCAAGCCATCGAGGCCCCTCTCGGCATACACACGCACGACGACTCCGGATGCGCAGTGGCCAACTCGTTGGCCGCCATCCGCAGCGGCGCCATCCATGTGCAGGGCACCATTAACGGCCTTGGCGAGCGATGCGGCAACGCAAATCTCTGCACGGTGGTCGCCAACCTGCGCCTGAAGATGGGCTACGACTGCCTGCACGAGCACTCGCTCGAGCGCTTGACCGGCCTGTCTCAGTACGCGGACGAAGTGGCCAA
>CAZGLN010000103.1:832-12729 GCA_964526545.1 uncultured Chthonomonadales bacterium
CAGAAGCGCCTTTGCTCACAAGGGAGGCGTGCACGTGGATGCCGTGCTCAAGCATCGCTCCACATACGAGCACGTGGACCCCGAAGAGGTCGGCAATACCCGTCGAATGCTCATTTCGGAGCTCTCCGGCAGCAGCACGGTGGTCAGCAAGGCCGCCAAGCACGCCGTGGACCTCACCAAACGCTCACCCGAGACGCGCGCCCTGTTGCGGAAGGTAACCGAACTCGAGCGCGACGGGTACTCGTTCGAGGGAGCCGAGGCATCGTTTGAACTGCTGCTGATGCAGTCGGTACCTACCGTAAGTTGTTTGATGTCCTCGCGCTGCGCGTCATCGTGGAGCAGCGCGGCGGCGGGGAATCCACCACCGAGGCCACCATCAAGGTGCGCGTGGGCGAAGAGGAGCGGCTCACCGTCGCCGAAGGCGACGGTCCCATCCATGCGCTGGATTCGGCTCTGCGCAAGGCGCTTCAGGAGTTCTACCCCGAGCTCAGCACCATCCGCCTGACGGACTTCAAGGTGCGCGTGGTCAACTTGATGGAAGGAACGGCCGCTAAGGTCCGCACCATCATCGATTCCTCCGATGGCGAGGACCTGTGGAGCACGGTGGGAGTCTCTACCAACATGATTATCGCGAGCTGGCATGCCCTCGTGGATAGCGTGGTCTACGGGCTGCACCGCGAGCGCATCCCAACCGACTCGAATACTCAGCCGGAGAACGAAGGGGCATGACCAATACCGCATCAACCCTCTATGAAGTCATTCAGCTGAACGCCCAGCAGCACCCCAACCGCACGGCCATCGTCTTCCGCGACTCCGCTTGCACCTATGCCGATATCTACATTTCGGCTACCCGCCTCGCGAATGCGCTCCGCGCGCGCGGAATTGGGCAGGGTGACCGCGTAGCCCTCCTGCTGCCCAACTGCCCGCAGTTCACCATCGCCTACTACGCGGCAGCGGCTCTTGGCGCCGTCTGCACACCGGCAAATCCGCTGCTGAAGGCGCCTGAGCTCGCCTACATGTGGGCGGATTCCGATGCAAAAGTGGTCATCGCCGCCGCCCCACTCGCTCCCACCGCGGGCGACGCCATCGAGCGCACCGGCGCACCGCGCAGACTGATCATTGTGGGAGAGGCGCCGGAGGGTATTGGTGCGCACGAGTCCTTCGATGCGCTGGTTGAGGAAGGCCAGTTCGAGCCTCTGGACACCGCGGAGATTTCACCGCAGTCTCCCGCCGTCTGCATCTACACATCCGGCACAACGGGGAGGCCCAAGGGAGCGCTGCTCTCGCACCACAATCTGCTCACGAACTGCCGCCAGATCAAGCAAGTGCTGGATATCGGACCGAACGATACGTTTCTCACGGCGCTGCCGCTCTTCCACTCCTTCGCGGGCACCGTGTGCCAGAATGCCAGCCTCTACTCCGGCGCCTGCTCGGCATATCTTGAGGGCTTCCATCCCGGCAAGGTCATCGAGACCATCCTCAAGCACCGCGTGACGATCTTTCCCGGCGTCCCGGCGATGTTCGCGGCTCTGCTGCAGATACCGGAGGATCGCACACCCAATCTCTCCGGACTGCGTCTCTGCGTCTCGGGCGGCGCGCCGATGCCGCTCAGCGTGATGCAGGCCTTTGAGCAGCGCTACGGCGTCATCATCCTGGAGGGCGACGGCCCAACCGAGTGTTCGCCCGTTACCGCCGTCAATCCACCCAAGGGTGTGCGGAAGCCCGGCTCCATCGGCCTGCCAGTCCCCGGGTGCGATATGCGGATCTTCGATGAGCATGACCGCGAGGTTCCCATCGGGCAGGTGGGCGAGATTGTGGTGCGCGGTGATAACGTGATGCTTGGCTACCACAATCTGCCGGAAGCCACGGCGGAGGCCAAGCGCAACGGGTGGTACCACACCGGCGATCTCGGCTACAGGGATGAGGACGGCTATTTCTACATCGTGGACCGTAAGACCGATATGATCATTGTGGGGGGCATCAACGTCTATCCCCGCGAGGTGGAAGAGCGGCTGTATGCGCATCCCGCGGTCGCGGATGCCGCCGTCATCGGGCGCCCGGATGCCCTGCGCGGCGAGGAACCCATAGCGATCGTGGTGCTGAAGCCAGGCATGAGCGCCACCGAACGCGAGCTGATCGCCTTCTGCAGGGAGGAGCTGGCGAACTACAAGGTGCCGCGTGCCGTGCTGTTCCGCGACACCATGCCGCGATCCGATACCGGAAAGATTCTAAAGCGCCTGCTTCGCAAGGAGCTGGAGCTGGAAGCCAGGAGTTAGCACATACCACGCCGTCACGGAGGCCGAACATGCCCGCAAACGCTACGGAACTTCCCGACCTCTCCTCGCCCTACCCCGTGAGTGAGGAGCAAGCACGCTCCTACCAGAGGGATGGCCATGTCCTGCTGCGCGCAGTCTGCACTCCGGCGGAGATCGCGGCATACAGACAAGTGATTCTGGATGCCGCCCACCGTTTCAACACCGAAACCCGCCCTATCGAGGAGCGCGATACGTATGGCCGCGCGTTCCTGCAGATTATGAATCTGTGGGAGAACGACGAGGCCGTGCGCCGCTTTGTGCTGGCCAGGCGCTTCGCCCAGGTTGCCGCCGACTTGATGGGCGTGGATGCCGTGCGCCTCTACCACGATCAGGCCCTCTTCAAGGAGCCTGGCGGCGGCCATACGCCGTGGCACCAGGATCAGTACTATTGGCCGCTGGCAACCGATAATACAGTCACCATGTGGATGCCCCTCGTGGACGTTACCGAGGAGATGGGGACGATGACCTTCGCGTCCGGATCGCACACAAACGGCTATCTGGGCAAGCTGGAGATCTCCGACGAATCGGAGGAGTACTTCCGGCAGTTCGTGGCGGAGAAGGGCTATCACCTGGCTCGATCGGGCTCTATGGCCGCCGGCGACGCCACCTTCCACTCGGGTTGGACTCTGCATGCCGCGCCCGGCAACCCAACGGACCGCACGCGCGAGGTCATGACCATCATCTACTTCGCGGATGGCACCCTGGTAGGCGAGCCGGACAACAAGAACCGCGTGAACGACCTGAATCGCTGGCTCCCCGGATGCCGTGCGGGCGAGCCCGCAGCCAGTCCCCTTAATCCGCTGGTGTTCCAGCGGTAGGAGACGCAGTCTCTCATGTCCACAGCGCCCGATTCGGTCTCCTATGTCTCCACCCTGCTCCGGCTGAGCCGGACGCTCAACTCCTCGCTGGACCTTAACCGGGTACTGCATACTGCCATCGAGCAGGTGGTGGAGTTCGTGAAGGCCGAACGGGGGTTCATACTCCTCGTGGACCAGGGTACCAACCGGGTGTGGGGCCGAGCCACGCACGGCATCGAGCCCCAGGCCCTCGAAACGGCGCTCTCCGGCGCGGACCGATCGCCGCGTCCGGAGGTGAGCCGGACCATCGTGGAGCAGGTGCTGCGCACGCGTGAACCCGTGGTCTCCACGGATGCCCTCGAGGATCCGCGCTTCGCTGAGCACGCCAGCGTGCAGCTGGCCAATGTCCGTTCCGTGGCCTGCGTCCCATTGCTTGTGCAGGAGACCTCGCTCGGCCTCGTCTACGTGGACAGCCGCGTACGCACCAGTGTCTTCAACCAGCACGACCTGGAGATGCTCTCCGCGTTCGCCAACCAGGCAGCGGTTGCCATACAGAACGCCAGGCTCTACGAAAACCTCCGCGCATCGCTGGAAGAGAAGCTGAAGCTTCAAGAACAACTGCACCGCAAGGAGACTGAGCGGCTCGCCCTCGAGGAGGCAAACCGGCTAAAGACCGAGTACATCGGCTTCGTGTCTCATGAGCTCAAGAACCCCTTGACCAGCATCCGCGGCTTCGTGCAGACCTTGCTTGCCAACCCCGACCTGCCGCGCGACACGGCCGAGGAGTTCTACGAAACCATCGAGGCGGAAGCAGACCGGATGCTGGCGCTCATCAACGAGCTCCTCGATTCCGCCACGCTCTCCGCCAAGGGCTCCCTCACCCTCAACGCGCGCCCGGTCTCGCTCGGTCCGCTCCTGCACCGCGCCGCCCGGAGTCAGCGCTACTCCAGCCACTGGACGGCAAACCACTCCATGGTGGTGGATGTGCCCGAGGACCTGCCCCAAATCGTCTGCGATGAGGACAAAGTGCATCAAATCGTGCTCAACCTGCTCAGCAATGCCGTAAAGTATTCACCGCAAGGCGGCGAGGTGCGCCTGACAGCGCGCGCCAGCTCCGAGAGCATCGAGATCGCCGTCAGCGACCAGGGCATTGGCATTCCGGCCGACCAGCACGACCGCATCTTCGAGTGCTATGAGCGCGTGCAGGATGACGACACACGCAGCATTTCGGGCACCGGTCTGGGCCTCTACCTCACGCGCCAGTTGGTGGAGCTTCACGGAGGCGGCATCACGGTGGAGAGCGCTCCGGGCGGGCCGACCGTGTTCCGCGTGAGTCTGCCCTTTCAAGCCTCCGGGCCCGCTTAGAGTGCCGTGCGAATCGGACCGGCACCCAGTGATGCGCGATCCAGGGGCGGGTTGAGCCTCCAACGCGGGGGGCCAGCGCACGGCGGAGGCCGCACTGCGGTCTGCTTGCCGCCTCCCGGCGCTTATGCTACAATGCGCCGGCCGTGAACCAGCACTTCGCAAGGAGGACAGGCGCCGTGGCTAAGAAAGCAAGGAAGATCGGAATCGGCATCATCGGCACGGGAGGCATTGCGCAGAACGCACACATGCCGGGCTATGCCGCCATTCCCGACCTTTGCGAGATCGTGGCCGCCTGCGACATCAACGAGAAGACCCTCAAGGAGGCGGCCGCCAAGTTCGGCGTGAAGAACACCTTTACGGACTACCGCAAGCTTATCGAGATGGAGGAAGTGGATGCCATCTCGGTCTGCACGCCGAACTACGCCCACATGGAGCCGACTGTACTCGCGCTGAAGGCGGGCAAGCACGTGCTCTGCGAAAAGCCCATCGCCATGAACGCCGCGGAAGCGCAGCGGATGGTGGATGCGGCCAAGAAGGCCAAGCGCAAACTTCAGATCGGCTACAACAGCCGCTTTGCTCCAGCCAACCAGCTCCTAAAGCGTTACATTGATGCCGGTGAGCTCGGCGACATCTACTATGCGCGCGCCCAGGCGCTGCGCCGCCGAGGCATCCCCGGATGGGGAGTATTCATCAACAAGGCCAAGCAGGGCGGCGGTCCCCTCATAGATATCGGGGTACACATCCTCGATCTAACGCTCTGGATGATGGGACATCCCAGACCCATCGCGGCAAGCGGAATAACCTACGCCAAGTTCGGCCACCGCAGCGATGTGGTGGGCTTCATGGGCCAATGGGACTACAAGAACTTCACGGTGGAGGATTTCGCCGCCGGGTTCATCCGCTTTGAGAATGGCGCTACCATTGTCCTTGAGAGCAGCTTCGTAGCCAACATCCCCGAGGATGTCTTCACCAGCACGCTCTGCGGCACCGAGGGCGGCGCGGTGGTCAATCCGCTGACCGTCATCAAGGAGAAGCACGGCTCGCTCCAGACCTTCCAGCCGGAGTTCCCGGGGGGCAGCGTGAACACCCATCACGCCGAAGTCAAGCACTTCGTCGAGGCGATCCTCAACGATACCGACGTACTGGTAACCGGCGAGCACGGCCTGATGGTCGCCAAGATTATGGACGCCATCTACTCCTCGTCCGAACTCAAGCAAGAGGTTACCATCGGGTGATCCGATCCTCCGAATGGTTGCCGGCCCGGGAGCATCCGTTGTCCCCCGGGCCGGCGTTTCCCTCCGCGCCCTCCAATGTCCTCTCCGCCTGAGACCCCTGCCGGTACAGGCGTGGGCAATCCGCATCGCATCGTCATCTCCATTGCGCTGGTAGCGGGCTTCGCGGAGCTGGCCTACTTCCTGGTCAATTTCTCCGCCATGCCCGTCTACCTGAAGTACAAGATGGGATACGGAGAGGCCTCGGTTACGCTCATCGGCGCGGCCTTCCTCATCTGCGAAGGCCTCATGAAGGGGCCGTTCGGCATCCTCGGCGACCGGATTGGGCGAAAACGCCTCATCCTCGCCGGACCGCTGGTGAGTGTTGCGACCTCGCTGCTCACCCTGGCGGTGCAGCCGCATGAGTGGTACTTCTTCGTCTTTCTGCGCGTGCTCGACGGGTTGGGTGCGGCGGCGCTCTGGCCGGCTGCGCTTGCCATGATTGCAGACGTGGTGCCCGCCGAACGGCGCAGCCAGGCCATGAGCATGTTTAACGTCACCTATCTCATCGGGGTGGCGCTGGCGCCGATGATCGGCGGCGGCGCGAACGACCTTGCTCGGCTGCTTGTGCCTGGGCTGCCCGATACCGCTTACTACAATACATCCTTTTTCGTGGCGTGCGGGCTCTTCATCGCCACCTCGGTCGTGGCGGCGTGGGGAGTTCCTAGCCTTCCTCCGCATCATCTGCGCGGAGGCGAAGTCGTCGAGGGAAGCCTCTCCGTGCGCGCGCTAGTGGAGAGCCTGCGCCGCATTCCTCAGCCGCTGCTGATGGCCTTTATCACGTTCTTCGGCATCGGCCAGATAATGCTGCTGGTGAAACTCTTCGCCATGGAAGCCTACGGCCTTTCGGAGACGCAGTTCGGGGCTATCCAGCTGGTCCCGGCACTTGTGATTGCCGCAGCTTCCATTCCGCTAGGTACCATCGGAGACCGCATCGGGAAGGCGCGGGCCGTGCGATGGGGGCTGGGCCTATGCGCCTTCAGCATGTGGGCGCTCATCCTGCTGCCCAACTTCGTGGCGCTGATTATCGGAGGGTCGTTAATCGGGGTGGGCTTCGTGATTGCCTTCCCTTCGTGGATGGCCTACATTAGCGAGTCGTGCGAGCCCTCGCAGCGAGGGGCGGTGATGGGCGCGGTGGGCACGGCACAGGGCGCGGGCGCCATGGCTGGCGCGCCGCTGGGCGGATACCTCTACGAGCACAGCCGCCTACACGTGCCCTTCCTACCCTGGATCGGTCCCCACTACGCTCCATTCATCGGCTGCGCCGCCCTGCTCCTCGCGGCCTGGCTGCTTGCGCTGAAGACCATCCGCGATACGCAGACGCCCCGCCCCGGTGAGCAGGCTTCCTGAGCGCTTAGTCTGTCAGCTCGAGATATCCCTTGCCGCTGGCGGAGAGGCTGCCGCTGGTTCCTCGTACGAAGTACGCGTACGTGCCGTAAGGCGGAAACGTCGCGCGGTTGATGATCCCCCACACGCGCCGGGTTTCATTCGAGCCGATATGCACCGGCGAATCCACGCGACCCGTGCAGCTGCTGGGCAGCCCCTCAAAGGTGAGCGACACATCGCCGCTCCACCCGCCGACGCTCGTGAGGATGATCTCCACTTTCTGATCGCCGACGTTGTAGACGCGCAGAATCTCTGGACGGACGGCCACGGTGAAACTTCCGCCGGACCCGCCTAGCTGATTGGGCGAATACGGCCGAAGCCCACCGCAGCCAGAGACCAGTACCAAAACGAAGACGCCAGCGACGATCGCACAGCACCATGTACGAACCGCGTTACGCATGCCTGCGACCCTCCCCTCGTGTGATACACCAGGTAACTCGTCGCGCAATGCTACGCTCAAGCACGCCATTGCCAGCCTGGACGAGACCAGGCCAGCCGCTGCACGGATGGCCTCCTAAGAGCGCGGGTGCAACGTTTCCGTATCGCAGCGACCGCGACTTCAGCAAATGGAATGCCTGTTCTGCTCTGCGGTACCTTCGTCCAAGTCATTGCCGCGAAGCAAATCGTGCTCGGCGGTGTCCCACCGCCGCCGCAACGCCGAAAGTCTCGCGGAAATGGCTCCACCATATGGGGGCGCGAGCCCTATGACGGACCTCCCGATATGTCCAATCGCAGTTCTGCACTGTCCTGCAATGCGTTGCTCTTTCCAGTGACCCCGATCAGCGTGATGCCATAGGGTGGCAGCCCGTTCCATGTGGCCTGGCCCTTCACGCGGACCTGGCCATTCGCCGGCACATCTACGGACAAGTTGTAGAGAGTTACCGTTACGTTTTTCTGTTGGTAGCGTGTGGAGAGGTATACCGTCCCGCTGAAGCCGTCCACGCTGGTAACAATGACATCGAACCCCCTCGAACCCTCCGTCTGGAAGACAAGAACGTCAGGATTCACGGCAACGGTGAAACGTGGATTGAGGGTGCTGCCTCCACCCCCACTCCCCTGGTATCCAATGGGCGAGTAGGGCCGCATCGCGCCGCAACCCAGCATTATGAACACGCATGACACCAAGGCCGCGGCTGCGATCAGCCTTGACACCTTTAGATGGCGCATCTCACGACCTTCCTTTCCCCTAGAACCGCACGGTGAACCCGGCATAGCCGCCGATGCTGCCTCCCAACGCCGGCGTCAGGCTGAGACCGGTTGTCCGAGCAATCACATTCGTCACGCCGACTTCGAACTCGACGTTCCGATCCATCACCTGGGTACTCCATCTGCCGCCAAGCGACCAGAGGTGGTTCCGTGCCATCCTGCCGGTGGCCACGCTGTAGGTGTTCTTCCCGTTGAAGAGGCCCACGAAGTCACCCACGAGTATGAGCCGATCATTCACCACGTAGGATGCGCCGACACCCACACCCGCCAGGTCGTTCTTGTGAATGAGCACGGTGCGCACGAAGCCGTGCAGCGTCAGCCGGTCATTCACCACCTTGTGCGCCAACAGCTGCATAGTCGGGAAGGTATCGTTCTGCGCCGCCGTGTTGGCATGGCTGACACCCAGCATGATGCCGATATCGCCCCAGCTCTTCGGTGAGCACATTGCGGCGAGCTCGTAATCGTATCCGCCGCGCCGAATCACACCGCCGGGATACCTATCGGTGTACCAGTCCGAGCCTCCCACGCGCACCAGCAGTGCCACGCGCTCGTACAGACCGTATCCCAACTCCATGCTGCCGTAAGGAGCGCTCTCGCGCGAGCCGAACCAGCGAATGTCCGTCCGGAAGGTCGTCTTGCCCACGGGCGGAGCGACGGTGGAATCGGTGTTGAGAGGAAGGGCCATCTGGACAGGCTCATCAAGAGGCTGGGCAGCAGCAGGTACTGCCAGGCAGCCGAAGGCAATCAGCACCAGTACATGGACCGATGCGCAACGCCGCAACCACATGGGAACCCGCATCCTCGTTACCTCCCTGCAGAGTAGGGTTAGCGGTCAGACGCACCGCACCGCCCGTGGTGGATCTGTTCCGGCAAACCCGTCTCGACTTTCAACAACATCTGCCATTGTCCTGCAAACACCATCGTCTTTTCGAAACAGGGAAAGATTTGCAGTCCGCAAGCGGACCGAGAGCCTTACAGAATGCACGGAACGACCCGGTCTATCAACGCATCAACGGGGCAAGTGGCCACGGTCCAGTGTTGGGTTGTCTCTGCGGTCGCTACCGCAGTAGAAGACAGCACGAGGCTAGCAAAACACCGCCCGCAGGGATTCACAGATGTGCCGCAGTCCTACGGATGGAAGCGTTCGGTAACCATCCACCTCCGCGGTAATCCACCCGTCGTAGCCCACAGCGCTCAGCGCATCGCGTACGGCGAACCAGGGCACGTCTCCCTGCAGAGGATTGCAGAAGCCGCTGATGTTGCCGATGCCCGTTCGGAAGTCCTTCACGTGCACCCGCACGATCCGGCCGCCCAGAATGTGAATCCAGTGATCGGGGAAGCCGTGCACCAATACATTACCGGCATCGAAATAGGCCCTGACCCATGGGCTGCCGACCTCGTCCAGCAGGCGCGCAAACTCCATGGGCGAGAGCAAAAACTTGTTCCAGACGTTCTCCACGCCAATCACCACACCCGCTGCCTCCGCGTCCGCCGCGAGAGTCCGCAGCGCTTCCACGGCGCGGGAGTAGGCAACGTCATATCGCACATCGGCGCTCACAACTCCGGGAACGCACAGCGCCGCCTCCGCACCAAGCGCCCGCGCTATTCCGAGCATGGAGCGCACGGCTTCACGCCCCTGCTCGCGAACGTCCGCGTCGTTGCTCGTCATCGGAAGCTCCCAGCCAAGGCCCGTGCTGATGCTCGGAAGCGCAATGCCGGCCTCCGCGGCCAAGGCGGCTATCTCCCTCAACTCCTCCGGGGAGGTCTGCGCGGTCAGGTAGCCCTGCCGCGCCACGTTGATCTCGATGCCGTCGAATCCCGCGGCGGCGGCCTCACGAAAGCACTTCGCGAGGTCCCAATCGCCGGGAAGCGTCCACCGATTGATGCCAATCTTCATCGCCCTGTCTCCTCACTCTCACGCGGAGTCGGGTCCACATTCGCGGGTCCACGGGCGAATCCTGTCGTGCGTGCAGGTTCCGAGCGCTCTCACGCCGAATGAAATCGGCGTTCGCCCACACCCAGCAAGGAGCCCCAAGGCCGTGCGCATCGAAGTTGCCGCTGGCAACCACCCGCGTGACCTCTGTCCCGTCTCGATACCGTTTCCGACAGGCGCGCCAACGGCGCTGACATGGGAGCACCGGCGTCTCTCCGTACAGCCGGACGGAGAGGCCGCCTGGTTTCTCATCAGCGGATTGTGCGCCGGCGAGGTCGCCCATCTGGAGCCTACCGATGCGGCGCCGACAGGCAGTGTCCGCCTGGAAGACAACGGAACGGAGATAGCCGTTGCCGTGGATGGCGAGCCCTTTACGCGCTACCGGTATGCCGATGTGCATCGCCCCTACTTCTGGCCCGTCTTGGCACCCGGGGGAATTCCTGTAACCAGGGCATGGCCCATGGATGAGTCCGATCCCACCGAAGTCCGCGACCATCCGCACCATCGCTCGCTCTACCACGCCTATGGCGACGTGAATGGCGTGGACAACTGGTCCGACGAGCCCGGTCATGGCTGCACCATCCATCGCTCGGTGGATGAACTCATTTCGGGTCCTGTCTTCGGGCGAATGCGTACGACCAGCGATTGGACGAGCGCGGCGGGCGCTCCCCTTTTGCGTCAGACCGCCCGTGTCACCATCTGGCGTGGCGACGCGCTCCGCCGCATTCTGGATTTCGATCTTGAGCTGACCGCGCTCGAGGAGGATATCCGCTTTGGTGATACTAAGGAGGGCGGCATCCTCACGGTACGCATGGCGACCGCCCTGGATGTGGATCATGGCGGCCGGATCCAGAACAGCTACGGCGGCATAGACGAAGCGGAGACCTGGGGCCGCGCCGCGCATTGGTGCGACTACCACGGCATTCTCAAGGGTCAGCGCGCGGGCATCTGCGTGATGGACCATCCGGACTCGTTCCGCTATCCCACCTACTGGCACGTGCGCAACTACGGCCTGATGGGTGCGAACCCTTTCGCCCTCGCCGCCTACACACAGGGGAGGAAGGAAGGCTCCTACACCCTGCCTGCCGGCGAGAGCCTCCACTTCCGGTATCGCGTTGTGGTCCATCTAGGAGACACGCGCGAGGCCGCCATAGCCGATCAATACCACAACTTTGTCGCTCCGCCCGTTGCAGCGGTGAAGGACTAGCCGGATGAAAGTACGCGTTACCATCAAGTCTCCCGAGTACTCGCTGGACGAAGTCTTCACGGGCAAGGACGCGACAGAGGTCGTGGCCGCGCTGCAGCGGAGAGTGGCACGTGACCAGAACATGGTCATACGGATTGCCATAAACGCGCTGCCACCGCTCCAGTTCGCACGCGAAGTGGTCAACCGCTACAACAAGGAGATGAACCAGCAGGTTCCGGTGCCGGCTTCCTGTGAGGAGTTCTTGCGAACCGGAGTCGCCCTCGGTATAGCGACCCTCTTGGAGGAGTAGGACGGCACTCCCGACTCAGGCCGGCGGACGGTCGTCGGAGCCCACGTGCTGTTAATTGCGCAGCCGCTGCGGCGCCAACCGCGCGTGCCGCGGATTGCCTTCCGCGCACACCTCCCGGTGTCCACTTA
>CAZGLN010000104.1:0-9570 GCA_964526545.1 uncultured Chthonomonadales bacterium
TCGCGGGGCGTGCCGCCGCAGGCGATCAGTCCATGGTTCTCCATGAGGATGACCTTGGGGGCCATGTTGTGCTCGTCTATGAACTCCTCCACGCGTTCCCGGAGGGTACGCGCGAGCACCACGCCCGGGTCTACATACTCCACATAGCAGACGGCAGGGCCGCAGCACACAATCTCGTCTGGGAAGAGGCGGCCCGACACTGCCTCGCGGGAGACCTTCGAGCAGAGGATGGCATTCACGGCGGCGGGGTGCGTGTGCCCTACGAAGCGAATGCCGGGCAGTGAGAGCAGATAGGCATGCAGGAACGTCTCCACCGAAGGCATCTTTGTCTCCTCGGGGTCCTGCCGCGATTCTTCCAGCCTCTGCTTCACCTCCGCATCGGTCAGGTCCGGGCCGTCGAGGGCGGCCAGCGCACGCTCCAATGCCACCAGCACGAAGCTGTCGGAATCCGCCAGCCGCAGCTCCTTGCCGCTCGCCTTTATCCAGAAGCTGCTCTCATCCTCCTTGGCGGAGGTGTTGCCCTCGCCAAGAATGGCCAGATCGCGCGAAGGGTCACCGAGGCTCCGGGAGAGGTCAATCAGTTGATCAAGCGCCGACTTCTTCTCGTGCATGTTTATGGATCTCCGCACGCGGCGACCGCCGCGCGTCTATTTGCGTTCGTTAAGGATGCGTGTGATGGCGACCAGCGCCGCCGTCTCGGTGCGGAGGGTGTACTCCGCGCACCGGCACAGGTGGGCGCCCGCGGCGCGCGCCACACCGATCTCCGTGGGAGTGAATCCCCCTTCCGGCCCCACCAGCAGGATCACCTTCCGCGGCGGCTCATCCGGTTCCAGGCGCGAGGCCTCCCTGGCCAGCGTCTCGCGCAGCGGCTCGCCCTCTCGCTCCAGCATGATGACCACCGCAGGCCGCGCGAACTCCCGCGTTACATAGGCTACGGTGTGCTGGGAGAGCACCTCCGGCACGCGCGACCTCCCGCACTGCTCCGCGGCATTCTTGGCAATCTGCCTCCAGCGTTCCAGTTTGGCCGGCAGCACGTTCGGATCGAGGCGCACGACGCCTCGCTCGGTAACAAGCGGTATGAAGGCGCTTGCTCCAACCTCGGTCCCATGCTGAACCACCTGCTCGAAGCGGTCGTTCTTGCCCAGGGCTTGCGCCACGGTGATGTGCAGGTCCGGCTCCGGCCAGGTTTCGGCCGGACCTGTGATGCCGGCAACCACCTCCTGTGCGCCGACCGACTTGATGACCGCGTGCGCGGCGGCGCCCCTGCCGTCCAGCAGCGTGAGCTCGTCACCGCGCCTGAGACGCAGCACGGTCACCAGATGGTGCCGGTCCGCTCCGACAATCGAGACGCTCTCCGCGCCCAGATCGGCACCCATCACGAAGAGGTGGCGTCTCATGGGATGCGCACCACGCGCGCGCCGGTCTCCGATTGGCCAGGGAACGTGCGTCTCAAGCCGGCCTGCGGGCAATCACGCACCGCCACACCTCCTGCTGCCGAACCTCTTCCACGGCCAGCCCCACGCTTGAAAAGCAGTCCAGCACCTCGTTCAGCTTCTCGTCCACGATTCCCGAGGCAATGAAGAGGCCGCCGGGGAGGAGCCGATCCAGCACGGCGGGCGCTATCTCCATCACCGTCGAGGCGAGGATATTGGCCACCACCAGGGAGCACCGGGGCGCCTGGGCGTCGAAATCCTCCTTGCTCAGCACATCCACCACGCCCGACAAGCCGTTGCCCGCCACGTTCTCCCGCGCTACCTGCACCGGCAACGGATCCACGTCGCAGGCATACACATGCGCCGCGCCCAGTCGGGCCGCGGCGAGAGCCAGAATGCCTGAGCCCGTGCCGATATCCGCCACGATGTCGCCCGGCTTCACGAAATCGTCCAGCGCTTCCAGACAGAGCCGCGTGGTGGGATGACCACCGGTACCGAACGCCATGCCCGGGTCGAGCTCAACCACCGCGCGTCCCGTATTCGCAGGGCACTCTGTCCAGGTAGGCTTGATGAGCAGCCGTCTCCCTATCTCCATCGGAACATAGTGTCGCTTCCACTCCGTGGCCCAGTCCGCCTCCTCCACTCCATGCACGCGCAGGTGCAGTGGCGAGGAGAGGCCATACGTGGCCAGATCAACCAGGGCCGCCTCAATCTCTTCCAGGGAGGTCTCGGCGCCATCCACGGGCGGCAGGTGTCCCTTGATGAGCAAGGGATCCTCTCCCACTTCCGCCACGCCCTTGCAGCCATGCTCCAGCAGGATCGCGGTAACGGCCTCCGCGGATTCCCTGGCTATTTCGATCTCGATCTCCGTCCAGGTCACTGGCGGAACCCTAGCGCATGCAGTGCCGGGCAGGGGCTGGCACCCCTCCGGGCGGAGGCATGCGGCGCACGGCCTCATCGTAGTTGGCTACGTACTGCCACCAGTTGTTGAAGAAGCCATCCGTCGCGCCAGGCGCCTTCGGTATCCGGCTCATCCACCATTTCATGAAGTTGAGATGATAGTCGGGGCCGCCCCACGCCTCGCAGTTAATCAGCTTGCGCTCTCCCTTGAAGCGCGGATAGTTCAGCCAGTCGTCCGCCTGAGAGAGCACGGCCTCCTTCTGGGCGTAGTCATATCCTCCCTTGGCATTCGGGCCGCCGTGTACATTGCCCACCTGGGCATCATTGGGGAAGCGGTCCGCCTGACGCGTGAACCGGTTCCAGATGTTGTCTGGATTGCGATCGTGGTCCCACACGCCTCGGCCCACCGTGAGCGAGAGTATGCCCTCCATGCGATGGCCGTAACTATGCAGCGCCTCGGCTGTTCCGCGCTCGTAGTTCCAGCCCATCACCCAGACCGTGCGGCCGCAATCTGGAATATCGTAGGGCCGGTAGAACCAGGGGTTCTCGGTCTGGTAGTAGATGAGGTCGCCCGGAATCTTCATGGCGTATTCGTCCCAGCCGAAGTAGGGAGCGCCCCACAGCCAGACCTCCGCGAGCTCACCCTTCCGCACGCGCTCGCGGAAAATCGCGGCGTAGCTAACCGTATCGGGCTGATGCGCCTTGTCGCGGTCGGCCCACATCTCCAGGAAGCTCTTCTCGTCGTACCGGAATCCGTCGCGCTTCACCGGAAAGGCATCTACCACCTTGTACTCAGCCACCCGATAGTTCAGATACCCTCCGCTCACCTCGCGCAGCGTGCGCACCACTTCGGTCGTCATGGCGCGCGCATCCTGCCACTTCATGTATTGGCTCAGGCGCACTCCGCCCTGCGAACGCAGCACGGGATCGTAACAGAGCACCAGCACGGGAATGGTGCGTGATCCCCGCGGCTGCGCTTCCGCAAGACCGCAACCCATGCCATGGAAAACCACCAACACAGACGCCAACCCGAGCAGACGCACACGAGCCTCCCCTGGAATGGACTACCGAGTCATCCCTTTTGCCGAACAGGGTCCCTTCTCCTGCCCATTCTGCCTACCGCATGCCGGTTCGCATACTCTGGCACAACGTTTGCACTCCGCAGGGATATGCGAGTAATGAGCCTCGCTAAGCTTTACACGTCGCGGCATGTCTCGTTATAATCACGCCCTATGCGCTTGTTTGCTGCCTCCTCTCTCGTGATTGCGCTGCCCGCGGCGCTGCTGGTGCTTGCCTCCGGCGGCCAGCTCGCTGCCTCGCCGCCCGACTTCGCGCGCGCCGTGCTGCCCATCCTCACGGCGAAGTGTGCCCCATGCCACGGGAAGACCGTGCAGCAATCCGGGCTCGATCTCTCGAGCATCGAGGCGATGCGCAAGGGCGGCAGCCACGGCTCGGCTCTCACTCCAGGCAAGCCGGATGCGAGCCCGCTCTACACGCGCGCGGCGGATAGGTCCATGCCGCCAGGGCCCGTGAAGCTCACCAAGGCCGAGCTGGAGACGTTGCGTGCGTGGATAGCCGCCGGCGCGCCCGGAAAGCCCGAAGCCGCCGCCGCCAAAGCGATTCATTGGGCCTTCGAGCCGCCCCGGAAGCCCGCTCAGCCGCAAGTAAAGGCCACGTGGTGGGTGCGCAATCCGATAGATGCCTTTGTGCTGGCGCGGATGGAGGCGAAGGGCATTGCGCCTCCACGGACCGCCGACCGCCTCACGCTGCTGCGACGGCTCACGCTCGATCTCACCGGCCTGCCGCCTACGCCCGAGGAGCAGCGGCGATTCCTGGCGGATACGCGGCCGGACGCCTACGAACGCCTGGTGGACGACCTGCTGAGCCGGCCGCAGTATGGGGAGAGATGGGCGCGCCACTGGCTGGACGTAGCGCGCTATGCGGAATCGAATGGATATGAGCGGGACTCCACCAAGGCGAGCGCCTGGCGCTACCGTGACTATGTGATCGGCTCCCTTAACCAGGATAAGCCGTTCGACCGATTTCTCCTGGAGCAGATAGCCGGCGACGAACTGCCCAACTCCACCGCCGAGCAGCAGATTGCCACCACCTTCCTGCGCCTGGGGACATGGGACGACGAGCCCGCCGACGCCCTGCAGGACCGGTACGATCAGCTGGATGACGTCGTAGGAACAACCTCGGCGGCTTTCCTCGGGGTCACTCTTCGGTGCGCCCGCTGCCATGATCACAAGTTCGAGCCCTTCACCACGCGCGACTACTACCGCGTGCTTGCCGCCTTCCATCCCCTCAAGCGGCCGGAGGCCGATCGCGATATACTGGCTGGCACGGAGAGTGAGCTGCGGCGTTACACGGAGGCGATGGAGCGCTGGAACGCGGAGCACGGCGCAATCGTGTCCAGCAAGCAGGCCTACCATGCGGCCATCCGCGAACGCCTCTTTGAGTCGGGTAGCTCGCGGCTGCCCGCGGAAGTGATCGCCGCGTTTCGCACTCCCGCCGACAAGCGCACCGAGGCGCAGAAGCAGCTTGTCGCCCAGCGAGAGAAGGATCTCCTACAGGAGGTCCTTCTTGTCGCCCAGCGAGAGAAGGATCTCCTACAGGACGCCCTCGACCGCACGCTGGCGCAGATGGAAGAGCGCAAGCCGCAGGAGCCGCCTCGCGCTTACATCTGGCAGGAGGAGACGAAGAGCGCTCCCAGGACCGCGGTGCTGCTGCGCGGTGACCCGCGTACCCCCTCGGAAGAGGTGCGGATGGATGTTCCCGCGACCCTGCGGTTCGCTGACCTGGAGGAGCCGGCACCCACTTCACGTACCACGGGCCGCAGACTGGCCCTCGCGCGATGGATGGCACGGCCGGATAACCCGCTGACCGCGCGGGTCTTCGCGAACAGGGTGTGGCAGGGGCACTTCGGCCGCGGAATCGTGGCGACCCCGAACGACTTCGGCATCATGGGAGAACGCCCGACCCATCCGGAACTCCTGGATTGGCTCGCAGTCCACTTCGCCGCTCCGAGACGTGCCGAGGCCGGCACGCCATCTTCAGCAGGGCTTGGCTGGAGTATGAAGGCACTCCACCGCCTGATTGTTACCTCCAACACGTACAAGGCAGCCTCCGAGTGGCGTGCCGATGCCGCGAAGAAGGACCCGGAGAACAAGACCTACTGGCGCTTCCAGCCGAGACGACTGGAGGCCGAGGCCATCCGCGACAGCATGCTCGCCGCGTCCGGCCGACTCAATAAGCAAGTAGGCGGCCCTCCCTTCTACCCCACGCTGCCGCGCGAGGTGCTGGCGGGGCAATCGCGTCCAGGCGACGGTTGGGGTACCTCGAGCGAAGAGGAACAGGGACGGCGGAGCATCTACATCCACGTCAAGCGGTCGCTGGCCGTTCCGGAACTCGAGGCGCTGGATGCTCCGGACACCACCACCAGCTGCGAGGCCCGCCCAACCAGCACCGTCGCGCCGCAGGCGCTCACGTTTCTCAACGGCGCGTTCGCCAACCAGATGGCGGCCGCCATGGCGGGCAGGATACGCCAGGAGGGCGGCGACACCGAGGAATCACGGCTGGACCATGCCTTTCGGATTGCACTTGGTCGGCCCGCCCGCAAGGCAGAGATCACCCTGGGCACCCAGTTTCTGCGAGATCACACCGCCCAGATTGCCACGGAGCTGCGCCAGGCCGGCGCCTCTGCGGAGCCGGCCGCGGATCGCGCCTGGCAGGCTCTCTGTCTGGTCCTGCTCAACACCAATGAGTTTTTCTACATCCCCTGAGTGCACACGGAGAGCAAGCCCATGAAGGAACCTACCGCCCGCCTCACTCCCTGCGGCCGCACACGTCGCGAGCTCCTGTGGCAGATGGGCGGCGGCTTCGTGGGCACGGCGCTCACCATGCTTTTGGCCGAGGATGGCCTGCTGGGCACGGCGGCGCTCGCAGGTGAGGCCCCGCGCGGAGGTCCGCTCGCTCCGAAGCCGCCCCACCATCCGGCAAAGGCCAAGAACGTCATTTTCCTCTTTATGTACGGTGGACCAAGCCAGGTGGACCTGTGGGACCCCAAACCCGAGCTGAACCGCCTCTCGGGCCAACCCATGCCGACTCTGGATGCCGATCCGAACCTGAAGTCCCGCAATCCCGGCCCCCTGCTCGGCACGCGAAGGCAGTTTAAGCGCTGCGGCCAGAGCGGCATCGAGGTGTCCGACCTGTTTCCACACGTGGGCGAGGTGATAGACCGCATCGCCGTGGTCCGCAGCATGTACGCCGATAGCTTCGCGCATGGCGGCGGGCTGCTGCAGATGAACACGGGATTCCTGCGCCAGGGCTATCCGTGCATGGGCTCGTGGGTTACCTACGGCCTCGGCACCGAGAACCAGAATCTGCCGGCGTTCGTGGTGCTGCTGGATCATCGCGGCGGGCCCATCTCCGGTCCCCCGAACTGGAGTTCCGGGTTCATGCCAGCGACCTACCAGGGCACGCAGTTCCGCACAACGGGCGATCCCATCCTCCACTTGAAGCCCGGCGAGGGCGTTTCGGACGCGCAGCAGCGCCAGCGGCTCGACCTTCTCACCAGGCTGCACGAGATGAACGGACCGGACAATCCGGGCAACGACCAGCTTGCCGCGCGCATACAGTCCTACGAACTGGCATTTCGCATGCAGGCCTCGGCACCGGAGGCCGTGGACGTGGAGAGCGAATCGGCCGCGACCAAGAAGCTCTACGGTCTGGATGACCCGGCAACCGAGAAGTTCGCGCGCCGCCTGCTGATCGCCCGACGCCTAGTGGAACGCGGCGTGCGCTTTGTGCAGGTGTACAGCGGCGGCGGCCACTTTGACGACTCATGGGACGCTCACAACGATTGTGACGCGAACCACCGCCAACACTGCATGGAGACGGACAAGCCCATCGCCGGCCTCCTCCGCGACCTGGAGTCACGCGGCCTGCTGGAGGAGACGCTCATCGTCTGGACGGGTGAGTTCGGCCGCACGCCAACCAGCCAGAACGGCGTGGGGCGCGATCACAACCCACGGGGCTTCTCCTGCTGGCTGGCCGGCGGAGGGGTCAAGGGCGGGCAGGCCTACGGACGCACGGACGATTTCGGCTATGCCGCCGTGGAGAACCGCGTGCACGTGCACGACCTGCACGCAACCATCCTCCACCTTCTGGGGCTCGATCACACGCGGCTCACCTACTATTTCGGCGGCCGCCACATGCGTCTCACGGATGTCTCCGGCACCGTGGTGAAGGACCTGCTGGCCTGAGGCTCCCTCACACCGAACCTTTGCACGAAAGCACCAAACCGAGACGCGAAACGCCGGCTGTCGGAAGGTCCTTGCCTCTGTCGCGCTGCCCAGCCATTTCGTAGGCACGGCGGGCACCTACAGCCTTCTAGCGGGCCCGCCGTACCTTCTGGTAGCGGCGCTTCTCGCCTTGGGCGGCCCCGCCCATGGCGTGTGAGGGGACGAACTGCTTCAGATCGCGAATCTCGTCGCGCAGCTCGGCGGCGCGCTCGAACTCCATCGCCTTGGCCGCCTCCTTCATCTGCTTCTCCAACTGGGCGATCACCTCCACAATCTGATCCAGAGGCAGCGGCTGGTCGCCCTGGGTCATCTCGGCGGCGCTCAGGCGGCCCGTGCGGTAGGTGCCGCGCGGCTCCATGACCGTATCGGCGGCAATGACGTCCCGGATGGCCTTGCGCACTGTCTGCGGCGTGATGCCGTGCTCCTCGTTGTAGGCAAGCTGCGCGGCGCGGCGGCGGTTCGTCTCCTCGATGGCCCGCTGCATGGAGCCGGTGATGTTGTCCGCGTACATTATCACCTGACCAGCCACGTTGCGGGCCGCGCGGCCGATGGTCTGGATGAGCGACGTATCGGAGCGGAGAAATCCCTCTTTATCGGCATCGAGAATGGCCACCAGCGAGACCTCGGGCAGGTCGAGACCCTCGCGAAGCAGGTTGATGCCCACCACCACATCGTAGACTCCCGCGCGGAGGTCCCGCAGAATCTCGCTCCGCTCCAGGGTCTTGATGTCGCTGTGCAGATAGTGCACGCGAATCTTCAGCTCTTCCAGGTACGTCGTGAGGTCCTCCGCCATCCGCTTGGTCAGCGTGGTAACCAGGACGCGCTCACCCTTCTCGGAACGGTTCCTAATCTCGTTGATCAGGTCGTCAATCTGGCCCTTGGACGGCCTGACGACAATCTCCGGGTCGAGAAGGCCGGTGGGGCGGATAATCTGCTCCACGATCTGCTGCGAGTGCTGCCGCTCAAACGGTCCAGGCGTTGCGGAGACGAAGATGCACTGGCGTAACTTGGCTTCCCACTCATGGAACTTCAGCGGGCGGTTATCCGCCGCGGAGGGCAGCCGAAAGCCGTACTCAATGAGCACGCCCTTTCGCTGGCGGTCGCCCTCGTACATGCCGTGGAGCTGCGGGATGGTCTGGTGCGACTCGTCCACCAGCACCAGGAAGTCGTCCGGAAAGTAGTCAAAGAGCGTGTTCGGGTGGGTGCCGGGCGGCCGCCCATCCAGGTGCCGGCTGTAGTTCTCAATGCCGGAGCAGTAGCCTAGCTCGCGCATCATCTCGAGGTCGAAGCGCGTGCGCTGCTCCAACCGCTGCGCCTCCAGCAGCTTGCCCTGCCGCTGGAACTCCGCCACGCGCTCCTCCATTTCGGCCTGTATTGCGCGGACGGCGGTCTCCAGGCGTTCGGCAGAGGTTACGAAGTGGCTGGCCGGAAACACCGTAACGCAGTCCCTCGCGGCGAGAACTTCTCCCGTAACGGGATCGAGCAGGGTGATCTTCTCAATCTCGTCGCCGAAGAACTCCACGCGGATGACCACTTCCTCATCAATCGGCTGTATCTCCAGCAGGTCGCCCCGCACCCGAAACGTTCCGCGCTGCAGCTCCAGGTTGTTTCGGGTGAACTGCATATCCACCAGCCGGCGCAGTGCCTCCTCGCGGTCCATCTCCTCGCCGCGCCGAAAACTGAGGATAATGCGCCGATACTCCTCGGGCGAGCCAAGGCCATAGATGCAGGAGACGCTCGCGACCACCAGCACATCGCGCCGCTCCAGAACGGCCTGGGTGGCGGAGTGGCGCAGGCGATCTATCTCATCGTTTATCTGCGCGTCCTTCTCGATGTAGGTATCCGTCTGGGGGATATAGGCTTCCGGCTGGTAGTAGTCGTAGTAGCTAACGAAGTACTCCACGGCGTTTTCCGGGAAGAAGTCCCGAAAC